>NZ_AGSX01000125.1 GCF_000235745.1 Stutzerimonas stutzeri SDM-LAC | reverse complement strand
CCAACGTCAGGGTGATCACCAGCGCGTTGACCAGCGAGGTCATCGGCGACGGCAAGAAGGTCACCGGCTTGACCTACAAGGATCGCAACTCCAGCGAATTCCATGAGCTGGAACTGGAGGGCATCTTCGTACAGATCGGCCTCCTGCCTAACACCGATTGGCTGAAGGGCACGGTGGAGCTGAGCTCGCGCGGCGAGATCATCGTCGATGCGCGTGGCGAAACCTCATTACCGGGTATCTTCGCAGCGGGCGACGTGACGACGGTGCCGTACAAGCAGATCGTCATCGCGGTTGGCGAAGGCGCTAAAGCCTCGCTGAGTGCCTTCGATCACCTGATCCGTAGCTCCGTCGAAGGCTGAGCGTCGAGCTAAAAGAAAGGGGGAGCAAACGTCGGTCTGCTCCCCCTTTTTATTTGGCCTGTCCTACTGGATCAGGCGTTGCGTTCCAGATCCGCCACAGTTGCATTGATCCAGTCTTCGGCGCGCTGATTAAGTTCAGCTGCGGCCCGAGGGCCTTCACTCTCGGCATACATCGCCGGGCCTATGACCACCTGGATCACCCCGGGCCGCTTGCCCCAGCCGGATTTGGGCCAGAACGTACCGGCATTGTGCGCTACCGGTAAGACCGGGAGCTTGGCGTTGACGGCCAGCGCCGCGCCGCTGCGCGAGAACTTGCCGGCCTGTCCGACCGGAACGCGCGTTCCTTCTGGAAAGATCAACACCCAGGCGCCCTGCTCCAGCCGCTCCAATCCCTGTTTGGCGACCTGACGTAGCGCCTCTTTAGGGTTTTCACGGTCAATCGCAATGGGTTTGAGCAGTCGTATCGCCCAGCCAAAGAACGGGACGTTGAGCAGTTCGCGCTTGAGGACCTGACTCAGTGGCTCGAAGTATGCGGAAAGGAAAAACGTTTCCCAAGTGCTCTGGTGCTTGGACAGGATTACGCAGGGACGCTCCGGCACGTGTTCCGCTCCGCTCACCTCGTAACGCAAGCCGACCACCGCCTTCGCTAACCACACGGCGCTGCGACACCAAGTCTGGACCACGAACCGGTAGCGGGTGCGAAACGACATGAAAGGTGCGAACACCAGGCTGACCAAGCACCAGGCGAAAGCCGTGAACGACAGCAACAGGTAGAACAACACGATGCGTAGCGGCAGCAAGACGTTCATCGCTTGGCTCCCAGCAGATGATCGACTACGGCAGCCAGGTCATCGAACACCAGGGTACCGGTTGGCAGCGAGCCTTCCGATGTCTTTGAGCCTTTTCCGGTGCGAACCAGGTAAGGCACCCCGCCAAGGTGAGTTCCGGCAAGCAGATCACGCTGGCTGTCACCAACCACCGGGACGCCCCGGAGGTCGTCGAGATGGAAGTGCTCTGCGATTTGCTGGAACAACCCGGGTAGCGGCTTGCGGCAGTTGCAGCCATCATCAGGACCATGCGGACAGTGGACGATCAGGTCGATGCGGCCGCCCTCTTCCATTGCCAGTTGCTGCATCCTGAAATGCATGTCGCCAAGCGTGGTGGCGTCGAACAGGCCGCGGGCGAGGCCGGACTGGTTGGTAGCAACCGCCACCGTCCAGCCGGCCTTGCACAGCCGTGCGATCGCCTGGATTGAGCCGGGGATCGGAATCCATTCATCCAGGCTCTTCACGTACGCGTCTGAGTCCTCGTTGATCACGCCGTCGCGATCCAGCACGATCAGCTTCACTGGCTTAGCCAAGTGCGGAAATATCGGCAACGCCAAGGAAAAGTCCTCTCAACCGGGCAAGCAAGGCGTAGCGGTTGGCACGTACCGAAGCATCTTCGGCGTTGACCAGAACCGCCTCGAAGAAGGCGTCCACCGGACCGCGCAGATGAGCCAGACGCTCGAGCGCTTCGCGATACTGACGATTCGCGGCCAGCGGCTGCACGGCTTGTTCGGCCTGCTGCAGCGCAGAATACAAAGAAAACTCGGTGGCGTTGTCGAAGTAACGGGGCTCGACGGTGTCCGGCAGCTTCGCTTCGAATTTGCTCAACAGGTTCGAGACGCGCTTGTTCGCAGCCGCCAAGGCCTCGGCCTCCGGCAGATTGCGGAACGCCTGTACGGCTTGCACGCGCTGATCGAAATCCAACGCTGAGCCCGGCTGTACGGCACGAACCGATAGATAGGAGGCTACCTCGACGCCTTCGTCTTCATACCGTGCACGCAGGCGATCAAAGATGAAGTCGAGAACCTGATCGGCTAATCCTTCGGTTTTGACTTGACCACCGAACTGGTTGATGGAGAAGCGCACAGCGGCAACCAGATCCAGATCCAGACGCTTCTCGATCAGAATGCGCAGGATGCCCAGGGCCGCGCGCCGAAGCGCGTAAGGATCCTTGCTGCCAGTGGGCAACATACCGATACCGAAGATGCCGACCAGGGTATCCAGCTTGTCGGCGACGGCGAGGATGGCACCTGTATGGGTACTGGGCAGCTCTGCGCCCGCACCGCGGGGCATGTATTGCTCGTTCAGTGCCAAGGCGACATCGGTGGGTTCACCATCGTTGGCGGCGTAGTAATAACCAGCAATCCCCTGCATCTCGGGAAACTCGCCGACCATTTCGGTGGCCAGGTCGCACTTGCTCAACAGGCCTGCGCGCGCAGCCCACTGCGCATTGCCTTCGGTGTGTTCGGCGATGAACGCTGCCAGCCTGGAGACGCGCACCGCCTTGTCGTACACGGTCCCGAGCTGAGCCTGGAAGACCACGTTTTTCAAGCGCTCATTGAAGCTGTCGAGCTTCTGCTTCTTGTCCTGCTTGAAGAAGAACTCGGCATCGGTGAGGCGTGGACGCACCACCTTCTCGTTACCTGCAACGATCTGAGCCGGATCCTTGGACTCGATATTTGCGACCGTGATGAAGCGCGGAAGCAGCTTGCCGTTGGCGTCCAGCAGGCAGAAGTATTTCTGGTTGTCCTGCATGGTGGTGATCAGCGCTTCCTGCGGGACGTCCAGGAAGCGTTCTTCAAACGAACACACCAGCGGCACAGGCCATTCGACCAGTGCAGTGACTTCGTCCAGCAGCGCGGGTGGCACGATGGCACTGCCGTTCTGCTCGCCCGCCAGTTGCTCGACACGCTTGGCGATCAACTCGCGACGTTCGGCAAAATCGGCAATGACGTGAGCGCCGCGCAGGTCTTCCAGATAGCTTGTTGGCTTGGAAATTCGCACCGGGCTCGGGCTATGGAAGCGATGCCCGCGGGATTCGCGACCAGCGCGCTGAGTAAGGATGGTGCAATCGATGACCTGTTCACCGAACAGCATGACCAGCCACTGGGTCGGCCGGACGAACTCTTCCTTGCGCGCGGCCCAACGCATGCGCTTGGGAATGGGCAATTCGTTCAGCGATGTCTCGACGATAGCGGGCAGCAGCTCGGACGTTGCCTGGCCGGGGATCGAACGGCTGTACCTGAGTTTCGGGCCGCTGCGGTCGATCTCGGCGAGGTCCACGCCGCATTTGCGGGCAAAGCCCAGCGCGGCCTGGGTCGGCTCACCTTCGGCGTCGAAGGCGGCCTGCAACGGCGGTCCGTCGAGGTTGATGCTGCGATCAGGCTGTTCGGTATCAAGCTGTTCAATCAGCACCGCGAGGCGCCGGGGAGCGGCGAAGGCCTGTACCCGGCCATGGGTGAGACCAGCGTCTTTCAAGCCCTTCTCGATGCCCGTGCGAAACGCGTCGGACAATTTGCCCAGGGCCTTGGGCGGCAGCTCTTCGGTGCCGAGCTCGACCAGGAAATCCAGTGCACTCATTCTGCAGCCTCCAGCTTGGCCAATACTTCGTCACGCAGGTCCGGGGTGGCCATGGGGAAGCCGAGCTTGGCACGTGCCTGCAAATAGCTCTGCGCCACCGAACGAGCCAGCGCGCGAACGCGCAGGATGTACTGCTGGCGTGCTGTTACCGATATGGCCCGGCGCGCATCCAGCAGGTTGAAGGTATGCGAGGCTTTGAGCACCATTTCATAGGTGGGCAACGGCAGCTCCAGTTCGATCAACCGGTTGGCTTCCGATTCGTAGAAGTCGAAGAGTTCGAACAGCTTCTCAACGTTGGCGTGTTCAAAGTTGTAGGTGGACTGTTCCACCTCGTTCTGATGGAACACATCGCCATAGGTGACGGTGCCGAACGGGCCATCTGTCCAGATCAGGTCGTAGACCGAGTCGACCCCCTGCAGATACATCGCGAGTCGCTCGAGGCCGTAGGTGATTTCACCGGTTACCGGATAGCATTCGATGCCGCCAACCTGCTGGAAGTAGGTGAACTGGGTGACTTCCATACCGTTGAGCCAGACCTCCCAGCCGAGCCCCCAGGCGCCCAGTGTTGGCGATTCCCAGTTGTCCTCGACGAAACGTACGTCGTGCACCGAGGTGTCGACACCGATGCGGCGCAACGACTCGAGGTACAGATCCTGGATGTTTTCCGGGTTGGGCTTGAGCACGACCTGAAACTGGTAGTAATGCTGCAGGCGGTTTGGGTTCTCGCCATAGCGGCCATCGGCAGGACGCCGCGAAGGCTGGACGTAGGCTGCGTTCCAGGTTTCAGGACCGACAGCGCGCAAGAATGTCGCGGTGTGGAAAGTGCCGGCGCCCATTTCCATATCGTAGGGTTGCATAACGACGCAACCCTTCTCTGCCCAGTAGCTTTGCAGGGCAAGGATCAGGTCTTGGAAGGTGCGCACGGCAGGCGTAGGCTGGGTCAAAATTTCACCTGTGCTGGCTTCGACAGAAAGCCTCGGAGTATACCCGATAACCGCTCGAACCCGTGGTGACCCGTACTCTACGGCGTAGCGCCAGTCGCAGTTTCCAGCTGCTCTTCGCCCACTCAAGGATATGAAAAAAATGCCGCGTTGCGCTTGGTGCAGTGACGACCCGTCGTACATGAGCTACCACGACAACGAGTGGGGCGTGCCCACCCGTGATCCCCAGGTCCTCTTCGAGTTTCTGATTCTTGAGGGGGCGCAGGCGGGCCTTTCCTGGATCACCGTGTTGCGCAAGCGAGAGCGTTACCGCCAGGTGCTGTTCGGCTTCGATCCGCAGCGTCTGGCACGGATGACCGATGCCGAGATCGACGAACGCATGCTCGACGCCGGCATCATCCGCAACCGTCGAAAACTCGAAGCCGCACGGCACAATGCCCAGCGCTGGCTCGAGCTGGAAGATCCGGCGGGTTGGTTGTGGTCCTTTGTCGGCGGCAAGCCCAAGATCAACCATTTCGAGTCGATCAGCCAGGTGCCGGCGGTGACTGCCGAGGCCGAGGCGATGAGCCGTGCATTGAAAAAGGCCGGGTTCAGTTTTGTCGGCCCGACCATTTGCTACGCCTATATGCAGGCGTGCGGCATGGTCATGGACCACACCACTGACTGCGATCGTTACTCCACTCTGGCGGCAGCCACAGACAACGCCTGACGGAGGTGACGCTTCAGGCGTAGCCAATCGCGCGAAGCAGTTACACTAGCGTCTTTGAATTTTCGGGAGAGATCCTTGGACAAGCTCAAAGGTGCGCTGGTGGTTGGCTTTCTGCGCCTGTTCGCCCTACTCCCCTGGCGCGCGGTTCAGGGGGCGGGTCGCTTCATTGGCTGGCTGATGTGGAAGCTCCCCAATCGCTCTCGAGAAGTCGCCCGAACCAATCTATCCAAATGCTTTCCAGAGCTCGATGTTTCCGAGCGGGAGCGCCTGCTTGGGCAAAGCCTGCAGCAGATCGGCATGGCTTTCACCGAAAGCGCCTGCGCCTGGATCTGGCCAGCGGACAAGACGCTGCGTCTGGTCAAGGACGTCCAGGGCCTCGAGGTGCTGGAGCAGGCACTGGCGTCAGGCAAGGGCGTGGTAGGTATCACCAGTCACCTTGGCAACTGGGAAGTGCTCAATCACTTCTATTGCGCGCAATGCAAACCGATCATTTTTTATCGCCCGCCGAAGCTCAAGGCAGTCGATGAACTCCTGCAACGCCAGCGCGTACAGCTGGGCAACAAGGTCGCGCCTTCGACTCGCGAAGGCATCATCAGCGTGATCAAGGAAGTCCGTAAGGGCGGCGCTGTAGGTATACCCGCGGATCCGGAGCCCAGCGAAGGCTCCGGGGTGTTCGTACCCTTTCTCGGTACTCAAGCCCTGACCAGCAAGTTCGTGCCCGGCATGCTCACCGGCGGCAAGGCAGTGGGCGTGTTTCTTCACGCGTTGCGCCTGGATGACGGTTCGGGCTACAAGGTGATCCTCGAGGCAGCGCCTCCTGCTATGTATGACGAGGACGTCGAAGTCGCGGTAGCGGCCATGAGCGGTGTCATCGAGCGTTACGTACGCACCTGGCCCAGCCAGTACATGTGGACGATGAAGCGCTTTAAAAAGCGGCCAGCCGGCGAGAAACGCTGGTATTAATAACAGCTCGCCCAGCACAGGGACTTCAATGAGCAACCCGAATCAGCGACGGCATCCACGCGCACCGATGAAGTGTCGCATCCGCATTACCCATGAGTCGTTTGGCGAGGTGTTTGCGCACACCCGTGACCTTTCGGATGGTGGGGTTTACGTCAAGCACCCGCAGCTGACCGAGCTGCAGCCGGGCATGACGGTCAGTGGACAGGTTCAGGATCTTCCGATTCCCGCGCCGGTGCTGCAAATGGAAGTGATGCGTGTCGATGCCGAGGGTGTTGGCTTGCGCTTCGTCCAGCCCGATTGATAGCGGCTCGGCAAGGGCGGGCGACCGGCTGACACTAGCTGCCGGTCTGTTTGTTCAGCTTGCGTAGAAACACACCCATTTCCTTCTCGGCCTGCTTGTCACCGTGCGCTTGCGCGGCGAGCAGGCCTTGCTCCCACGCGCGTCTTGCGCCGTCGAGATCATCACTGGCCTGCAGTGCCTTGCCGAGCAGCTTCCAGGCGGCGGAATATTTCGGATCCTGTTCGACGCAGCGTTGCAAATGAACCGCGGCCTCAGCCGGGTCACCCGCGTCCAGGTAGCCCTTGCCCAGCCCGAAGCGCAGCATGGGATTGTCCATTCCTTTGGCCAGCATCTTTTGCAGTGATTCGAGCATTACGTTTCCCTCGCGAAAGCTCTCGTGAAACAGCCGCCGGAACAGCGGCGCACTATTACACCAGCCTAGCTCGCCTGGGTAACTGCACTAAGGAACTCCTGGGTGCGCGTCTCCTGCGGGTTGCCGAACAGCTCGTCCGGTGTGCCCTGCTCATGGATCCGGCCTTCGTTGAAGAAGCACACGCGATCTGCGAATTCCCGAGCGAAACCCATCTGGTGAGTCACCATTAGCATCGTCAGGCTGTGCGCATCGCCCAGCCGGCGGATGACGTTGAGGACTTCGCCGCAGAGCTCTGGATCCAGCGCTGAGGTCACCTCGTCGAACAGCATCACCTTGGGCCGCATCGCCAATGCACGGGCAATAGCTACCCGCTGTTGCTGGCCGCCGGAGAGTTGCGACGGATAGTGCTCGAGTTTGTCCTCCAGCCCGACCATGGCCAGCAATTCCTCGGCGCGCTCGCGAGCTTCCCGCTTCGACAGTCCTAGCACCTGCACCGGTGCTTCCATCACGTTCTGCCGGGTGGTCATGTGTGGGAACAGATTGAAGCTCTGGAACACCATGCCCACCTTGCCGCGCACGCGACGCAGGTGGCGTGCGTTGGCGCGGACCAGATTGCCACTGGCGTCCGGCATGTGGGTCAGCGGCTGGTCATCAACCATGATCACGCCTTCATCGATGTCTTCCAGGGTCATCAGCGCCCGCAGCAGCGTGGACTTACCCGATCCGCTGGGGCCGATGATCGCCACCTTCTCGCCCGTTCGGACATCCAGGTCGAGGTGGTTGAGCACGGTCAGGTCGCCGAAGTGTTTGCTCACATCGCGAAATTGCACCATCAGCTCTGGCTCGTTGTCGGTGCTGGCAAGGTTCTGTGTGTCGCCAGCAGGCATCGATGCGTTCATCGGGCAAGCTCCATTCGGTTTTCCAGTCGGCGAACGAACCAGGCGAGGCCGAGACTGAGAATGAGGAAGAACAGGCCGACCATGGTGATCGGCTCCAGATAACGGAAGTGTTCCGAACCGATGTTCTTGGCCCGCTGCATGATTTCCACCACGGTGATGGCGGAGAGCACTGGCGTGTCCTTGAGCATCGAGATCATGTAGTTGCCCAGCGCTGGCAAGATGGGTCGCAGCGCCTGCGGCAAGATTACTTTGCGGTAGGCGTTGAGCGGTTTCATGTTCAGCGCCGTCACCGCCTCCCATTGCGCGCGCGGTACCGCGTCGAGTCCGGCGCGGTAGACCTCGGCCGTGTAGCAGGCGTAGTGCAGAGCGATGCCGATGATCCCAGCCTGCAGCGCGGACAGATTGAAGCCGTAGTTGGGCAACACGAAGAACAGGAAATACACCTGAATCAGCAGCGGTGTGCTGCGGATGAATTCAATCAAGCCGGTCATCGGCCAGGACAACCAGCGATGCCGGCTGCGGCGTGCCACCGCGAGAAACAGGCCCAGCACGATGGCGATGGAAAACCCGGCAATGGTGATGCCGATGGTTTTCAGCGAGGCATCGAGCAGTCTGGGCAGAATCTCCCAGGCGAAGTTCCAATCGAAGAAATTCATGACATGCCCCCTCGCATGCGGCCGCGCGCCAGACGCCGCTCAAGGGTGCGCATGGAGAAGTTGATGATCTGCGCGAGTACGAAGTACATCACCAGCGCCAGACCGAAGATTTCCAGTGTCATCAGGGTGGCCTGATCAAGCTGACGAGCCCGGAATGCCAGGTCCGACAAGGTGATCAGCGACACCAGCGACGTATTTTTCAGTAACTCGATCAGCAGGTTGGTACCGGGCGGGATCGCCGCCAGCAGCGCTTGCGGCAGGATGACCCTGCGCAGGCGCTGCCCGGCGGTCATGTTCAGCGCCTGGCAGGCTTCGTACTGCCCTTCATGCACTGAGCGGATCGCGCCGCGAAGCACCTCGGCACCGTAGGCGCCGATGTTCAGGCCGAGGCCGATCACCGCGACATTGAATGCGCTCATGGCAATGTTGAACGGCGGCATCGGCAGCACAAAATAGAGCCAGAACAGCTGCACCAGCAACGAGCTGCCGCGGAACACTTCGATATAGGCGGTGGCCGCCCAGCGCAGCGGCTTGATCGGCGAAAGGCGACCCAGGGCGCCGATCAATGCGGCGAGTATCGCCAGCAGCGAGCCAAAAAAGGTGATCTTCACGGTCACCCAGGCCCCCTCTAGCATGAGTGGGAGTAGTTCGGTCATCTTGGATTTCCATTGGCCGGCGCGGCGGTTGCAGCTGAGACGGTTGGAACCGAGGCAGTTGAAACCAAGGGATCAAGCGGCTCGCGACGCTTGGTTACCTGAGAGAAATGACGCAGTTGTCGGCGAGCGTCAGGTCTCGGGTGAAGGACAGCAGCCAGCCGGGAGTGGCCCTGTCGCGTCGGTGCGGCACGGGCGGGAAAAGGTGGCGGAGCTATGGAAAGGGCATTCACAGGGGAAAGTCCGGTGCGGCAGCAACAGCCGCACCGGCTCCTTGGTCAGGCGCTACACAGCTCTTCGGCGGTCTTGTCGGTGATGTTCGAGCGGTCGAAGCCGAAGGGCTCGACGGTCTTGAGGTGCTCCTCGCTACCAAGCCATTTCTTCAGCTCGGCGTTGACTGCGTCACGCAGGGCTTTGTCTTCTGGCCGGAACGCCAGAGCGCCATAACCGGTGTTGGCCGGGTCGTCCTTGAAGTCATCCGTCGCTTCAACCTGATCCCCGGCCTTCTCCGCCAGCCCGCGCATGGTCAGCTGAGTGCCCACTGCGGCATCGGCACGGCCAGTGCGCACGGCCTGCAGTTGCGAGGTGGTGTCGGGAACCTGGACGATCTGGGAATCCTTGATGCCGGCCTTGCGTGCGTAATTGAGATTGACGGTGCCGGACATGATGGCAAGTTTGATCGACTCATCCTTGGCGATGTCTTCGTAGCTCTGCAGTTGCTTGGGGTTGCCGGCCTTGACCAGCAGCGTGTCCTGCAGCTGGTAGTGCGGATCAGTAAACAGAACCTGCTTGCAGCGCTCGGGCGTGATGTACATGCCGGCTGCGATCAGGTCGAAACGGCTGGCGCGCAGGCCTGGGATCAGCGAGCCCCATTCCGTAAGCACGGGTTTGATGGTTTCGATGTCCATCTGCTGGAAGATTTTCTCGACGATCTCAGGAGATTCGCCGGTCACGCTGCCGTCGGTGGCGGTGTAGGCAAAGGGGGTCTCGTTGGCATAGCCGATACGGACACTGCTCTTGGCCTTGATGTCATCAAGGGCGTCGGCCTGGGCCAGACCGCCAAGGGAAAGACTGGTGAATACTGCGGAGGCCAGCAAAAGCTTGCCGAATTGGAAAGGACGTGCGCGATTCATCGTGAATTCTCCTGTGCTTTTTTATGGTTCGCGGGCCGGAGCCTGCAGTTCTAGGGCAGCTTCAAGAGCATCAGGACAGGGCATTCCCTGCCTCAACGCGGCTTTAGACCCCTTCTTCTGCTAGAGGTGCGCCGCGTTTCGCTGCCCGAGCATAGCAAAAGCGGTTTTCCTCCTAGGATTGCACTAGGACAATTGCGTGGCGGCGCGCTTCAGCCGATCCTGTCGATTCGACAGAGGTAGACGTCATGTCCGATTGGAAAGAGGCCTTGCTCGCCGCGCATGGCGGTGGGTCGAAGTACAAGCTACTGGTAACCGCCATCGCGACCGACATCGAGCGCGGTGAGCTGCGCGATGGCCAGCGCCTGCCGACGCAGCGGCTGCTGGCCGAGCAGCTGGATATCAGCGTGCAGACGGTGACCAACGCCTACAAGGAGCTGGAGCGCCAGGGCTGGGTGCGTTGCGAAGTCGGGCGCGGCAGCTTTGTCAGCCGGCGCATCAGCGAGCGGGTCGCCACCTCCATGCTCGATCGCGGCGAACACTCGCTGCTGGATTTCTCGACGGTGCGCATCGTCCGCAACGAGCGCCATGACCGCTACTGGCGGCAGGCTTGCGAGGAACTGGCCGCCGAACACGAGCAGCCGTGGATACATGCCTGTCGGCCAATCGCCGGCTTCGAACATCACCGCGAGGCCGGCGCGCAATGGCTGGCCGAGCTGGGACTCACGGTCGCGCCGCGCGATCTGCTGCTGACCAATGGCGCCTCTCAGGCTATTTTTCTCGCGCTCGCGTCGCTGGCCGGCCCCGATGACCTGGTGCTCTGTGAAAGCTGTACGGATCACGGTGTGATCGGCACCGCACAGGTGCTCGGCTTCAAACTGCAGGGCTTGGAGGCTGATCGCGACGGTCTCGACCCGGAGCATTTCGAGGATATCTGCGCCAACGAAAGGGTCACCGCGCTGGTCTGTACGCCGAACCTGAACAACCCCACCAGCAGCCTGATGCCCGACGGGCGTCGACGGGAAATTGCCGAAATCGCGCGTCGCTATGGCGTCTATGTGATCGAAGACGACGTCTATGGCCCCTTGCTCGGTGCCGCTCGAGCAGCGCCGCCACTCAGCCACTATCTGCCGGAACTGTCGTTCTACTGCACCAGCCTGACCAAGTCCGTACTGACGGGCTTGCGCCTCGGCTACTTGGCGATGCCGCGGCGGTTGGCGTTGCGTACCGAGAGCATCTTCAGGGTGAACAGCTGGATGGCAGCGCCGCTGCTCGGTGAGATCGCGACGCGCTGGATCGAGCGAGGCCGTGCCAGCGAATTGGTAGGCCTGCAGCGCGAGCTGATTGCTGGCCGGCAGGCAGCGGTGACCGCCGAGCTGGGTGATTACCTGCGCGGCAGCCACCCGGCTTCGCTCAGCGCCTGGCTAAACGTGCCCGAACACTGGGAACTTGACGCCCTGCAGCACGAATTGCGCGCGTGCGGGATCGCACTGACCCTGCCTGATCCCTTCCTTCCGCCTGGTAGTCAGAGGCCAAGGGCGATGCGTCTGTGCATCGGCGCCGAGTGCAGCGATCAGCGCTTGCGTACGGGCCTGGCGAGCATACGAGACGTCTTTGAACAATACCCGGAGATTCACGCGTTTCGCGGTGCTCGCTAGCCAGTCGGATATCCATCGAAGGCCGTGAAGACGGCTGCGTCGGCTGATTGGCCTCGGCAGAGCGGCCAGCCGTCTAAGGCATTCCGACCGGGCATGCTATCCGCCAGGTTGAAATGCCACTAGAATGCGCGCCGCTCGGGCCATATCGGCACGGCAATGGGTTCCCTAACCCCATCACCTCAAAAAGGAAATGCCATGTTGCAGCTCCCTTCATCGGTCCGCCGAGCCACCCTGGCCGGTTTGATCGCGTTTCACATCCTCATCATCATCGCCAGCAATTATCTGGTGCAGCTGCCGATCACTCTGTTCGGCTGGCACACCACCTGGGGCGCGTTCAGTTTCCCGTTCATCTTTCTCGCCACTGACCTGACCGTGCGCTTGCTCGGCAAGGGCCCGGCGCGCCGGGTCATCGCCCAGGTAATGATCCCGGCGCTGCTCGCCTCCTACGTGGTCTCGGTGCTGTTTCACCAGGGCGTTTTTGGTGGGTTCGCGGCGCTGGGCGAGTTCAACCTGTTCGTGTTCCGCATTGCGGTCGCCAGCTTCCTCGCCTATGCATTCGGCCAGATCGTCGATATCCAGGTGTTCGACCGGCTGCGGCGCATGCGCCAGTGGTGGATCGCGCCGAGTGCGTCCACGATTTTCGGCAACCTGCTGGACACCTTTCTGTTCTTCTCGATCGCCTTCTGGCACAGCGACGATCCCTTCATGGCGGCGAACTGGGTGGAAATCGCCAGCGTCGATTATGTGATCAAACTGATCATCAGCCTGGTGCTGTTCGTGCCGCTATACGGCATGTTGCTGAATGCGATTGTGCGGCTCTTGCCCGGCCAGCGGACGGCGACGGCTTAAGGCATCCCGGCATGCTACCGCTCGGCCTGCGAGTACAGGCCGAGCGGTCAGCGCATCAGCGTTTGCCCGTTAGAAGAAGGTAAGCCCCGCCTGGAACAGGCGTTCCACATCGCGGATATGCTTCTTGTCGACGAGAAACAGAATCACGTGATCGCCTGACTCGATCACCGTGTTGTCATGCGCAATCAACACCTCTTCGTCACGGATCACTGCGCCGATGCTAGTGCCGGGCGGCAAGGCAATCTTGCTAATGGCGCGGCCAACCACCTTGCTCGAACGCGAGTCACCGTGGGCGATCACCTCGATGGCTTCGGCCGCTCCACGGCGCAAGGAATGAGCGCTGACGATATCGCCGCGGCGCACGTGGGTCAGCAAGGTGCCGATCGTGGCCAGCTGCGGACTGATGGCAATGTCGATCTCGCCGCCCTGGACCAGATCGACATAGGCCGGGTTGTTGATGATGCACATCACCTTGCGCGCACCGAGACGCTTGGCCAGCAGCGAGGACATGATGTTGGCCTCGTCATCGTTGGTCAGCGCCAGGAAGACGTCCGCATCGTTGATATTCTCTTCCACCAGCAGGTCGCGATCAGAGGCGCTGCCCTGAAGGATGATGGTGCTGTCCAGCGTGTCGGAAAGGTAGCGGCAGCGCGCCGGGCTCATCTCGATGATCTTCACCTGGTAGCGGCTCTCGATGGCTTCGGCGAGGCGCTCGCCGATGTGCCCGCCGCCCGCGATGACGATGCGTTTGTAGTTATCATCCAGCCGACGCATCTCGCTCATTACTGCGCGGATATGCCCACGGGCGGCGATGAAGAACACCTCATCGTCCGCTTCGATGACCGTATCGCCCTGGGGCAGGATGGCCTGATTGCGCCGGAAGATCGCCGCCACACGCGTGTCGACATTGGGCATGTGTTTGCGGATCTGGCGCAACTCCTGGCCCACCAGCGGCCCGCCATAGTACGCGCGCACTGCGACCAGCTGGGCCTTGCCGCCGGCGAAGTCGATCACCTGCAGCGAGCCGGGGTGTTCGATCAGGCGCTTGATGTAGTTGGTGACCACCTGTTCGGGGCTGATCAATACGTCGACCGGAATCGCTTCGTTGCTGAACAGGCCCGAGCGAGTGAGATACACCGACTCGCGAACCCGGGCGATCTTGGTCGGCGTATGAAACAGCGTGTAGGCGACCTGACAGGCGACCATGTTGGTTTCATCGCTGTTGGTTACCGCGACCAGCATGTCGGCGTCATCGGCACCTGCCTGGCGCAGTACCGTCGGGAATGAGCCGCGACCCACCACGGTGCGAATGTCCAGCCGATCGCCTAGATCGCGCAGGCGATCGGCGTCAGTGTCGACCACCGTGATGTCGTTGGCTTCACTGGCGAGATTTTCGGCAAGCGTACCGCCCACCTGCCCTGCGCCGAGAATGATGATCTTCACGCGATCGCTCCTGAAAGGCGGCTGGTAACCGCCACAGCATGGGGTAGCCGAGACGTTGGCGTCTGGCCCACCTTAGGATTGTCGGCCATTGGGTTGGGCCGCGACTTTTATCAATTTGGCGTAGTAGAAGCCGTCGTGGCCATCGCTCTGGGGCAACAGCTGGCGCCCGTGTGGCTGCTCGAGGCCGAAACCCTTGGGCAGGTCCAGCTCCCGCGCGCCCGATGTGCGTGAGAGGAAGGCTTCGATCACCTCACGGTTTTCGGTTGGCAGCACCGAACAGGTTGCGTAGAGCAGAATCCCGCCGACGGCCAGGGTCGGCCACAGCGCGTCGAGCATTTCGCCCTGCAGCGCGGCCAGTGGCGCGATGTCGTCGGCCTGGCGCGCCAGTTTGATGTCCGGATGTCGGCGGATCACACCGGTGGCTGAGCACGGCGCGTCGAGCAGGATCCGCTGGAAGAGTTGGCCGTCCCACCAGGCGTCGGTGGCTCGCGCGTCGGCTGCCACCAGCTTGGCGTCGAGCTGCAAGCGAGCGAGGTTTTCCCGGACGCGCTGCAAACGTTTCGGCTCCAGATCCAAGGCGATGACCTCAGCCAGCGCAGGTTCGCGTTCGAGGATGTGGCAGGTCTTGCCGCCGGGGGCGCAGCAGGCGTCCAACACCCGTTGACCGGGGGCGAGGTCGAGCAGTCCCGCAGCGAGTTGTGCCGCTTCGTCCTGCACGCTGATGCGCCCGTCGGCAAAACCGGGTAGCTGCGTCACATTGCAGGCTGCAGCCAGCCGAATGCCATCTTCGCTGTGGCTGCAGGGGAGGGCTTCGATGCCGGCTTCCCGCAACTCCGCAAGATAGGCATCGCGCTCGACCTGGCGATGATTGACCCGCAGCATCATCGGCGGATGCAGGTTGTTCGCCGCGCAGATCGCTTCCCAGTGCTCTGGCCAATGGGCCTTGAGCGACTTCTGCAGCCAGCGCGGATGGGCAACACGAATCACCGGGTCGCGTTCCAGTTCGGCGAACAGCGCTTCACCGTCCCGCTGGGCGTTGCGCAGCACCGCGTTGAGCAGGCCTTTTGCCCAAGGCTTTTTCAGCTTCTCCGCGCAGCCAACGGTTTCGCCAATGGCGGCGTGCGGTGGAATGCGGGTGTAGAACAACTGGTACAGGCCGACCAGCAGCAAGGCTTCGACATCGCGGTCGGCGGCCTTGAAGGGCTTCTGCAGCAAGCGCTCGGCAAGGCCTGACAGACGCGGCTGCCAGCGGGCAGTGCCGAACGCCAGTTCCTGGGTCAGGCCGCGATCACGCGCATCCACCTTGGCCAGTACGTCGGGCAGGCTGCTGTTCAGCGAGGCCTTGCCGGACAGCACCACGGCCAGTGCGCGCGCTGCGGCGAGGCGTGGATTCATCGACATTATTCGAACGCCTTGCCGACGGCGAACTGTTCGCGGCGGCTATTGAACAGGTCGCTGACGGCCAGCGCCTTGCCGCCCGGGAGTTGCAGGCGCGTGAGCGTCAGCGAACCCTCGCCACAGGCAACCACCAGGCCGTCCTTGCTTGCTTCGATGATCTGGCCCGGCGCGCCCTGACCTGAGGATAATTGCGAGGCGTGAATTTTCACCGGCGCACCGTCGAGGCTGCTGTGGCAGATCGGCCAGGGATGGAACGCCCGAACCAGGCGCTCAAGCTCAACTGCGGGTCGCTGCCAGTCGAGGCGCGCTTCGTCCTTGTTCAGCTTGTGTGCATAGGTAGCCAGGCTGTCGTCCTGGATTTCGCCTTTCAATGTGCCGGCTTCCAGCGCCGCTGCCGCGTCGATCACGGCACGCGAGCCGAGCTCAGCCAGCCGATCATGTAGGGCGCCGCCGGTATCCTGCGCGGTGATTGGTGTGCGGACCTTGAGCAGCATCGGTCCGGTGTCCAGCCCCGCTTCCATCTGCATGACGGTCACGCCGGATTCGGCATCGCCCGCTTCGATCGCGCGCTGAATCGGCGCGGCGCCCCGCCAACGTGGCAGCAACGAGGCGTGGCTGTTGATACAGCCCAGGCGCGGCATGTCCAGCACGGCCTGCGGCAGGATCAAGCCATACGCGACTACGATCATCAGGTCCGCCTGCAAGCCCGCCAGTTCCGCCTGCGCAGCGGGGTCGCGGAGGGTCTGTGGTTGATAAACCGGAATCTCATGCTGCAGCGCGAGCTGCTTGACGGGGCTGGGCATCAGTTTCTGACCCCGGCCCGCCGGGCGATCCGGCTGCGTATACACCGCCACGACCTGACGCTTGGCGTCGAGCAGGGCTTGTAGATGCTGAGCGGCGAATTCCGGCGTGCCGGCGAAAACGATGCGCATAGAAGGACTCTTCAATGAAAAAGGCTTGCTGCAGGCTGCATGAAAACTACTGCGCTCGGTCATGCTGCGTTAAAAACAGCCTCAAAATGCTCATTTACAACTCGTAAACTGCGCTTTTTCGCCTGTTTTGCGGGGACGCCTAGTCCTTGCCTGACCTTCGCTCGCTACGTTTTCAAGCAGCCTGCGCTGCAAGCCTCTGAGGTGATAGATCAAGCCTGCTGACGGTGAAGCTTTTCCAGCTTCTTCTTGATCCGGTCGCGCTTGAGATTGGATAGATAGTCGACGAACAGCTTTCCGTTGAGGTGATCGCATTCGTGCTGGATACAGACGGCGAGCAACCCTTCGGCGATCAGCTCGTAGGGCTGGCCATCGCGGTCCAGCGCCTTGATCTTGACCTTCTGCGGCCGGTCGACGTTCTCATAGAATCCCGGAACCGACAGGCAACCTTCCTGGTACTGCTCCATCTCGTCGGTGAGAAACTCGAACTCGGGATTGATGAAGACTCGCGGCTCGGTCTTGTCTTCGGACAGGTCCATCACCACCACGCGCTTGTGCACATTGACCTGCGTCGCGGCCAGGCCGATGCCAGGGGCGTCGTACATGGTCTCGAACATATCGTCGATCAGCTGACGTATGCCGTCATCGACCTCCTCCACCGGTTTAGCGATGGTGCGCAGGCGCGGATCGGGAAATTCTAGGATGTTCAGGATTGCCATATGCGTTTGTGATGCACTTATGGAATAAAGTCAAAAGCCGCTGCTAAGATGCCGAGCAGCTTGTAAACGGCTTAACGCCGCTTTCCACAAGGGTTTCTGCGGCGCTAGGGCGCTTTACGTGAAAGCACATCATAAAGGGATTCACCACATGAGGAAATCACTACTCGCCCTGCTGCTGGTGGCGGTTGGCGGCATGGCGCACGCCGCTGTACAGCTCAAGGATGACCATCCGGAGCAGTACACCGTAGTGAAAGGCGACACACTCTGGGACATATCCGGTCGCTTCCTCAGCGAACCCTGGAAGTGGCCGGAACTCTGGCACGCCAACCCGCAAGTCGAAAACCCACACCTGATCTACCCTGGCGACAGCCTTAGCCTGGTGTACATCGACGGCCAACCGCGCATCATGCTCAACCGTGGCGCGTCGCGCGGGACGATCAAGCTCTCCCCCACCGTTCGCACCACGCCCATGGCCGAGGCGATCAGCACCATCCCGCTGGAAGCCATCAACAGCTTTTTGCTGAGCAACCGCATCGTCGACAGCGCCGCCGAATTCGAGGCCGCGCCCTATATCGTTGCCGGCAATGCCGAGCGCGTGATCAGTGGCTCTGGCGACCGCGTCTACGGCCGCGGCGATTTCCAGGACGACATCGCTGTCTACGGCATCTTCCGTCAGGGCAAGACCTATGTGGACCCTGAGACCGAGGAGTTTCTGGGCATCAATGCCGACGACGTAGGCACCGCCGAGCTGCTCGACATGGAGGGCGACATCGCCACCATGATGCTCACGCGTGTCACCCAGGAAGCGCGCATCGGCGACCGCCTGTTCCCCAGCGAAGAGCGTGCAGTGAATTCGACCTTCATGCCGAGTGAGCCGGAAGGCGAAGTCAACGGCGTGATCCTCGACGTGCCGCGTGGCGTGACGCAGATCGGCCAGTTCGATGTGGTGACCCTGAACCGGGGCGCGCGTGACGGACTTAAAGTGGGCAATGTGCTGGCCGTGTACAAGACCGGCGAAACCGTGCGCGACCGGGTTACCGGCGAAAACGTCAAGATTCCGGACGAGCGTTCGGGCCTGCTGATGGTCTTCCGCACCTACGACAAGCTCAGCTACGGCCTGGTCCTGCAGGCGACTCGCTCGCTGTCGGTGATGGATAAGGTCCGCAACCCCTGATACCCCAAGCCCCGCATCGCGGGGCTTGTCATTTCTAGCTGAACAGCACCGCATGGATGCGCTGCGACGAGACAAGGACTGTTCGTATGCCCTCGATTTCCCCTGCCGAACTGGAAGCGCGCCTGCGCCTGCACCTGTTGCCGGAGCTCGGTCCGCGTCGCCTGCACAGATTGCTTACGGCCTTTCCCGATGCGTCTTCTGCGCTCAGTGCGCCTGCCGCGGCATGGCGCTCGCTGGGTTTGCCGGCCAGTTGCGCCGAAGCCAGGCGCAGCCCGGTCATACGTGAGCGAGCCGCAGCCAGCCTCAACTGGCTGGAAGCACCGGGGCATCACCTGCTGATGTGGGATGACCCGGCGTATCCCGGGTTACTGGAGGAGCTGCCGGACGCCCCGCCGTTATTGTTCATCGAGGGTGATCCAAGCCTACTGGAGCGACCGCAGCTGGCCATGGTCGGCAGTCGACGTGCCTCCCGGCCGGGACTGGATAATGCTACGGCCTTTGCGCGCAGCCTGGCACGCGGTGGTTTCGTGATTACCAGCGGGCTGGCGTTGGGTATCGATGGTGCCGCGCATCAGGGTGCACTGGACGTCGGCGGCAAGACCATCGCGGTGCTGGGTACCGGGCTCAAGCAGCTGTATCCGCGTCGCCATCTGGGGTTGGCCGCGAGAATCGTCGAGGGCGGTGGTGCAGTGGTATCCGAACTGCCGCTCGATTGCCCACCGCAGGCCGCCAACTTCCCTCGCCGCAATCGAATCATCAGTGGCTTGTCATTGGGTGTGCTGGTAGTCGAGGCGAGCCCTTCGAGCGGCTCGCTGATCACCGCCCGCCTGGCTGCCGAACAGGGCCGAGAGGTCTACGCAATTCCTGGCTCGATCCACCATCCCGGCGCCCGTGGCTGCCACCAGCTGATCCGCCAGGGCGCGGCGCTGGTGGAAAGTGTCGAGGACGTATTGCAGGCCTTGCGTGGCTGGCAGCAATCGCCGGTCACAGCCGAAGCGCAACGATCCGAGCCAACCCACCCGCTGATCGCCCAGCTGCATGCCGCGCCTATGAGCAGCGAGGCGCTGGCCGACGCCGTCGATCAGCCTCTGTCACACATCCTCGCCGAACTCACCGAGCTGGAAATCGAGGGGCTGGTCGCTTGCGAGAATGGCCGCTGGACCGCCTGCGCGGGTTGAGGGCTGCTGTGCTGCTATTAGCGCTTGGGTACACTTCGCCGATCAGTCTCAGCGGAGGTGGCAATGGTCGGCAATTGGCGAGTGCAACAGGCGGCGCGGGTGGTCAGACGTGGCGGAGTGATCGCTTATCCGACCGAGGCGGTGTGGGGGCTGGGCTGTGATCCCTGGGACAGCGATGCGGTCCACCGACTCCTCGCCTTGAAAGAGCGTCCGGTGGAGAAAGGACTGATCCTGGTTGCCGATTGCATCGAACAGTTCGATTTTCTGCTGGATGATCTGCCTGAACGCTGGCTGGATCGCTTGGTTGGCAGCTGGCCGGGGCCGAACACCTGGCTGGTCCCGCATCGTAATCGTTTGCCGGACTGGATCACCGGCGAGCACCACAGCGTGGCGCTTCGTGTGACCGACCACCCGCTGGTGGCTAGGCTATGCGCCCTGACCGGCCCATTGGTCTCCACATCGGCCAACCCGGCCGGCCGACCTTCGGCGCGCTCGCGTCTACGCGTCGAGCAGTACTTTCCAGGTGAGCTCGACGGCGTACTTGGCGGCAGCCTGGGCGGACGTAAAAACCCCTCCACCATTCGCGATATATGCAACGGCGAAGTCATCCGCGCATCCTGACGCCAGCGGGCGTCAGGGTGCCATACGCCTGTCAGCTCAGGGCAGGAGGATGGTCGAGCCGGTCGTCTTGCCTGCGGCGAGCTGGCGCTGCGCCTCGGCTGCGTCGGCGAGTGGGTAGCGCTGGCCAATCTCGACCTTGATCTTGCCGCTGGCGATCATCTCGAACAGCTCGGCAGCCATGTCTCGCAGGCGCTCGGCCGAGGTGGCGTAGCCGGCCAGAGTCGGGCGCGTGACATACAGCGAGCCCTTCTGGGCCAGTACACCGAGGTTGACCCCCGTCACCGCGCCGGAGGCATTGCCGAAGCTGACCAGCAGGCCACGCGGGGCGACACAATCGAGCGAGACGTCCCAGCTGCTCTTGCCCACCGAGTCGTAGACCACCGGACATTTCTGGCCATCGGTCAGCTCCAGCACACGCTGAACGACGTCTTCCTGCGTGCGGTCGATGGTTGCCCAGGCGCCCAGCGACTTGGCGCGCTCAGCCTTTTCCTTTGAGCCGACCACGCCGATCAGTTTGGCACCGATGGCCTTGGCCCACTGGCAAGCAATCGATCCGACACCGCCCGCCGCCGCATGGAACAGGATGGTTTCTCCGGCTTTCAGCTCGTAGGTTTGGCGCAGCAGGTATTGCGTCGTCAGGCCCTTGAGCATCACCGAGGCCGCCTGTTCGAAGCTCACGCTTTCGGGCAGCTTGACCAGATGCCGCGCCGGCAGCGTGTGGTGTTCGCCGTATGCGCCCAATGGCCCGGTGGCATAAGCCACGCGATCGCCCACGGCGAAATCATCTACGCCCTCACCCAGCGCTTCGACGACACCAGCACCTTCGGTGCCCAGGCCCGACGGCAAGCTCGGCGGCGAGTAAAGCCCACTGCGGAAGTAAGTGTCGATGAAGTTAAGGCCGATCGCATGATTGCGCACGCGAACCTCACCGGCACCTGGTGCCGTGACCGGGACGTCGACCTGTTCGAGGACTTCAGGGCCACCGTGCTGACTGAACTGGATGCGCTGCGACATATCGACTCCTGGCAAAAAACAAAGGAGCCTATCCAACGCTTCCCGGACGCGTCCGTCAATTGGCCCGGTGATATGCTTGCCGGCCTTCTGTTCTAGCGCTGCAGCTTCCGCCCATGCCCGGCGGCGGCGCAGCCCACTTGCCAAGGTGAATTCGTGAACGAGCGTACCGAAGCCGTCAAAGCCTACCTGCTCGATCTGCAGGACCGTATCTGCGCCATCCTCGAAGCCGAGGACGGTGGCGCGCGCTTCGTCGAGGATGCCTGGACGCGCCCTGCAGGCGGCGGTGGCCGGACCCGGGTCATCGAGAACGGCGCGCTGATCGAAAAGGGCGGCGTCAACTTCTCCCACGTACACGGCAGCGGCCTGCCCCCTTCGGCCAGCGCGCACCGTCCGGAACTGGCCGGCCGCGGCTTCGAGGCCCTCGGCGTGTCGTTGGTGATCCATCCAGAGAATCCCTACGTGCCGACTTCCCACGCCAATGTGCGCTTCTTTATCGCCGAGAAGGAAGGCGAAGAGCCGGTCTGGTGGTTCGGCGGTGGATTCGACCTGACGCCCTACTACGGCAATGAAGAGGACTGCGTGCACTGGCACCGCGTGGCCCGGGATGCCTGCGCGCCGTTCGGTGCCGATGTCTACCCGCGCTACAAGGAATGGTGCGACCGCTATTTTCATATCAAGCACCGCAACGAGCCGCGCGGTGTCGGTGGGCTGTTCTTCGATGATCTGAACGACTGGGATTTCGACACCAGCTTTGCCTTCATGCGGGCGGTGGGCGATGCCTACATCGAGGCTTACCTGCCCATCGTCCAGCGCCGCAAGGCGATACCGTTCGGCGAACGCGAGCGCGCCTTCCAGGAGCTGCGCCGCGGGCGCTATGTGGAATACAACTTGGTGTACGACCGCGGCACCCTGTTCGGCCTGCAATCGGGTGGCCGCACCGAGTCGATCCTCATGTCGTTGCCGCCGCTGGTGCGCTGGGGTTACGACAAGCATCCCGAACCCGGCTCGCCGGAGGCGCGCCTGACCGAGTATTTCCTGCAGGATCGAGACTGGCTGGGCGAGCAGCGCTGACACGGCGTTCTCACACGCTGCGTCTGCGTGACGCTCACGCGTGATGGGTGCAGAACATATTGGAAGCGGAGTAATTGTTGATGGACCGCTACGGCGTCTTTGGTAATCCCATCGGGCACAGCAAGTCGCCCCAGATCCACCGGCTGTTTGCCGAACAGACCGGGCAAGTTCTCAGCTATGAACCCTTGCTGGCGCCGCTGGATGACTTTCCTGGCTTTGCCAAAGCCTTTTTCGAGACGGGCCTGGGCGCCAACGTCACCGTGCCGTTCAAGGAACAGGCCTACCGCCTGGCCGACAGGCTAAGCGAGCGCGCCCAGCGGGCCGGCGCGGTGAATACCCTGATAAAGCTCGCAGACGGCAGCTTGCTGGGTGACAACACCGACGGTATCGGTCTGGTCCGCGATCTGCTGGATAACGCCGGCGTCGCCTTGCAAGGCAAGCGAATCCTGCTGTTGGGCGCCGGGGGGGCGGTGCGCGGTGTGCTCGAGCCGCTACTGGCGCAGCGCCCGGCCGCGCTGGTCATTGCCAACCGCACGCTGGCCAAGGCCGAACAGCTGGCGGGCGAATTTGCCGAGCTGGGGCCGGTGAGTGCCAGCGCCTTTGAGCAGCTGCAAGGCCCGTTCGATGTGATCATCAACGGCACGTCGGCGAGCCTCGGCGGTGAATTGCCGCCGTTGGGCGATGACCTGATCGAGCCTGGCCTCACCTTCTGCTACGACATGATGTACGCCGCTCAGGCCACTCCGTTCTGTCAGTGGGCGGCTGAACGAGAGGCGCTCAATCGCGACGGGCTCGGTATGCTGGTCGAGCAGGCGGCAGCGGCCTTTGAGCTCTGGCGAGGGGTGCGACCGGAATCTGCACCGGTGCTGGCGGCGCTACGTCTTCAGCTTGCAGGTTGATCGCCTAGCCAGCGAAGTCAGAGGCGGAAGTGAATCTGCTCGTGCAGGTGCTGCGGTGCCTCCAGCTCATCGACGATCCCCGCCGCGATACGCCGTAACTGCACGCGGCGATCGCCGGGGTCGAGATCGTCGATCACGCTGAAATCCTCGATCGACAGATCATCGCCACCGGCTTCGGCATCCACCAGGGTCCACTTCAACGGATTCGCAGCAATGCGCTGCAGCGCGGCGACGACGCCTGGGTCGTCGCGCTTGGCGGACAGGTCTGCGACCAGCACCAGACGCTCGACGCCGACCTTTGGCAAGCCGGACAGCAGCGCATCCACGGCCTGGTAAAGCTCATGCGGTTGCCCTGCAGCGGCCCCGCCCGAAGCGGTTGCCAGCGCGGGGCTGTCATACAGACAGATCACCGCATCCATCCCGGCCACGCTCTGGGAAACGCTGAGCGCATCGAACAGGTCGCCAGTCTTGGCCCGCAACCCCGGCCGAACGGTCATCGAGTTGAGATCGTCGACCAAGGTCACGGCTTCGTGCTGGCGGGTCAGTAGCTCGCACAGCAGCGCATTGCCGAGGCTCGAATGCGCGCCATACAGGGCAAATTTTAACCGCGGCGTTTCAGCGTTGAGCATGACGGTGTGACCGGCTCAGCGTCGGGTGACGAGATAGCCAATCAGCGCGACCGCGCCGGCAGCCAATGCAACCGTGCTCAGCGGATGTTCCCGTGCGCAGTCCTTGGCCATGCGCCCGGCATCGCGGCCGCGGCGGGACAGGTCATGGCAATGCTCGTCCCAGCGGTTATCGTTCCACAGCGTTTCGGCGCGCGAGCGCAGCGCATTGAAACGACTGCGGGACCCGCGTGATGCGTCGTCCTTGAGGTCATCGAGCGCAGCCATGAGGTTGTGGATTTCGCGCTCGATTTCGTCGCGGGTGGTAGGCGTGCGGCTGAAGCGGGACATAAGTGTTCTCCCTTGAAATGTACGGTTTGGACTCTGCGAAGCGCTGAAGGTGCGTTCGGCCGTGCCCAACCAAAACACCAACTGCTATGAGGGGGACATGCCGATGGCAGCCGGGTTCCGCTGGTCGGTTCGGCTGTGGCGAGAAGCCGCACGGCCGATAACGGTATGGGTGGTGAGCCCGAACCTTGGCGGCAGCGCTGCGCATCTTGTTCTACGCTTTGAGCTGGGTCCGTTGCGTTGCACGGTCCCGGTAACGAAACGAGCGAAACGGCTGGGTAGCTGCGCCTGGCCGATACGCTGGAAGCGCCGAAATATAAGGGCTGGAAGCCATGTGCAGGCTCGCCTTTTCCGTATAATGCGCGCCGCGTCCGTCTGCTTCGGCGCGCCTTTTTTCACTGCCAATTCATCGGTGTTCCTCTTGAAACTTCGTCATTCCCTTCTCGGTCTGCTGCTCGCCTGCACCAGCGTCATGTCGTCCCCCGTTTCCCTCGCCGCACCCAAAGCCCCTGCTCAGCAGGTACTGGCGTCCGGCAGCGCGCTGCTGGTCGACCTGAAGACCAACGAAATCCTCTATTCCAGCAATCCAGACGTGGTCGTGCCGATTGCCTCGGTGACCAAGCTGATGACCGCGATGGTGGCGCTGGACGCCAAGCTGCCGCTCGACCAGCGCCTGTCGGTCACCATCCGCGACGCACGTGAAATGCAGGGCGTCTACTCGCGCGTGCGCATCGGCAGCGAAGTCAGCCGCCGGGAAATGCTGCTGATGACCCTGATGTCGTCGGAGAACCGCGCTGCCGCGAGTCTGGCGCACCACTATCCGGGCGGCTACGGCGCCTTCATCCAGGCCATGAACGCCAAAGCCAAGGCGCTGGGAATGACCCACACACGCTATGTCGAGCCGACCGGCTTGTCCGAGCATAATGTCTCCAGCGCCAATGACCTGGTCAAACTGCTCAAGGCCAGTCAGGCCTACCCGCTGATCGAACAGTTCAGTACCACCCGTGAAAAGACCGTGGCCTTTCACAAGCCCAACTACACCCTGGGCTTCCGCAATACCAACGGCCTGGTGCGCAAGCCTGACTGGAGCATCCAGCTGACCAAGACCGGTTTCACCAACGCCGCCGGCCATTGCCTGGTGATGCGCACGGTGATGAACAAGCGCCCGGTGGCTTTCGTGGTGCTCGACGCCTTCGGCAAGTACACCCACATGGCCGATGCCAACCGCCTGAAGAATTGGATGGAAACCGGCAAGGTCACGCCCGTCGCGCCGGCCGCGCTGGCCTACAAGCAACAGAAGATGGCCGAACGCCGCCTGGCGGGCCAACCGGCCGACGCCGCCAGTACCCTGGCCGGCGGGCGCTGATCGGTGGCCTGCTCGGGCGTGCCGTCTGCGGCACGCCCTTGGCGTTCGGCGCCTGCCGGTTTTTGTTGATCGGGCGCAATCCGCACGGTGATGATGATGCTTATCATCATCACGTCTTCCGCTCCCTCCGGTTCCCCATGACCCGCCGCTGTTTCCCTGCCTGGCTGGCCACCCTTGCTCTGCTGACGCACCTGCTGGCGATGTCCGTCGCGGGCCTGCCGGCGGATGTGCAGCGGGTCGATGGCAACCCGAACCCCACGCATCACGCTGAGGAACACACCGCGCATGCCGATGCGGCGCCGGCGCGCCACGCAGGGCACGAAGGTGTCGGCCATGGCGGCGCGCTGCAATGCTGCTGCGCCGGTTTCAGTGGCCTTGCTGCACTGCCCTTCGACCCGCCACGCCTGCCTGATCGGCTGGTACGCCGGGTCGGCCTGTTGCCTGAACGACCGTTCGCCGTGCCGTTGCCACGGGACCAGTGGCCGGCCCTCAATCCTCGCGCCTCTCCACTCGCCTGACGCCGCCCGGCGTCCCTCCTCCTTGTTTTGCCCCGAACCGTTGCCGCGCCACCGATAGCGCGCGGCACGCCTGCCGACGGCCGCGCGCTGCCCGGCACTGCTCAGCAAAAGGATTCACGCGAGATGTTTCACCTATCTTCACCGCGCCCGTCACTGCCGCCGCTGGTGCTGGCGGCCAGCCTTTTCGTTCATGTACCGATCACCTGTGCCGAGCCCGCCGCATCGGCGCTGTCGCTTGGCACCACCACGGTCACCGCCGGCACGGGCGGATCGCTGCAGACCAGCAGCGTCATCAGCTCGGTCGATCTGCTTGGCGCGGACGTGCTCGAGCAGCAACCCGTGCTCTACAGCTGGGAACTGTTCCGGCGTGCGCCGGGCGTGATGCTGACCGAGTTCGGCCAGGGCACCACGTCCGGCAAGCTGTCGTTTCGTGGCTTCAACGGCGAGGGCGAGGTCAACGCCGTCAAGCTGTTGATCGATGGCATCCCCAGCAACAGCAACGACGGCAACATGCCGTATCTGGACATGCTGTTCCCCCTGGAGATCGACGGTATCGAAGTGGTGCGGGGCACCAATGACCCGCGCTATGGCTTCTACAACATCGCCGGCAACGTGACCGTCCACTCGCGCATCGGTGGTGATTACGGCAAGGCGCGCCTGCGCTACGGCAGCCACGACACGAAGGAGCTGCAGCTGGCCAAGGGCATCGAAGGTGCCAACTGGACGCAGAACTACTTCATCGGCCAGCAGCGCAGCGACGGCTACCGCGAGCATGCCGCAAGTGAGCGCGCCAGTCTGTCCGGCAAGTGGTTCTACACGCCGGATGAAGGAAACTGGCGGCTTGGCGTGATCGCTCGACACTACGAAGCCGAGGCCGACGAGCCGGGTTACCTCTCGCGGGAAGACGCTCGACACGCACCAAGCCAGTCCTACGCGCTGTCGGCCAGTGACCGGGGTGAGCGGCGGATGAACCAGCTCAGCCTGCACCTCGACAGCGAGCTCTCGACCGAGCTGTCATGGGCCTCCAAGGTCTGGCTCAACACCCTGGACGACGACCGCTGGGTGCGTTTCTCGCAATCGGCACCACAGCAGCGCCGCACCACCGAGGAGAAGCACTACGGCGCGCGCACGTCACTGACCTACCGCCCGCAGGTGTCCTGGCTGTACGACCTGGCGCTGGAAGGCGGACTCGACACCGAGCAGCAACGTAATCACAGCGAGCGCTACACCACGGTCGAACGCGCTGCGGTCGCCCAGACGCGCGACCAGCGGTTCGACTACGACAGCTACGGCGCATACGTACAGGCCGTTATCCAGCCGGTCGAGTCGCTGAAGATCATCCCCGGCGTGCGTGTCGATCGCATCCACGGCGACTTCACCGACGAGCTGACTGGCGCCGACTACGCCATCAACGACTACGGCAGCATCGAGCAACCCAAGCTCAGCCTCGTCTATACGCCGGTCGACGCGCTCAGCCTCTACGGCAACTGGGGTCGCACCTTTCAGATCGGCACCGGCGCCGCCGCCTACAAGGTGCCGCCGCGCACCAGCGACCTCGCGCCCTCGATCAACGATGGCTGGGAGACCGGCATCAAGTTCAGCCCGGCGCACTGGCTCGACGGTCGCATTGCCTACTGGGAGCAGGTCGCCTCCGATGAAGTGCGGCGTCGGCTCAACGACCCGAGCGGCGAGTCCGAGAATCTCGGCAAGACCCGACGTTGGGGCTACGACGCCCAGCTCAATCTCTACCCGAGCGATCATCTCAGCCTGTGGTTGAGCCACTCCTGGCAATTCTCCGACATCGAGGCGCCCGACCCGAGCCTGCCGAACAGCAAGGGCAAGGAGATCGATCATGTGCCGCAACGGCTGTATTCGGCGGGCGCGACCTATCAGGCGACTGCGGCGCTGGAGCTGAGCAGCTGGCTCAACGGGCAGACCGACTACTACCTGGAGCGCGAGAACACCCAGGGCACCTACGGCGGTTACCTGTTGCTCAACCTGGGCGCCAGCTACGCGCTCAGCGAGCAGCTGACCCTCGACCTGCAGCTGAAGAACCTGACCGACCGCTACTACGAGTACGTCTGGTACGACGGCGCGCAGAGCTTGCACGCGCCGGGCGACGGTCGTGCGCTGCATGCCGCCGCGACGCTGGAGTTCTGAGATGAAGCGCTACCTCTACCTTTGGCACCGCTGGCTTGGCATCGGCCTTGGCGTCTTCGTCGTGCTCTGGATCCTCAGCGGCATGGTCATGCTGTTCGTCGGCTACCCCAAGCTGACGCCGGCCGAGCACTTGTCCCGCCTGGCACCGCTGGCAGCCGACTGCTGCGTCGGCCCGGCGCAGGCCCTGCGCGCGGGCGATCCGAGTCGCTCCCCGCTGAGCCTGCAACTGACCAGCGCCGGCGGCTCGCCACGCTACCTGCTCGATTACGGCGATGGCCCGCTGCTGGCCATCGATGCCAGCAATGGCCAGCGCATCGAGCGGATCGGCCCGGCCGAGGCACTGGCCAGCGCCTACCGGTTTGCCGATACGCCGGTGCGCTTCATCGATCGCGTCGAGGAGGACGCCTGGACCCGCAACGGTGCGCTGAACCGTGACCGTCCGCTGTACCGCGTGCAGAGCGCCGACGCCGAGGATCGCCTCCTCTACGTCTCCAGCCAGACCGGGCTGGTGGTGCGCGACGCCACCGCGCACGAGCGCGCCTGGAATCGCCTCGGTGCCTGGCTGCACTGGCTCTACCCGCTGCGCGAGCTGATGCCCAAGGCGGCGTGGGCCGTCGCGCTGATCTACGGCGCATTGCTGGCGGCGTTGCTGACCGTGCTGGGCCTGGTGATCGGCCTGATGCGTTGGCGCTTGCGAAGCGTTTACCGCGACGGCTCGCACTCGCCCTACCCGCCAGGCGCCGGTCGCCTGCACCACAGTGGCGGACTGGCGGTGGGCCTGGTACTGCTGGTCTGGCTGGTTAGCGGGGCACTGTCCATGGAGCCCTGGGGACTGTTTCAGAGCCGCTCGGCAGTGGTCGCCAGCGAGCTGCAGGGCGCGTCCCTGCACACGGCCGCCCTGGGTGACGACCTCGCCGCCGACCTCGGGCGGCTGCAGCGCGCCGGTCTCGCGCCGGTCGAGCTGCACTGGCGGATGCTCGCCGGGCAGGTGGTGCTCAGCGGCGTCGATGCTCACGGCGAGAGCCGCGTCCTGGCGGGTGACGGCGATGCGTCAGCACAAGAGATCCTGGCGCCGGCCGTGCTCGAAGCGGCGGTGCGCCGCGCGTGGCCCGGGGAACGCTTGGCATTCGATTGGCTGCAGCACGAGGACTTCCACTACTACCGGCGTGCCGAACCCAGCCTCTACAGCCAGCTGCCGCGCCGCCTGCCGGTGGTCAGGGTGCGCTTCGACGACCCGGCGGCGACCTGGCTTCACATCGACCCCTACAGTGGTGCGGTGATCGAGCAGCTCGACACGCGTCGACGGGCCGTGCGCTGGATGTTCAAGCTGCTGCACAGCTGGGACTGGCCGCCGCTGCTGGGTCACGCGGTCTGGCGCGACGGCCTGCTGCTGGTCTTCAGTGCCGGTGCCTTGCTGATCGCCGGCAGTGGCGTGTGCCTGGGCTGGCGCCGGCTCAGGTGGCAGCGGACGCGCTCGGCAAGCCGGGCCGCCCGGCTGCGCAAGGCTCGAACGGCCTGAGCCGCTGCGTAGCGCCGATCAGCGGCGGGCCGACGGACCGGGATTGTGCCGCATGGGCAATTCGATGCAACGATGCCGGTGCGTTCGACTCAAACGACTACCTTTCCCTTCAGCGCACCGGGAACCTGACGTCGTTATGAGCACACCAGACAACGCCTACATCGAATGGCTGGAAAGCCAGTCCATGCTGCATGCGGCCCGCGAGCGGGCCCGCCATTATTCCGGCCAGGCGCGGCTCTGGCAGCGGCCCTATGCGCAGGCGCGGCCGCGCGATGCCAGTGCCATCTCCTCGGTATGGTTTACCGCCTACCCGGCCGCGATCATCACGCCCGAAGGCGGTTCGGTGCTTCAGGCGCTGGGCGATGATCGTCTCTGGAGTGCGCTGTCCGAGCTTGGCGTACAAGGCATCCACAACGGCCCGATGAAGCGTTCGGGCGGTTTGCGTGGGCGCGAGTACACGCCGACCATCGACGGCAACTTCGACCGCATCAGCTTCGATATCGACCCCAACCTCGGCACCGAAGCGGAGATGCAGCAGCTCAGCCGCATGGCTGCGGCGCACAACGCCATCGTCATCGACGACATCGTCCCGGCGCACACTGGCAAGGGCGCGGATTTTCGCCTCGCCGAGATGGCCTATGGCGACTATCCGGGCCTCTACCACATGGTGGAGATCAACGAGGAAGACTGGCCGTTGCTGCCGGACGTGCCCAAAGGCCGAGACGCCATCAACCTGCCTCCTCCGGTGGTCGATCAGCTCAAGGAAAAGCACTACATCGTCGGCCAGCTGCAGCGGGTGATCTTCTTCGAGCCGGGCATCAAGGACACCGACTGGAGCGTGACCAATGTGGTGACCGGGGTCGACGGCAAGCGCCGGCGCTGGGTCTATCTGCATTACTTCAAGGAGGGCCAGCCGTCGCTGAACTGGCTGGACCCGACCTTTGCCGCGCAGCAATTGATCATTGGCGATGCCCTGCACGCCATCGATGTCTCCGGCGCGCGGGTGTTGCGCCTGGATGCCAACGGCTTCCTCGGTGTCGAACGCCGCGCCGAAGGCACCGCCTGGTCCGAGAGCCATCCCCTGTCGGTGACCGGCAACCAGCTGATTGCCGGCACCATTCGCAAGGCGGGCGGGTTCAGCTTTCAGGAATTGAACCTGACCATCGACGACATCGCTTCGATGTCCCACGGCGGTGCCGACCTGTCCTATGACTTCATCACCCGCCCGGCCTACCACCACGCGCTGGCCACCGGCGATACCGAATTCCTGCGGCTGATGCTGCGCGAGGTGCACGCGTTCGGTATCGACCCGGCGTCGTTGATTCATGCCATGCAGAACCACGACGAGCTGACCCTGGAGCTGGTGCACTTCTGGACGCTGCACGCCTACGACCATTACCACTACCACGGCCAGACCCTATCGGGCGGCATCCTGCGCGAGCACATCCGTGAAGAGATGTACGAGCGCCTGACCGGCGAGCACGCGCCCTACAACCTCAAGTTCGTCACCAACGGCGTGTCCTGCACCACGGTCAGCGTGATTACCGCGGCGCTGGGTATCCGTGACCTGAGTACCATCACCGCAGCCGATATCGAACAGATTCAGCGCCTGCATATCCTGCTGGTGATGTTCAACGCCATGCAGCCCGGTGTGTTCGCCCTCTCCGGCTGGGACCTGGTCGGCGCGCTGCCGCTGGAGGCCGAGCAGGTCGAGCATCTGATGGCCGAAGGCGACACCCGCTGGCTGCACCGTGGCGGCTACGACCTGGCCGACATCGCGCCCGAGATGGACACCACCAGCGAAGGCTTGCCCAAGGCGCGCTCGCTGTATGGCAGCCTGGTCGAGCAGCTGCAGAACGGCGGCTCCTTTGCCTGCCAGCTCAAGCGCATCCTCAGCGTACGTCGCGCCTACGACATTGCGGCGAGCAAGCAGATCCTGATCCCGGATGTGCAGGCGCCGGGGTTGCTGGTCATGGTCCACGAGCTGCCGGCCGGGAAAGGCGTGCAGATCACCGCGCTCAACTTCAGCGCCGAGACCATCAGCGAAACGGTCACCCTGCCCGGCATCGCACCCGGCCCGGTGGTCGACATCATTCACGAAAGCATCGAGGGTGACCTGACCGAAAACGGCGAAATGACCTTCAACCTCGACCCGTACGAAGGGCTCGCCCTGCGCGTTGTCAGCGCCGCGTCCCCTGTGATCTGACGACGACGGTCGCGTGGCGCTTCGCCACGCCGTCCGGCGCAGCTATAGTGCGCGCCGGACGGCACCCCCCGGTGCCGCCAGCCTTCGATCCGAGAACCCACCGCGTGCCCGCATCCGTCCTGCGACTGTTCCGCCGAGTCTTGCTCGGCGCTGCCTGTCTTTGCGCCACCGCCGCGTCTGCCCAGACGGCTTGCCCGCCGGGCGAGCAGCCCGCCTGCCTTGGCGGTTGCGTCTGTCTGCCCGTATCGCCGCGCGACACCGAAGCGTTCTATGAGCAGGTGCAATGGCTGGCCGCTGCCGGCCTGGAAACCTGGATCCGCCATTCGCGCGACCAGCTGGCCTTGCAGCAAAGCCATGCGATTCCGCTGCACATCCGCTCACAGCTCGAACCCTATTTTCCGCTCGCCGTGCTGGAAACGGCGCGCTACCGCGTCGGCGATGACGTCGTGCTCAATGCGGCCAACACGCTGCTGCAAAACCCGGATGTCAGCGCCGTGACGCTGATCGACATCATCGTGTTTCGCAACGAGGCGGACGCACTGGACAACCTCGCGCTCTGGGCTCATGAGCTGACGCACGTGCAGCAGTACCTCGACTGGGGCGTCGGCGAATTTGCCCGGCGCTACACCCTCGATCATCGCAGCGTAGAACGCCCCGCCTATGCGCTGCAGATAAGGATCGAGCGCGGGCAAGAGCCCGCAACCGCCTCCGGCCCGCTCCTGCTCCGATAGCCAGGCGGAGCACCACTGCGCCGGGAACACAGGATGGCGCCGGGTGCCCAATGTCGGTATCGAGCCGGCTGGTCAGCCTCCTGACCATTGCTGGCAAGCCCATACAACCGGGTCGACGGTGGCCTCAGCGAGGCGCGCACGCGCCATTGTGTGTCTGCCGAGGTTGGCGCCACGCTCGACCGGCACTACTGTGGGCCCACCCGACAACCTGGCCGTCAGGCCCTCGAAAGGAAGACCAAGTTCATGAGTCAGGAAAACATGCGCCATGTCGATCACCGCCCCGGTGGCGGAGCTGAATGTCTGCGGCTGGTCGAAGGCCCCATTCCCGAGCCGGGCCCGGCGGACGTGCTGGTGCGCGTAGCCTATGCCGGCATCAACCGGCCGGACGTGTTCCAGCGCTCCGGCAGCTACCCGCCTCCGCCGGATGCCTCGCCATTGCTGGGCCTAGAGATCTCAGGCGAGATCGTCGCGGTCGGCCGCGACGTGCAGGAGTGGAAGGTCGGCGATCAGGTGTGTGCGCTGACGCCGGGCGGTGGCTATGCCGAATACTGCGTAGCGCCGGCCGAACACTGTCTGCCGGTGCCCAAAGGGCTCTCGCTGCTCGAGGCCGCTGCGCTGCCGGAAACCTACTTCACGGTGTGGAGCAACGTGTTCCAGCGCGGGCGCTTGCAGGCCGGCGAGGCGTTTCTCGTGCATGGTGGCTCTAGCGGCATCGGCCTGACCGCCATTCAGCTGGCCAAGCAGTTCGGCGCCAAGGTCTTCACCACCCTTGGCAGCCAGGAAAAGGCCGAGGCCTGCCAGCGCGCCGGAGCGGACCGGGTGATCAACTACCACGAGGAGGACTATGTCGAGGTCATCGCCGAGGCAACGGAAGGCAACGGAGTCGACGTCATCCTCGACATGGTGGGCGGCGACTACATCGCACGAAACATCAAGTCGCTCGCTATCGAAGGCCGCCTGGTGCAGATCGCCTTTCTCAAGGGCAGCCGTGTCGAGCTCGACACCTCGGCCATCATGCGCAAACGCCTGACGTTCACCGGCTCGACCCTGCGTCCGCGCAGCCGTGCGGACAAGGCCGGCATCGCCCGGGAATTGCGCGAGCAGGTCTGGCCGCTGCTGGAACAGGGCCGCTGCCACCCGGTGATCCACGCCACCTTCCCTCTGTCTGAGGTCGCCGACGCGCACCGGCTGATGGAAAGCAGCCAGCACATCGGCAAGATCATGCTCGAAGTGGCGCGCTGATCCGCGCATCGATGTAAGCGACCGGCCCAGGTCCCGCTTCAACTGCTGGGATTTGTCGCCGGTCCGATCCACGAAACGCCGCGCACCCGCATTCCAGAGCGCACCGGACGCCCGCCTTTGCGTCGCGCTTATTTCGATAAAGCCTAAAAACTGGCTGAAATTTGATCAATCCCGGCCGCGGACTGCCGATAACCCCGGATCGTCCGGGCGATTGCGCCCACTTTCCAGAGGTACAGCGGCCATGTCGCTCGCAACATCCCTGCCCGATCCCGCGCTGACCCAGGCGCTGCTCGACGCCATCCAGGAATTCATCGTCATGAAGGACGGCGAAAACCGCTGGCTGATCGTCAACCGGATCGTCCTCGAAGCCTATGGCTTGGGGGGTGTGGACTATGTCGGCAAGAACGACAACGACCTGATCGCCTACAGCCCGCAGTTCGCCGAGGCCTTCGCCTACAACATCCGCACCGACGAACAGGCGTGGGCGAAGGGCTCGGCGCTGATGGTCGAGAAATCCTTCATGGGCCCCGACGGCCGGATCAACACCTGGGAAGTGATCAAGACGCCCTACTTCGATGCCGCGGGTCGGCGTGAGCGGCTGGTCATCGTCAGCCGCAACATCACCGAGCGCATGGAAGCGCAGAAGGCGATGTATGAAAGCGAGCGCAAATACCGGCTGATCGCCGAGAACATGAGCGACGTCATCGGCGTGTTCGATGTCGACGGCTCGCTCAAGTACGTCTCCTCGTCGCTCGAACCCGTGCTGGGCTACCGCGCGGCGACTGCCGATGCCGAGTCGGTGATGCGCATCGTGCATGTGGATGACCAGCCGGCGATGCGGCGCGCTTTTCTCTCACTGGTCGAGAGGCAAGCCGCACAGCAAAAAGTCGAGGGGCGCCTGCTGACGGCCGCTGGGCGTTACCTGTGGTTCGAGGTGGGCTTTTCCACCGTGCTGGCCGCCGATGGCCAGACGCTCGAAGGCGTGGTATTCGCCTGCCGCGACATCACCGCACGCAAGGATCACGACCAGTTGATGCGGCTGATGGCCGATCAGGACCCGCTGACCGGCGTGCACAACCGGCGGTTTCTGCTCGATCAGCTGCAGCAGCGGCTGGCTCCGAGCGAGCCCGCCGGCCGCGGCTTCGCCGTGGTCTACCTGGATCTGGATCGCTTCAAGAGCATCAACGACTCGCTCGGCCACGACATCGGCGACGAGCTGCTCTGCCAGGTGGTCGAGCGCCTGCGACAGGGCTTGCGGGGGAACGATCTGCTGGCGCGCATCGGCGGCGACGAATTCGTGGTCGTGCTCGACGACGTCGATCAGGCTCAGGCGCGACAGATCGCCGAGCGCCTGTGCGCAACGCTGCGCGAGGGCTGGCAGTTGTCCTGCGGCAGCCTGCGGACCACCTCCTCGATGGGCGTCGCGCTGTATCCACGCGACGGCGATTCGGCCCATACCCTGCTGCGCCGCGCAGACGAAGCGCTCTACGCGGCCAAACGCGCCGGGCGTTCACAGGTCAAGTTCATCTGCGAGGTGGCGGTCAGTTAGGCCGTAGCGAGCGCCGCGGCCGACGCAGCGTTGCCGTATGCCCTGCCCGTCTTGCTGCTATGAATGGCAAATCGAGCACCTTGGCCGCGCAACACGCCGACGGCGAGATGGAGAAGCATGATCGCCATGCCGAGCAGCCTCCAGCCGTAGGACAGATGAGTCTCGCCTACTCTTCGTGACCTTGCGCAGCGTATGCCACACCCATGCCCATTCGTTCGGCTCCTAAAGCGCACAGGCTTAACCCCCGTCCACCAAGACCGTAGCCTCTGCGCTGGCGCTTTCGTCGGCTGGCAGGAACCATCCCCCGCTCCCCCACCTCTGCTTACTACAAGGTGTGCAAATACCGATCACGCCGAGGCGCCAGGTAACCGCGTCTCGGCCAGCCGGGAGGGTAAACCGATGGCAGACGAACAACGTATCCGCGAACGCGCCCACCAGATCTGGGAAGCCAAGGGCCGTCCCGAGGGACGGGACGCCGAGCACTGGGCCCAGGCCCGCGACGAGGTGGAGTTCTACAAGGAAGGCGACGCCACCGCCGGCAGCATTGAAAGCAGCGTCTCGATTCCCATGCCCAAGCGCGACGACCAGCGCTAGCGAACCCGATCCGCGGGGCGCGGCTCACCGTTAGCCGCCCCCGTAGCGGCTTATCCAGCCGCAGCTCGTCATTGCCAAGGACCGATCGGCACCACCCTTCTCAACTTGGTTGCCTTCATTCGATGCAAACACTCGATTTCAAAGCCATTTTTCAAGCGGCGCCCAGCGTGCTTCTGATTCTGTCGCCGGACCCGTCCTTCACCATTCTGGCGGCGAGCGATGCGCAGCTGCGCGCGACATACATGCGCCGCGAGGACATCGGCCGGCCGGTATTCGAGGTGTTTCGCAAGAATCCGGATGATCCGCAGGAGTTCGGCACAGCGGTGCTGCGCGCCTCGCTGGAGCGTGTGTTGCAGACCCGCGCAGCCGACCGCATGGCGATCACCAAGTACGACATTCCCCGGCCCGCATCCGAGGGCGGCGGCTTCGAGCTGCGCTATTGGCGCCCGCTTAACGTGCCCGTGCTGGACGACCATGGCGCGCTGCACTGCATCATCCATCAGGTCGAAGACGTTACCGAAGAGGTGCTGAGCCAGGCGCGCGGCACGCTCAGTCACTCCAACGAGCGCTTTCGCGCGGCCCTGCTCGCATCCGGCACAGGCACCTTCAACTGGTACCTCGACGATGGCAGCCTGCAGCTCGACAGCGCCCTGGAACAGGCCTTCGGGCTGGGCCTGGGGCAGCGGCTCGACAGCCTGGAGCGTCTTGTCGAACGGGTTCATCCGCAGGATCGCACCCGCGTGCGCGAAACCTTCCAGCGCTACGCCGTCGCTGAGGAAGAGGCCGTGGAGTTTCGCCTGGTCGATACCTCGCCGCCACGATGGCTGGCCTGCAAGGCCAAGGCATTTCGTGATGCGAACGGCCACCTCTCTTACGTCGCCGGCGCCTGCACCGACATCACCGCCCGCAAGCTGGCCGAAGAAGCGCTGCGTGTCAGCGAAACCCGGCTACGCCAGCTCAACGATGAACTCGAGGCGCGCGTGGCCTCTGAAGTGGCCGAGCGCAGCCGCGCCGAAGAAGCGCTTCGCCAATCACAGAAAATGGAGGCCGTCGGCCAGCTCACCGGCGGCATCGCCCACGATTTCAACAACCTGCTGACCGGCATCGTCGGCAGCCTCGACCTCATGCAGCGCCGCCACGCGCGCGGTGAAATGGACGTTGACCGCTACATCAACGCGGCGGTCACCTCGGCCCAGCGTGCCGCGGCGCTGACCCAGCGGCTACTGGCGTTTTCGCGCAGGCAAACGCTGCATCTCAAACCGGTCGATGTGAATCAGCTGGTGGCCTCGCTGGAGGACCTGCTGCACCGCACCACGGGCGAGAACATCACCCTCGAAACCAAGCTCAGCGCCGGCCTGCTGCCTGCCTGCATGGATGCTAACCAGCTCGAAAGCGCAGTGATCAACCTGGTCATCAACGCCCGCGACGCCATGCCCCACGGCGGCAAAATCACCGTCTCGACCGCCTCCTTCGTCATGGGCGGCCGGCCCGACCCGGCCAAGCGCGGCCTCACCGAGGGCGAATACATCCTGCTCACCGTCTCCGACACCGGCACCGGCATGACGCCGGAAGTCATGGCGCGCGCCTTCGAGCCCTTCTTCACCACCAAGCCCATCGGCCAGGGCACCGGCCTCGGGTTGTCGATGGTCTACGGCTTCATCAAACAGGCCAAAGGCTACGTGCAGATCGAGTCCGAACCCGGCCGCGGCAGCCGCGTCTGCCTCTACCTGCCCGTCCACCACGGCGAAGCCGTCACCCCGCTACCCGAAAACGAGCCGGTACCCAACGGCGCTGGCGAAACCATACTTGTGGTCGAAGACGAGCCCGTGGTGCGCTCCCTCGTCGTCGAAGTGCTCAACGACCTCGGCTACGAAACCATCGAAGCCGGCGACGCCACCGAAGCCCTGCCCAGCCTCGAAGACGGCCAGCGCATCGACCTGCTCATCACCGACGTCGGCCTGCCCGGCATGAACGGCCGGCAACTGGCTGACGTCGCCCGCCAACATCGCCCCAGCCTCAAGGTCCTGTTCGCCACCGGCTACGCCGAAAGCGCAACGGCCAAGGACTTTCTCGGCCGTGACATGGCCGTCATCACCAAACCATTCGCCATCGAAACCTTCGCCAGCAAGGTGCGCGAAATGCTCGGCGCGCAGGCGGGTTAAGCCCGGCCTCGCCTCGCGCCAGGAGCAAGCGAAGCCGCAATCGGCTGACCCTACAAAAAGTACTGATTTAGCCTATCGCCCGCTTTACCGCGCCCCATGGGCTGAGTAACGTGGCGGACGCGACAGACCGCGTGCACCAGTTCACACCGCTCACACCGGCTTAAGCCAAGCCGCACCCACGCCCACACCAAGGACAGGTTCAGATGGCCCGCTTTTTCCCCCGTTCCCTCGCAATGCCCCTTCGACATGTCCGGCGACCGTCCCTGTCCGGCATCGCCTACGCTTCCGGCGTCAGCTCAGAAGGGCGCGGCGAACGCTACGGCAGCCAAGACAGCGTCAAGATCGTCAGCGTGCGCCTCAGCCAACGCCTGGCGTTCGGGGTCGTGCTGATTCCGGGATGGACGAGGGGTGTTGAGTGAGTAAAAAACTAGCTGGCCATCCTTACGTAGTTCAAGTCGCAACGCCCGTTAGGCGGAGCATGCTGGGGCCCGTATCCATGGGGTATAAACTTCCGAACAGGCGCTGCTATGGCTGTAAGGTTCGAACTAGAGCGGGTTAGGTAGGTTCGTCTGGAATGTTATACACCAGTCCCGTCGGGCGTCTTATACACCATTTGGTGTCTAATCATAGTTATGTACTCATCTGACACTGGAGTAGCCTTTGAAAATCTATTACGTCGACGCTGAAAATCTCGGCCTCAGTATGTTGGATGAGCTAACTATCTCCATCCTCGATAGAGTTTTCGTATTCACAAACTCAGAAAGTCTAAAATCTGCATGCAGTAACGCGCTATTAACCTGCGTAAGCGGTTATCCGACGGGGCAAAATCAGGCAGACTTCTACATAATTGCTCATCTATCAAACGTTTTATCGCATCTCTCAAAGGCTGAGAAAAAAGCAATAGAGTTCAATCTTTGCTCTAAAGATCAAAATCTTTGGAAGGCGTTTGAGTTTCAATGCTCACTTGCAGGCGTAAAATCTAGCGCACCGCATATCGCCATAGAAGCCGAGCCAAATAACGTTGTAGTAGCAATTGACACATCCATTGAGGCAAAAATTCTCAAGCTAATGTCTCAACCCATCACGTCAATTGAAATACAACATAAACTCAAAGTTCCGCAGTCCGAGTTTACTACATCATTCAATCAGCTTATAAAAACTGGAAAAATCAAGCGCCAGGAAAACTCAAAGAAACATTGGCTACGAGTTAAGAGCACATAACAACTGGTTCAAACCGTTCGCTTCGCTCACTGGGACAGGCTAAAGCCCGCCCCTTAACCAAACGTTAACCATCGAAAGAGACGCCAATGGATACCATGACCATAGAACCGATGACCGTGCTGTATGCAACGCGGGAGCTTTCAATCCCAGAGGTCGGCATCTACGGAGAAAAGTACTGCGCAGAAATCATGGAGGAGGTAGAGAAGTACGGCTTGCGTGTCGCCGGGCCTTGGGTTTTCGTCTCGTACAACCTCCCAAAGAATGGGAAGGATCGCTATAGCGTCGAGTTTTGCCTTCCAATCGCCAGCGGGGAAGCTTATGCCGGAGGGAAATTCTCCATCAAATCGCTAAGGCGCTTCTCTTGCGCCTTTGTTGAGTACAAAGGAAAACTGCGGCAGCTTTTTACAAAGGGGTATCAGCCGTTGGTTCGTGAAATTGTCGCCGCGAAGATGAATTTCACTGGTGAAAGCCGAGAGGTCTATCACGTTTGGATCGGGCCGAATTCCCCGGAAAATCGAATTGAAATCCAATTTGGTGTTGCTGATGAGTTATGCACAATAGATGGCTAACCCGTAATTCCAGCGGACTGCCTTCGGCAGCCGCTGAACTCCAACGTTATGCATAAACCCAACGAAGTTATGCCAAATATATTTGACTCAACGGATATAAAAGAAGCCCACAAGCATTCCATTCGGCATCGTGGCGAGCTCAGAGATAGCGAGGCCTGCGGCTGCTTTTATTGTCTTGAAATCTTCGACTACAAAAATATCGAAGAGTGGATCGATGATGGTGATACGGCTTTGTGCCCCGGCTGCGGAATTGATTCGGTAATCGGGTCTGCTTCTGGCTTTCAAATTAGCCGCGAATTTCTTTCTGCCATGAAGAAACATTGGTTCTAACTATGGCGCAAAGCATAACAATTGGTTCAAATCGCTCGCTTCGCTCGCTGGGACGGGCTAAAGCCCGCCCCTTAACCAAACGTTAGGTATTTAGAGGAAGACCGTGAAGGATCTCGTTAAAAACCCGATAGGAATTGTAGCCCTCTTCATATCCTTGATTTATGGATTTGCCAATCTTCTTTTGGGCGTAACAGCAACAGCGCTCACATCAGAAGAACGGCAGCCAATAATCATATTTATTGTTCTTTTCCCTGTCGTGGTGCTAGGGGTTTTTTACCTACTTGTATCTAGGCATCATGGAAAGCTATATGCACCAGGAGATTACAAAGATGACAAATCTTTTCTCCGGACATTGTCACAAGAAGAGCGTGAGGAAAAACTGAATAAGGAAATAGAGGAAGCACTCCCCACCAGCGAACAGTCAGAAAAAATACCTCCTTCGGCTACCACTCAAGGCGTACAAAAACCGATTCGCGTCAATTCCGAATATCGCCAAGAAATCCAATTTGTCGAATCAATGGTAATTTCACGCTTTGAAAGTGAACTCAATCAGAGAGCACAGCGAGATATTGGCATAGGTGACACCGGCGTATACTTCGACGCCCTCTTCGCTAGCGAAAAATCGATAACCTGCCTTGAAGTTAAAATGGTCCGCAGCGCAGTATTTGGAAACTCCATAATCGATAAGGTGCTTTACGGTGCAGTTGTTGCCGATAAATATTTAGATGCCAAATTTAAGCTTATCGTCGCACTAGTTTATTCCTTTGAAAAAGAGGAACTCTTAAGAATAGAAAACTATTGGAGAAAAAGAATTGAGAAATGCCCTGCCTCGGTTGAAGTAAGATTCATTGCGCGCAGTGAGCTAAACACCTAACTAGTGGTTCAAGCCGTTCGCTACGCTCACTCGGGACCGGCTAAAGCCGGCCCCTTAACCAAACGTTAGGCGTTTTCCCAAAACTGAGATTACCTTATGCCTTATGAAGGCCTTTACTATTTACCGCATAAGATATCCTGCTCAGAAAATGCAGAGGTGGAGTTCAGGTTAGCTTTTAGCAGCAGAGAATCTGACGAACATAAAGGTATTGTTTACTTTTTTCTATCGGAGAAACCGATCCCTAGAGTATTGGGTGAGTCTCGGATTTTATATATCGGAAAATCCAATGCATCCTTGCGCTCGCGATACTTTCGATACTCTAAAAAACTTTTTACAAATAGAAGCGGTAAATTTTATAGCCACATAATAGAAAAATACGGCGCGATATCGTTTGGGTATTTTTTATCGAGCGACCCCAAAGCAGACGAGCGCAAATATTTTAGAGAGTATCTCGATAAACACTTAGAATATCCCCCAAAGTCAAAAGTCGGCTAAAACCACCTAACAACTGGTTCAAACCGTTCGCTTCGCTCACTGGGACGGGCTAAAGCCCCCCTTAACCAAAAGTTAGAGATCTTTCATGTCCCGTGCGTACCAAAGTTTTGAATATGGCATCAAAGACGCCGAAGAATTGCTTACTCATTTTGACGCCATCAACGCCAACCCTCCGCCGCCGAACGCTGAGGTTCTGAAGCGAGCCGGTCTGGTCATGGCCTTAACCGCATGGGAAACCTACGTCGAAGATAGGCTTCTAGAGGAAATGAATAAAAAGCTTGGCGTGGTCGCCGGAAGCTATGTCGGTAATTTTGTCTTAAAGAAATTGCACACCGACCTAAAGCAGTTCCACAACCCAAGCTCGGACAAAACGAAACGCATATTTCAAGAATACCTTGGCCTTGATGTAACCGAAGGATGGTCTTGGGCAAACTATGAGCCTGAGAAGGCAAGAAGCACCTTAAATAGTTGGATAGGTAAGCGCGGAGATGCCGTGCATCGATCAAAGCCCATTAATAACGGTGCTCCAGTAGCGCATCTAATCAAGCGCGACGAATTGGAAAAAGTGATTCGCTTCATCAAAGACCTTGTACGAGCCACTGATGCGTATGTCGATAATACTCTCTAAGATGGCGTTCAACCTCGCTCCCTTCGGTCGCTGGACTCGCCAAAGCTGCGCTTCGGCTCGCCGGTTAGCTCTACATTAGAGATCATAGGATAACTTTGTGGCTTATCAAGCAACTGTAATTCCTGTAATGATCGCCTCTCCTGGCGATGTATTTGAAGAACGTGAAGTGGTTCGGGAGGTTGTTCACACCTGGAATTACATCAACTCCCTAAAGAACGGCGTTGTGTTGATACCGGCCGGCTGGGAAACGCATTCGTCACCGGAGCTTGGCTCCAGAGCGCAAGAACTGATAAACAGCCGCGTATTAAAAGATTGTGACTTGTTGATTGGCGTTTTTTGGACACGCCTTGGAACCCCAACTGGATCGGCGGAAAGCGGCACCGTTGAAGAGATCGAAAATCATGTTAAAGCGGGCAAGCCTGCGATGATCTACTTTTCGTCAAAACCTGTTGCTCTTCAAAGCATCGACTTAGCGCAATACCAAGCGCTTCAAAGTTTCAAGATAAAATGTAGAGACTTAGGTTTGGTTGAAGAATTTGAAAACACAATTGATTTCAAAGAAAAGTTTAGCCGTCAGCTGCAACTATGCCTTCATAACAATCCATATATGCAAGGCCTGGTCGGACAAGCCAATAATGATGATGACAACAATCCATTTTTGGCCGCATATATAAATGCAAGGGATTCTAGGTTATCTCAAGAGGCGAGCGTTTTGCTTAAAGAAGCTTCAAAGGATGAGCGAGGCACTATCCTTAAAATTTCCGTAATCGGTGGGCGCTTTATTCAGGCAGGCAGCGCGTCGTTTGGTGGCCAGGGTGGAAGAGAGAGCGCCCGGTGGGAAAGCGCACTAAATGAATTGGTGGAGCGCAATTTAGTCGTAGCTCGTGGATACAAGGGCGATGTATTTGAGCTTACTCATGACGGTTGGGCTCTTGCCGACTCTATCCCCGATGATCTCTAACAGTCCGGTCCAGCGGACAGTCCGCCAGCCTCGCCGTCGGCCTGCTGCTGAACTTTGTCGTTATAAGTTTTCGGACATTGGAGCACGATCAAACAAAAAACATTGCCCTACGGAAAAAAGGGACAGATTTATTGTCCGCTGAACATTCTGAGCTCAGCGTCGCCGCTTCGCGCCAAATCTCTTTATTCATGAGGTGACATTGCATGACTCAATCCTTCTCCGTACTCCCGCAAAGTTTCGCGATCGCACGGTTAGAGCCTGGTGCTGACCTGCCGAACGCGGTGTTGGCGTCGCCAGGTTTTATGTCGATAACCCGGACGGATGATGAACTGTCGATCGTCTGCGCGGAGGGTGTCGCGGCCGGATTGCCCCGAGTGGACAGCGGTTGGCGCGCGATCAAGGTGCAGGGGCCGTTCGCCTTTGATCAAACTGGAATTCTGGCGTCCTTTCTTGACCCGCTCGCGGTCGCTGGCGTCGGCATTTTCGCGGTGAGCACGTTCGATACGGACTACATCCTGGTCAAATCGATGAACCTCGGTAATGCCGTGCAGGCCCTGAAAGACGCGGGTCACCGCCTCTTGGGCTGATCACCGCATCAGGGAAGGCGAACCCTTATTTACCTTTCAGTCGGTTAGCTTCATAACAGCCTGTCACTTTTTTCGACGTCGCCTCCCAATCCCACAAGGTACTAACCGATGCAGCTAACGACACTTCTCGTCCCAACTTACACACAGATGCTCAAGACGCTCGCCGGCTGGCTGAGGAAAGCGCAGGCGCAGCTGCCGGAAACCGAAGCACAAGCCCTGTTATCGGCGCGGCTGGCGCCTGACATGTATCCGCTGTCGACTCAGGTTCGCTTTGCCTGCGTGCAGGCGCGAGAGGCCATGTGCCGGTTGCAGGGAGAGGCGTTCCCGCTGGCAATCAATGAGCTACTTGATGAGGGGCGTCAGGCTGTCAAAAGCCCCGGATCGCTCGCTGAGGCTTATGCCCGCATCGATGAAACGGTCACCTTACTCAGCCGACTCGCAGCCGATGCGCTCGATGTAGCGGGGGATAAGCCCATCGCCCATGAACTCCCGAATGGGATGGTTCTGGATCTGACCGCAGACCAATACGCCCGCGACTGGACGCTGGCTCAGTTCTATTTCCACGTCATGACGGCTTACTCGATCTTGCGAAAGGAAGGCATCAACCTCGGCAAGGCGGATTACGTGGCGCACATGCTGCCCCATGTGCGTCCGGAAACGATTCCAAAGGGTTAACGAAACAATGCTGACTGAACGCCACGCTCCGAGACGGCCATGAGCCAGATTGCCCAGACACCTGAACCGCCATACTACGCCGTGATCTTCACCTCGCTTCGGGCCGAGGGCGATCAGGGCTACAGCGCGATGGCGGCGCGGATGCTGGAGTTGGCGGCGATGCAGCCGGGCTTTCTTGGCGTTGAGTCAGCCCGCAATGGTGCAGGGATTACCGTTTCGTACTGGGCGAGCCTGGAGGCCATCCGGCTCTGGAAGGGGCAAGCTGAGCACCTGGAAGCGCAACGGCTTGGCCGCGAGCGCTGGTACTCGACCTTCAAGGTCCGCATTGCCAAGGTCGAGCGCGACTACGGCGTTTAAGCGAGAGCCTAGGCTTGCGCCGTACGCTCGATGCCTAGAAAAGCCATGAGTTGAGCCTTCTTCGCCATAGCATCGCGGTAACCCAGTTCGATCAGCTCGCTGCAGTAGCCGGGTTCGAACAACAGATAGCTCAACAGCCCACCGCCGCTTTCACGCGTGCCGCCAGGGCCGCGCAGGAACAGCCTCAGGGCCGCAGGCATTTCCTTTCGGTGGCGGGTGGCGATCGTGTCCAGCGGCTCGCTGGGCGAAATTACCAGCACCTCGACAGGCGTGAGGCCGTAGGCGCGCTTGCGGTGTTCGACGGGCACCAGCTGGCCCAGCGTGTCGAGGCGTTTGAGACTCGTACCCGAATGCCGTCACGGCGACAGCGCGCAGTTGCCGATGGCGCATGGCAGCGGCAATGCCGGAAAAATCCAGCTCGCTCGAGCAGTTCCGCCAGCGGTGAACTGTCGAGCAGCGCAACGGGCACCTGCTTGCCGATACCAAACACGTTGTGGCCCAGGAAACGGCTGGCTTGGCGCAACACGCCCGGCCAGTCGCTGCGGTACACCTGGTCAGTGTGGAAGCTTCGCCATACCGCACACAGTCGCCGCACCGCCTCGTGAAAGTGCAGGGCGCCGCACGCCAGGCTGACGGCATTGATCGCGCCCGCCGAGGTGCCAACGATGACCGGGAAGGGGTTGGCCGAGGAGTCTGGCAGCAGATCGGCGATTGCCGACAGCACGCCCACCTGATACGCCGCTCGCGCACCACCGCCTGAGAGGATGAGCCCCGTGGTGGCTGGGTGGGTTGAAGTGTCGGCGGTCATTGTTGGTTCCGGTTCTGGATGTTCGGCTTGCCGGCGCGGTTTCTTACTGGGACGGGATGCTCGACGTTCATGGTTCGCATTGCTAAGGTCGGAAGCCGCCCGAGTCAACAGGGTGCCCGCCAGACGGCAGGGCACGATCACGTATCCGGCCCTTCGAACAACTCCTCGATACGCGCTTCGAACAGCCGCGCAATCTTGAAGGCCAGCGGCAGGCTCGGGTCGTAGCGGCCGGTTTCGATGGCGTTAACGGTTTGCCGCGAGACGCCCAACTTCGCGCCCAGGTCGGCCTGCGACCAGCCGCGCTCGGTGCGCCGCTCGCGCACGTGGTTGATCACCGGTAGCGCCTCCAGGCGAAGAAGGCACCGATCGCCCACAGCGGGCCCATCAGGCACCAGACCATGAACATGGACAGGCGTGGAAAGCCTGCGGTTTCCAGAAAGCCGTAGCTGAACGTGATCAATGCCGTGCCGACGAAACCGACGGCCAGGCCCTCCAGATGGACCTTCCTTGCCAGCTCGTCGAGATGCCGGATTTGGCAGACAACCACCGTGGCCACCGCAATCATCGGCAATACCGGCAGCAGCGCCGAAAGGGTGCGCAGGGCGCCCTCTGGAACTTCGGTGAGCAGGTAGGAACTGGCCACCACGGCTGCCATATAGGCAGCCATCGCCAGCCAGAAGTGAACAAGAAAACGATTACGAGCCATGGCGAGTTGCCCCTGAATGGAAAGTGAGCTTTACAGTAGGGGCCGACACCCATGGAGTCAAGTTAGCTTTACATGGGTGTCTGATCACGCCGCATCCGTGGCAGCGGTGTGCCGTATCATGCGAGCCCCTTTCGTAGCTATCGGCTGCCATGACCACCCTAGAAATCATTGCCTCCGCACTCGGTGTGCTTTCCGTCTGGCTCACCGTGCGGCAGAACCCGCTGTGCTGGCCCATTGGGTTGGTGATGGTGTCGCTGTATGCCTGGTTCTTTTTCGAGGTGCGGTTGTATTCGCAGGTGCTGCTCAACGGGGTGTTCGCCGCCATGCAGCTGTATGGCTGGTGGCAGTGGACGCGCGGAAGCAACGGTGAGGGAGGGCGGCCGGTGGTAGGCGCGACGGCGAGCGAGGTCGGCGTTGGGCTCGTTGTGGCGGTGCTGGGGAGTGGCGGGTTGGGTTTGCTGATGGCGACGGTTACCGAAGCGGCCTACCCCTGGCCGGATGCGACGCTGACGGCGTTTAGCCTGCTCGCTCAACTGTGGATGGCGCTCAAGCGTTGGCAGTGCTGGGTGTTGTGGATCCTGGTGGACACGCTCTACGTGGGCTTCTTCGTTTTTCAGGAGTACTGGCTCACCGCCGGGCTGTACGGGTTGTTCACGCTGCTGGCGGTGATGGGCCTGCGCGAGTGGCGGCAGGCGAGGGGAGCGGTGCGATGAAGGTGCTGGTGCTTACCGGAGCCGAATCGACCGGCAAGAGCTGGCTGGCCGCGCGCCTGCAACAGCGCTTTGGCGGACGGGTGGTGGGCGAGTACGTTCGGCATTTCATCGACAGCGAACAGCGTGACACCTGCCTCGCCGATATTCCGGCCATCGCCCGTGGCCAACTGGCCTGGGAAGACGCCGCGCGAGACCAGCGACCGGAGCTACTGATCCTCGATACCCACCTGCTGAGCAACATGCTCTGGAGCCGGGCGCTGTTCAATGATTGCCCAGCGTGGCTGGAGGATGAACTGTTGGCGCGCCGCTACGACCAGCACCTCCTGCTCTCGCCGGAAGGGGCTGAATGGCACGCAGACGGCCAGCGTTGCCAACCGGAAGCCGCTGAGCGCTTGGGCTTTCATGACGCCTGCCGGGGCTGGCTCGAGCGGCATCAGCAGCCCTTCGTGGAGATTGCCGGTGATTGGGCCAACCGCGAGGCTCAGGCCATCGCACAGGTTCGGGCCTTGCTGGAGCCATAGGGCTTCAGCGGCTCGAAAAGCATTCAGCAGCTCAACCAGGTTGCCTGTGCAATCCGAAAGTCCGGTGAGCAATTAGCCCACCCGGCCGTTACTACAACACAGGCGCTCTACTGGTAAAGGCGCTCTACTGGTCAGTCCAGCCGCTGAATCCGCCCTTCAACCGTCGCGGTAAATGGTTGCGGCAATGCTTCGATGTAATTGACCAGCGCATCCAGGTCCACCGCGCCGACGACACGGTTCTTGCCTTCGGTGAGGATGGTGAAGTTATCGCCGCCGCCCGCCAGGAACGAGTTGACCGTGACCCGATAGACTGCCGCCGGGTTGATGAGCGCGCCAGTGGCATCGCGCATTTCGATCACGCGGCTGCCTTCGGGGCGGCTCGTCGACCAGCTGTACCAGATGCCGGAGGGCTTGAGTAGGCGCGTGTAGCTCTGGCCGATCCACTGCTGTTCGAGCAGTGTCTTGATCTGTGCGCCGGTCAGGTCCATGGACACCAGGTCGTTGGCGAATGGCTGGATGGCGAACAGCGCGCCCCATGCGACCTCGCCGCTCGCCAGATCAGCACGGATGCCGCCCGGGTTCATGAAGCTGATCTGCGCGTCGGTCGCCACACGCTGGGCATCGGCAATCAGATTGCCCAGCGCCGATTCGCCGGCCGGCGTTTCGCTGCGGGTGATGTCGCCCTGGGCCACACCTACTACGCGCGCTACCAGCGGTTCGACGCGGGCATCGGCTCGTGCCACCAGCGCGGCCACGTTCGGGTCCGGCGAAAGACCGGCGCCCTGGTCGGCCCAGGTGGTGATTACAGCGGCGGATTTCTCCACGATGTCGCGGCTGCGGCGGCTGACCACCAGCTCGATATCGGCATAGGCGGTGCCGGCCGAGAATGCCTGGGTCACCAGGATCGGTTTGCCGTTGGCGTTGGGCACCATGGCGTTGGTGAAGCCGTGGGCGTGCCCGGAGATGACTACATCCACTTCATCATCCAGGCGCTCGATGATGTCGACCACCGGGCCGGTAACCGTATCGGCTTGCGGATTGGTCGGGCCGTCATAGCTCACCTGCCGTCCGCCCTGATGCAGCGCGACGACGATGGCGCGCACGCCGTGTCGGCGCAGATCGGCCACGGACCGGTTGATGGCGTCCGCCTCGTCGACGAAGCGCAGGCCAGCCACACCGCTTGGCGAGACGATGGACGGCGTTTCCTTGAGCGCCGCGCCGATCACGCCGATGCGCACGCCGTTGCTGAAGTAGATGGAGTAGGGCGGCAACAGGGATTCGCCAGTGCTCTGGTCGATGACGTTGCTCGACACCATGGGAAAGCGCGCGCCTTGCCAGGAATCTTCAAGAAACGGGCCGTTGCGATGATTGCCACCAGTGAGCAGGCGCATTAGCTCGGAGCGGCCGTCGTCGAACTCATGATTGCCCAGCGTACCGATCAGGTTGCAGCGCTGTTGAGCGAAGGGTTGCACGCTGCGGGGCATTCGCAGCTGGCGGCTGAATGCGCGGCAATGCGCGTTGGCCAGCAGATTGAAAAAGCTGACCGAGGGCTCGTCCTGCAACAGCGCGGAGTTGGGCGGCGAGGCGCCAACCTGATCGCCGTCGTGCACGATAAGCGTGTTGTCGTCGCTGGCAGCCTTGAGATAAGCGGCCAGCACCGCCGCACCACCGGCTGGGCGTCCGGCCACGCTGCGTGGCGACAGCTGGCCATGGAAGTCGTTGATGCTGAGCAGATTGAAGGTCACCACCGGCTCGACCCGCCAGTCCGGCGCGCGCCAGCTGCGGCGTTCGCTGGCCTGCTGCCGAAGCTTGATTCCCTCCAGACGTTCTTCACGGTAGTCCCGCTCGATAGAACCGTGCTCGGCCTGCCCTTGCGTTTGTGCCAGCGTCGGGGCGGTGATGCCGGCCAGGCTGGCGGCGAACAACCAATCCAGGATGCGCGTGCGCATTGTTGTTTCCTCGGTGCGGTGGGGTGCGACCGAAACTAAAAAGCGCAGGTGGCAGGTTGATGACTGCATCTTGGCGTTTTCGCGAGAGGCGACGTGCGGTTGGCTCGGGTGGTGCCACGAGCTGCAGATGATGAGGAACGGCTGGAGGCCAATCCCGGTCGCACATAAGGAGCAATCGGGAGCCATGCACATGAGTACATCGAGCAATGTTTTGTGGGGCGCCTTGGCGCTTGGCCTGGTGACGGGTATGCGCAGCATGCTGGCGCCGACGATAGTCAGCCGCGCTTTGGCTGCGCGGGACGATATCGACAAAGCCGGCGAGCCGGCGCGCACGCTGGCTGCAGACCGCACGCGGCAATTTCTGATGCCGCTGGCTGCAGGCGAACTACTGGGCGACAAGATGACCTTCGCACCGGACCGGACCATCCTGCCTTCGATGGCGTTTCGTGCGTTGTCCGGCGGGGTGACCGCTGCGGCACTGGCCAGCGCTCGGCAACAGCCGATAGGGCTGCCGATGCTGATTGGCGCGAGCGCAGCATTGGTCGCGTCGAAGGTCGGGTTGAGTCTGCGTAAACCGCATCAGGCCAGACCGTTGACCAACGCCGCTCTCGGCCTTGCAGAAGATTGCCTGGCGCTGGCGATCGGCAATGCTGGCCTGCAGCGTGCACTGGGCGAGCGCTGACGGACAGCGCATCGCTCAAGCCAATCCATCAAACCAATCGAACAAAACACGGGCCGCGCCATGCGGCCCATGATCGCTCAGCGGCTAATGGCTAGCGTTCGGCTTTAGCGCTTGATCACGCAAATGCGGTCAGTGCAGGTGCCTGCATAAGTAGCATCCAGGCCTTGCGTCGCGTCCCGAGTGCCGACGGTCTCGCCGGCCAGGCCGCCGCCAGTCGGCGAGGTGGTACCGGCATTTTCCGGGTAGCCGGTGCCGGCGCGTTTGGCTGCGGTGCCGACATCGTAACGGCCGGTGTCGCCGGAGCCGGTGTGGGTCGCCGCCGTATGAGCTGCAGCTGTCGTGCCCGTTGTGCCGGTGACCGGCGCGCCTGCATCGCGATGGGTGCCGGTCAGATGCCCGGTCGTCCCGGCAGCATGGCTGGAACCAACAAAATGCTTGTCCAGGTGGCTGTCGCCGCCGGTTGCGCCGGCATAGGGGCTGGTGGGTCCGGCATAACCTGGGGTTGAGCCGACACCGCTGTCGTCGATATTGAGCGCGCCGTTGTATTCCAGGGCGTCGCGTGCGCGGATCAGTTGATCCTCGTCGTACACATCCACCGCGAGCACCAGTGAGCCTCGGCGCACGGCTTCCGGGTAGGCCGCGGCGTGGCGACGGTGCTCTTCGTGCGGCTCATGGCCGAACAACGATTTGAAGAAGTGCGCGACCTTGGACTCGTGGTGCTCACGGTCGACAGCTACGCCATCGGTTGAGTAGGGCGCGTCGTAGGCATGAATGTTTGCGCTGTCGGCACCGACGGAGTGGATTTGCTCCTGAGGGATGCCCCGCGCCATCAGGTCGCCCTGGGTACGATTGGCATCGGTCAGCGTCGCGAACGCTGCGACAAGTGTGTGTTTCATGGTTCACCTCGCGTTGTGTTGCACAACTGGGTTATCCGAGCACTGCGCTTATCCCGGGGCTGATGAGTACAGCTGCCGTAACGCTGGAAGCCCATCTGCTCCTCAGAGCAGCGCTCATGAATATTGGGTCTGGCGGGCCGGCCATAGTTCAGAAAATAAGTGGCAGCAGGTCGGAGCGCTTCGGTTGGCAGGGCAGCTGGAATGGGGAGTCGCCAGCGCGCGTTTTGTGAGCGTGGGTCGCTGTAGCAGGCTTCCGTAGGGGCGGTCTTGACCGCGAATGATGCGACGCCGATGCACGGTTTACGTGCCTTAAACGGGGCCCACGTGTGATGAGCCTGATGTGGGCGTTGAGCTTGCAAGCTTCGCGGTCAAGACCGCTCCCACGTGCCTGTGTGGTTTGCGGGTGAGGACGTTGTCCGCGGCTCCCGGTGAAAACCGACGGGCCGAACGCGACTGGGCGTCCGGCCCGTTGCCGATCAATCCAGATCCGCTGCGCTGTGACGTTCAGGCGCCTGGTCGGATTCGTCGCCCCAGGTGCGGTTGACCTTGCGTCCACGGATCACGCCTGGTCGCTCGGCCACCTCAGCGGCCCAGCGCTGCACATGCTTGTAATCCTGTACGGAGAGGAATTCACCGGCATCGTACAGCTCACCGAGGGCCAGTACGCCGTACCACGGCCAGATCGCCATATCGGCGATGCTGTAATCATCGCCGGCGACGAAACGGTGGTCGGCCAGCTGGCGGTCCAGCACGTCGAGTTGGCGCTTGACCTCCATCGCGTAACGATTGATCGGGTACTCGTACTTCTCCGGCGCGTAGGCGTAGAAATGCCCGAAACCGCCGCCGAGGAAGGGTGCCGAGCCCATCTGCCAGAACAGCCAGTTCAGGGTCTCGGTGCGGGCGCGGGTTTCCGTCGGCAGAAAGGCGCCGAACTTTTCGGCCAGGTACACCAGAATCGAACCGGACTCGAACACCCGCAGCGGTTGGCCTTCGACACTATGGTCGGCCAGTGCGGGAATTTTGGAGTTCGGGTTGATCTCGACGAAGCCGCTGCCGAACTGGTCGCCGTCGCCGATGTTGATCAGCCATGCGTCGTATTCCGCGCCGCTGTGGCCGAGCGCCAGCAGCTCTTCAAGCATAATGCTGGCCTTCACCCCGTTGGGTGTGGCCAGGGAATAGAGCTGCAGCGGATGCTTGCCGACCGGCAGCGGCTTCTCTTCCCGTGCACCGGCGGTAGGCGCGTTGATATTGGCGAACTTGCCGCCTGAGGGCGCGTCGTGGGTCCAGACTCTCGGCGGTACGTAAGGGCTATCAGACATGAACAATCTCCTCGCGTGGGTTCTGGGGATGTGCAGGGCATCCTACGCGCTCAGACGGCGTGGTCGAATCGAGCCGGTTGATATTGGTCATCGATGAGCGATGGTTTGTTCGGCCCCGTGGCGCTTGTCGCTAGGTCCTGGCGCGGGATGTCGCCTTGCGTATGACCAGCAGGCTCAGCTGCGTTGCGGCGTTCTCTATGCGTCAGGTGGGCTGCTGATCATCGCCACCGATATCCGCATGCCGAAGACCTTGAACACCGATTCCAGTGTTTTGAGCGTGGGGTTGCCGTCGCCATACTCCAGATGATTGAGGGCGCGCATGGAAATCTTGCACATCTTGGCGAAGCGGGCCTGGTTCAGCCCGGTGACTTCGACGCGCAGTCGCTTGATGGCCTCGTGCATGCTCAGCTTGCCGTCGCCAACCTGCTGGCAGATCGAGCGAATCAACAGGTCGCGTTCTTCAATGGTCAGTGTCTTCACAGCAACCCCCAGCGTTTCAGGTTGGGCTCCAGTTGCAGCACCGGCAGGCGTCCGGTTGCCTGCCTGATCGCAGGTGGAATCGAGGTCAACAGATCAGGCAGGGCGAGGAAGTCCCGTGCAGCCTGGCGTAGCCGCTCATAGAGGTCTTCGGGCTCGGTGAAGGGCTTCAATTGTTCGCAGACGTCTCGCCACTGCGGTTCCCCCAACCGCTCCTCGCGCCATTTGGTGACGCGGCTGATGCCTTCGGGGTCGAGCACCATCGGGGCCAGATCGTAGATGGGCGCCAAGGCCAGCCGACCACCGCTACGGGTGATCGAGGTGTTTCTGCCGTGGTTGTCCGAGTTGCCGAGGATGCGGTTGAGCAGGTCACGACGGACGTACTCGAATACCAAGTCAGGGATCTGCGCTTGCTGGCCGGCATCCCTCCACAGCTGCGCGAGCCTTTCGATGACGGCCTCATGCAGCATGTGTGAGCCGGGCCGGGTGTTGTTGCACAACGAATAGACGGATTCCAGCGCGACGCGCCCGACTCTGCCACCCTGTATCCGTCGATCGAAGCGCGGCATCCACAGGCTGGGCTTTTCGGCTTCTTCGAGCATTAGCCCGTCTGCTGGAATGGTGTCCATCCCTAGCTGGCGGATGGCCTGGTAGTAGTGGTATTCGGTGCGCAGGATGTCGCGGTCTCGCTCGGCGGCTTGGTTGCGCGCGAACTTCACCAGCCAGTGACGGTGTGCCTGCTCATCGGCCAGGGTGGCATCGGCATGCAGACCGCCCTCAGCATCTTCGGTCATCAGTAGCTTGGGGGCTTCGCCGCCCGCACCGGTGGCGCCGCCGATGGCTGCGCCCTGTTCGTAGGCGTACTCGAGGAAATCGTTGGTGCGCTCGATGACATCGGTGCGGTTGAAGGCGACGCGGCTGTCTGCGCTGATATGGCTGACGGCTTCCTTTACGCGCAGATGGCCAATGGGCGCGGGCGCGCAGCGTTCGAGCAGAAACAGGTTGATGTCCATACCGGCCGGGCGCTCATGGCCGAAGCGGCGTTCAAGCGACTTTCGCGCTGCGCCAGAGGGAATGATGTCGTAGACGAAGGCGGGAAAACCGGCGGTGTACTGGCTGTTCCAGCCCAGCCGGTGGCAGACGCTGACCGATGCCTCGAACGGCGAATCGATCAGATCCAGGTGATCGACCAGGTAATCCTGCACATAGCCGCTTACGCAGCGGTGCCCGTCTAGCTGTTCCGGATTGGCGAATTGCATGACCAGCGCATCGTGCCAGTTGTCATCGACGAAGGCCTGGATTGTCAGCGAGTGAGGCATGGTGACCTGTAATGTTGCAGAAGATTGCAAATAACCCTAGACGCATTGCGATTATTCTGCAATAAAAAGCAAATTAGATTGTATTGGTTGCGCTGAATTTGCACTGAAATGCAAATTAACGCGACGGCACATTCATGAAATTTCGATACGGCGGTCCCGTTCGCACCTCACACCTAGGCGCTCTCATTAGCGCTCGATCGACGCATATGAATCAGCGCCACCCGGTTGCCTTGTTGATCGATACGTTCCTCGATGGCAAACGGCTCGAACCCCAGTTTGGGGTAGAGCAACAGGCCGGCAGTGTTCTGATTGAAGCAGGAGACCGTCACTTCGCGGGCCTGATACTGGCTGACCGCAAGGCTGATCATCTGCTCCATCAGGTATCGAGCAGCGCCTCGTCCGCGCGCAGCCGGAGCGACTACGACATTGCCTATCGAACAGCGTCCTCTCATTTCCCAGCGGTAGAAATTGGCGAATGCCACAACCTTGCCGCCCAGCTCAACCACGGTTGCATCTGCGCGCTCGGCAATTGCCTGGCGTAGCTGCGTATGGGTGAGTGGAAACTGAGCTTTCGGGAAAAAGAAGAACAGCTCCTGCGCATCCTGAGCGAAACCGCACACTGCTTGAAGATCCAGTTCGGTGGCTGGGCGGTGCGTCATGGGCATAGGTGAGCCTTCCTCGGGCGATCTCGATGTGAAGGGCGAACGGGGCGAGCCCGTTCTCTTGCGCTATTGAGCCTGATTGATCGTCCGGCACAATCGGTGGCCGATACGAAAAAGCCGCTGCGTGTGTAGACGAGGCAGCGGCTTCGGTGCAACTGGCTGAACGTCAGCCGCGTGCGCCGCGTATTCCGGCACTGATCTCGCGACACAGCCCAAGCACACCCTCGACGGCTTGCTCGGAGGTTTCGGCACTGGCGATCTTGTCGATCAATGCCGAGCCGACCACCACGCCTTCGCTCAGGCGTGCAATCGCAGCGGCCTGGTCCGGTGTGCGGATGCCAAAGCCGACGCATACCGGCAGATCGGTGTGGCGCTTCAACCGCGCTACGGCCTCTTCGACGTGCTCCAGCGTCGCGGAACCGGCGCCGGTCACGCCGGCCACCGAGACGTAATAGACGAAGCCCGAGCTGCCGTTGAGCACGGTGGGCAGGCGCTGGTCGTCGGTGGTCGGGGTGGTCAGGCGGATAAAGTCGATGCCCACGGCCTGGGCCGGGTCGCAGAGGTCTTCGTTATGCTCAGGCGGCAGGTCGACCACGATCAGCCCATCAACGCCGGCTTCCACCGCCTCAGCGAGGAAGCGCTCGACGCCCATTTTGTGGATGGGGTTGAAGTAGCCCATCAGCACCAGCGGCGTGGTTTGGTTGTCCTGGCGGAAGTCGCGAACCATCTGCAGCGTCTTGGCCAGATCCTGCTTGGCGGCCAGGGCGCGGATATTGGCCAGCTGGATCGCCGGGCCGTCGGCCATCGGGTCGGTGAAGGGCATGCCCAGCTCAATCACATCGGCGCCAGCGGCGGGCAGACCCTTGAGGATCTGCAGTGAGGTGGCGTAGTCCGGATCGCCAGCAGTGATGAAGGTCACCAGGGCCGCACGGTTTTCCTTTTTTAGCTGGTCGAAGCGGGTATGCAGGCGGGAGTTCACCGAGCTCATATATGTTCTTCCTGTTCGTCGTAGTGGTGCATGACGGTCTGCATGTCCTTGTCGCCGCGGCCGGAGAGGTTGACCACCATCAGATGATCTTTCGGCAGGGTTGGCGCACGTTTGAAAACTTCGGCCAGTGCGTGGGCGCTCTCCAGCGCGGGGATGATGCCTTCCAGACGGCAGCACTTGTGGAAGGCGGCGAGCGCTTCTTTATCGGTGATCGAGGTGTACTCGACACGGCCGATGTCGTGCAGCCAGGCGTGCTCGGGGCCAATGCCTGGGTAGTCGAGGCCGGCGGAAATAGAGTGGGCGTCGATGATCTGACCGTCGTCGTCCTGCAGCAGGAAGGTGCGGTTGCCGTGCAGCACGCCCGGCACGCCGCCGTTGAGGCTGGCGGCATGCTTGCCGGATTCGATGCCATGGCCGGCTGCTTCGACGCCGATAATGGCTACGCTCTGGTCATCGAGGAAGGGGTGGAACAGGCCCATGGCGTTGGAGCCGCCGCCGATACAGGCGACCAGCGTATCGGGCAGGCGGCCTTCCTGAGCCATCATCTGGTCGCGGGTTTCCTTGCCGATCACCGCCTGGAAGTCGCGGACCATGGCCGGGTAGGGGTGCGGGCCGGCGACGGTGCCGATCAGGTAGAAGGTGTCGTGGATGTTGGTCACCCAGTCGCGCAGGGCTTCGTTCATCGCGTCCTTCAGCGTGCCGGTGCCGGCGGTGACCGGGATCACCGTGGCGCCGAGCAGCTTCATGCGGAAGACGTTGGCCTGCTGGCGCTCGATGTCGGTGGTGCCCATGTAGATCACGCACTGCATGCCGAAGCGCGCGGCGACGGTGGCGGTGGCCACGCCGTGCATGCCGGCGCCGGTCTCGGCGATAATGCGCTGCTTGCCCATGCGCCGCGCCAGCAGGATCTGGCCGATGCAATTGTTGATCTTGTGCGCGCCGGTGTGGTTCAGCTCTTCGCGCTTGAGGTAGATCTTCGCGCCGCCGCAATGCTCGGTCAGGCGCTCGGCGAAATACAGCGGGGAAGGGCGGCCGACATAATCGCGCTGGAAGTAGGCCAGCTCTTTGGCAAATTCCGGATCTTGCTTGGCTTTTTCGTATTCGGCGGCCAGCTCATGGATGAGTGGCATCAGGGTTTCGGCGACGTACTGACCGCCGAAGTGGCCGAACAGGCCCTTGGCGTCAGGGCCGTTGCGCAATGAGGTCATGTCGGGCTCCAGTTGTGATTCAAAGCGGCAGCATCTTGGACGGGAGCGGTCTCGACCGCGAAGCTGTCAGTCGAATTCGCGCTTAAGACCGCTCCCACAACGTGCCTGGTCGGCACGTCTGCGATGGCCAAAGGTTACGGCTCCCGGCGCTCAGAGAAAAGCGATAAGATCGCCGCAATATGTCAGGAAATATCACGTATGAGCCAGAGCCTTCCCCCTCTCAATGCGCTGCGTGCTTTCGAAGCGGCGGCACGCCTGCAGAGTGTAAGCCAAGCGGCAGTGGAGCTCAGCGTGACCCACGGGGCCGTCAGCCGGCAGATCCGCCTGCTCGAAGACGACCTTGGCGTGGCGCTGTTTAGCAAGGATGGCCGCGGCGTAAAACTCACCGATGCGGGCCTGCGCTTGCGTGATGCGGCGGGTGAGGCGTTCGCGCGGCTACGCGACACCTGCGCCGAGCTGCGCCAGCAGACCGTCGATGCGCCGTTTGTGCTCGGCTGCCCGGGCAGCCTGCTGGCGCGTTGGTTCATCCCGCGGCTCGACCGACTCAACCGCGAGCTGCCCGATCTGCGCTTGCAGTTGTCCGCCAGCGAGGGCGAACTGGACCCGCGGCGCCCGGGGCTGGACGCCACTCTGTTGTACGCCGAGCCGCCGTGGCCGGCTGATATGCAAGTTTTCGAGCTGGCCACCGAGTGCATTGGGCCGGTGCTCAGCCCGCATCATCCGAACTGCGCCGCGCTGCGCCAGGCACCGCCGTCGGTGTTGTTCAGCGAAGCGCTGTTGTTTACCTCCTCTCGACCGCAGGCGTGGCCAGCCTGGGCTCAGGGTAATGGGCTTGATTCCAGCATGTTGCGCATGGGGCAGGGCTTCGAGCATCTCTACTTTTTGCTGGAAGCGGCGCTGGCCGGGCTGGGGGTTGCCATCGCACCGCAGCAGCTTGTGGCCGATGACCTGCGCCAGGGCCGCTTGCTGGCGCCCTGGGGATTCGTCGAAACCCGGGCGCGGCTGTCGCTGTGGGTGCCGTCACGGCGCACGGATCGACGCGCTGAGCGATTGGCGGACTGGTTGCGCCAGCAGCTGGCTTGATGGAGCCCAGCCTAGGTGCGACGTGAAAGATCGAGCCGTTGTTGGCTTCGATGACCCCTGGCCGGAACGCTAGCGCGGCGCGGCACTCGTATCGGTTCGTCTCGTAAGATTTCGTAACATCTTCTGGGGTGTGCTCGGGGATTTTTCTGCAGCCCGCACCAGAAGCGCAATCCACGTTTCGCCTGATTCGTATCGGTAAGGCACTCGACGGCTGATTCCTCGATTTTCATGAACTCGTAAGCGGCCCGGGCGCTCGGTATTTATGTGAGCGCCATCCTCTGGTGCTGACTTCCAATCAATCGCAGAGGAGAAGCACGATGACTAACAAACTTCACACAATGCTCGGTGGCATCGCACTCGCAACGGCCATGGCGGCCAGTGCTCCGGCTTTCGCAGAGATAGGTGATTTCGACGTTTGGGATAAAGACAACACCGGCGTGGTCACGATGGGCGAATGGGACACCGGTTTTGATAACGATGGGCTGTTTACCAGTTGGGACAGTGACAAAGACGGCATGCTCGACAATAACGAGTACGGCGAAGGGCTGTTCAACTCGTATGACGCCGACGATAGCGGCGACTGGAACGAAGATGAGTACAACACCTTCCGTGACGACGCTGGCGATGGTGGCTGGCTGGACGTTTGACGTAGCCGCTTTGCCATGAAAAGGCCACTAATGTACTGGCGGTCTTTCCATGGTGCGGGCTGCTCGCCTAGCAGTATCTCGTGAGCGTTGGAGTTAGGTCTGTCGCTCTACAAAGAATCTATCGCAAGAGAGGTTTCCATGAGCACGATTACGAAAACCCTGATTGCAACCGCTATCGCCGGATTCGCGACTGCTCCACTTGCAGCGGAATCGGGCAATGCCCCTAGCCCTTACCAGAAGCACGATGGAACCTGGATCAGCCTGAACGGCACCGTAGAATCGGTGAAGCCCGATTCCTTCATGCTGGACTACGGCAAGGGCAGCATCATCGTCGAGATGGACGACTGGGACTGGTACTCCGAAGGCACCGCCTTGAAAGCCGGGGACAAGGTCACGGTCTATGGTGATGTGGATGACGACATATTCGAAGTGACGTCGATAGAAGCCAACAGTGTTTACGTCGAGGGCCTGAACAGCTTCTTCTTTGCCAGCGCCAACGATGAAGAAACGCCATGGCGGACCGCAACCTTTGTGCCCTCTGCCGAAACCACGATTCAGGGCACCGTGCAGTCGGTCAAGGATCGAGAACTCACCCTCGATACGGGTGACGGCTCGCTGATCATCAATACCCTCACCATGTCCTATAACCCTTTGGACAAGGACGGTTTCCAGCAGGTCGAGAAGGGCGACCGCATCAGTGTCATGGGACAAATGGACCCTGCCTTCTTTGGCAATCGTGAGTTCAACGCGAAGTCGATCATCACGATTTCCGATGACAGCCAGCAACAGCAGAACAGCTAGTTCGAGACCTACGCGCGCGTCATCTCCTGTTTCGCCCGTTTCGCTTCTGCGAAGCGGGTTTTTTTTGAAAGCGTTAAAGCGCGGTAGGTGGAGAATTCCCCGCCGTTGCCGATGAATGGCTGCGCCATTCGTCTGGCGCCACTAAGTCGACTCCATCTTTGCCGATACAGTTCAGACACCCACTCAGCAGCCATCTTGCCTGTTCGTGAGGCTGCCTGTAGTCGTTAGGGAGAACAACGATGGTCTATAAAAAACGAGCCAGTTTTGTCCTCTTCGTGCTGCTCGCGACCGGCGCAGAACAACTATCAGCCAAGCCCAACCCTGCGGTCGATGCCTCGCTCAAGGCCGGTCGGCCCTTCGTCGAAGGTGAGCTGCTGGTGCAGTTCAAGACAGGTTCCTCCGTGGCAGCCAGAGCCGCCGCAGAATCGTCGGCTCGATGTGTCGAAAGTTCGCGCTGAATTGAACTGCAGCGCGCCCTAAGCCAGACCTCGCTGCACCCGAACGGCGGGTGCTCAGCTGGCCATGGCCGTTGCGATGTTTGCAGCGGATTTCGCGGGAGCCGCCACGCCGTCGGCGTAGCCCTTCGGATTGCGGCTCTGCCAGCGCCAGGCGTCGGTCAGCATGGCCGGCAGGTCATGCTCCGCTTCCCAGCCCAGATCATCGCGGGCTTTACTCGGGTCAGACCAGCATTGCGCGACATCCCCCGGACGTCGCGCCTTGAACACATGCGGTAGAGGCCGACCGATCACCTCTTCGAATGCGGTGATCATCTGCCGTACCGAATAACCGCGACCGGTGCCGAGGTTCCACGTGGAAACACCGTGGACGAGATTAAGCCGCTCCAGTGCTTTCAGATGCCCCCTGGCCAGATCGACCACGTGGATGTAATCCCTAACGCCCGTACCATCCGGGGTCGGATAGTCGGCGCCGTAGACGTTCAGCTGCTTTCGACGGCCGACCGCCACCTGAAGCATGTAGGGCAGCAGGTTGTTGGGGATGCCGTTGGGGTCTTCGCCGATCAGCCCGGACTCATGTGCGCCGATCGGGTTGAAGTAGCGCAGCAGGGCGATCGACCAGCGCGGGTCGGACTCGGCCAGCCCCTTGAGCACGTTCTCAGCCATCAGCTTGGATTGGCCGTAGGGATTGGTCGGCAGGCCGGTCGGGCAGTTTTCGTTGATCGGCATCTTTGGCGAATCGCCGTACACCGTCGCCGATGAGCTGAACACCAGCTTGAAGATGCCCGCCTCAGCCATTGCCTGGCACAGCGCAATGCTGCCGCTGACGTTGGTTTCGTAGTAGCGCAGCGGCTCGCGGACACTCTCACCGACGGCCTTGAGCCCGGCGAAGTGCAGCACCGCCGTGACGGGGTACGAAGCGAACAGCGCCTTGAGCAGCGAGCGGTTACGCACGTCACCCTTGACGAATTGGGCCTTGCGGGCGGTGAGGGCTTCCACCCGGTCCAGCGCCGTCTTCGAGCTGTTGCAGAGGTTATCCAGCACCAGCACGTCCTGGCCCGCCAGGAGCAGCTCCAGCACCGCGTGAGACCCGATGTAACCCGCTCCTCCCGTTACCAGAATCATGTGTCAACCTCGTATACGAACATTCGACGCACACGGAGATACGCCGCTGACCGTATGAGCGCGGCCGCTGCAAGGATCTCCAGGGTTGGGTCGGCGAGTCGGGCGGTAACTGACTGCAGGGAGCACACAGCACCGAAGCCGGGGTGAAACAGGCGTCCTGTGATAGGGACGGGGGAAGGTGTGAGCAAGTTCCAACGAAACGGCAGCCGGCCGATGACCGACCTTCAAACTCAGGTATAGGGAACCTTGGCTTGTCCGACGCCGTCCATAGCCGGCGGACAGGGCGTGCGGGTTGGGAATTTTTCTGTTCCCGGATGCGCCATCCGAGTGTGCTTTTGCGCGGACCGCGCAGGCCTATGCGATGCGGCAGAAGGGACTCTGGAGGGCATTGCCACCCTTTACGAGGTTTCCATGAGCTGGGCCGGCCCCTACCAATACGAGATTGGCAAATCCCCCGATAAACAAGCGACGCCACCTGAGGTCATCTTCGATGAGCAGGTGCCGACGCTGCTGTGTCTTTCACATCTTCGCTGGAGCTTTGTCTATCAGCGCCCCCAACACCTGATGTCTCGGTTTGCACGGGATTTCAACGTGCTGTTCGTCGAGGAGCCGATTCCCACCGAGGACGCCCAGCCGTGGCTGGAAGTGCGTCCCGAGGAAAATGGCGTCCAGGTGTTGGTGCCGCGTCTGCCACAGGGCTGTGAGGGTGATACGGCCTTGCGCATCCAGCGCGACCTGCTCGACGGTTATCTCGGCAAGCTCGGCGTCAACGAGCTGATGCTCTGGTATTACACGCCGATGGCGCTGGGCTATGCCGGCCACCTGAAGCCCAAGCTGACGGTGTACGACTGCATGGACGAGCTGTCCGCATTTCGCGGCGCGCCACCCGAGCTGGTCGAACGCGAGCGCGAATTGCTCGAATGCGCCGACCTGGTCTTCACCGGCGGCTACAGCATCTGGGAAGCCAAGCGTGAGCTGCACGACAACGCCTTCGCCTTTCCCAGCAGCGTCGACGTGGCGCACTTCGCCGAGGCGCGGCGGACCCAGGCTGATCCTGATGATCAGGCCGAGATTCCGCATCCACGCCTGGGCTTCTACGGCGTCATCGACGAGCGTTTCGATCTCCAGCTGGTCACCGAGGTCGCCAAGCAGCGCCCCGACTGGCAGTTCGTGCTGATCGGCCCTGTGGTCAAGATCGACCCCGCCGACCTGCCGCAGCGCGACAACCTCCACTACCTGGGCGGCAAGACCTATGACGAGCTGCCCAGATACCTGTCTGGCTGGGACGTCGCCATCATGCCCTCCGCGATGAACGAATCGACCCGTTTCATCAGTCCGACCAAGACCCCGGAATATTTGGCCGGGGGCTGCCCGGTGGTGTCCACGCCGATCAAGGACGTGGTGCGCACCTATGGTGATACCGAGATCGTCCATATCGCCGATGGCCCCGAGGCGTTCATCGCGGCGGTGGAAAAGGCGCTGGCCGATGGCGAAGACCGCGACCGTTTGTTGAAGACCGCCGACGACATCCTCGGCGACATGTCCTGGGACCATACCTGGGCGCTGATGAAGGAGAAGATGCAATGCGCAATGTGAGCCTGCGAGACAGCAATCCCGATCACGCAGGCGGCGGCGCCAGCGAGGGCGCCTCCAGCGGCCGACGGGGATTCGACTACCTGATCGTCGGTGCCGGGTTCGCCGGCAGCGTGCTGGCCGAGCGCCTGGCAGCGGGGCTGAACAAGCGTGTGCTGGTGGTCGACCGGCGCCCGCACATCGGCGGCAATGCCTACGATCATTACGACGAAGCCGGCGTGCTGATCCACCGCTATGGCCCGCACATCTTCCACACCAATGCCCAGCGCATCGTTGATTACCTCTCGCGATTCACCGAGTGGCGCCCGTACGAGCATCGCGTGCTGGCGCAGGTGGACGGGCAGCAAGTGCCGATCCCGATCAACATGACCACGCTGAACAAGCTCTACGGCCTGAACATGACCACCGAGCAGGAGGCGGCGGATTTCCTCGCCAGCCGCGCCGAGCCGGTGGAAGACATCCAGACCAGCGAGGACGTGGTGATCAACGGCATCGGCCGCGAGCTGTACCAGAAGTTCTTCCGCGGCTACACCCGCAAGCAATGGGGGCTGGACCCCTCGCAGCTGGACAAGTCGGTGACCTCGCGCATCCCCACGCGCACCAACACCGATGATCGCTACTTCACCGACAGCTTCCAGCAGATGCCCAAATACGGCTACACCACGATGTTCGAGAAGATGCTGGCGCATCCGAACATCAAGGTGATGATCAACACGGACTACCGGGAAATCCGTGACGAGATCCAGCATGACCATCTGATCTTCTGCGGGCCGATCGACGAATACTTCGACTACCGCTTCGGCAAGCTGCCGTACCGCTCGCTGAAGTTCGAGCACAAGCAGCTCGAGCAGGAGCAGTTCCAGGCGGTCGGCACGGTCAACTACCCGAGCGAGGACGTGCCCTACACGCGCATCAGCGAGTACAAGCACCTCACCGGTCAAGTACACCCGAAGACCAGCATCACCTACGAATACCCCTCGGCCGAGGGCGATCCCTATTATCCGATTCCGCGACCGGAGAACGCCGAGCTGTACAAGCGTTACCAGAAGCTTGCGGACGAGACGCCGGGCGTCACCTTCGTCGGACGGTTGGGTACGTACAAGTACTACAACATGGATCAGGTAGTCGGACAGGCGCTGGCGCTGTACAAGCGCATCGAGGAAGCCGAACGCGGTCCCGAGCCAGCCGCATCCGCCGAGCACAGCCAAGTGCTGGCTGAACCAGCCCCCTGAGACGAGGCCGAAGATGCATCAGCCCACGCTGTTCAAGAGTTTCTTCATGGGTGGTTTCGAGTGCTCGAGTCATCGCCGCAGCGACGGTCGGCGGCTCGATCTGCTCGCCGCCACCGGGCATGATCGCTGGGCCGCGCATGATTACGCCGTGCTCCATCGGCATGGCCTGCGTAGCGTGCGCGACGGGTTGCGCTGGCATCTGATCGAGCGTGCGCCGGGCCAGTACGACTGGTCGAGCTTTCTGCCGATGCTGCAGGCCGCCCAGCGCCAGGGCACCCAGGTGATCTGGGACCTGTGCCACTACGGCTGGCCGGACGACATCGACATCTGGCGCCCGCAGTTCGTCGAGCGCTTCGCCCGTTACGCGGCGGCGGCGTCGCAGCTGATCAAGGATGAAACCGATGCCGTGCCCTTCTACGCACCGCTCAATGAAATCTCCTTCTGGGCCTGGGCCGGTGGCGACCAGGCCTATTTCAACCCGATGGCCCGCGAGCGCGGTTTCGAACTCAAGCATCAGCTGGTGCGCGCCACCATCGCCGCGATGCAGGCGATCCGTGAGGTCGAGCCGCGGGCGCGCTTCGTGCAGGTCGATCCGGCCATTCATGTGGTTTCGCCCAACGACCGGCCCGGGCCGCAGCGCGACGCCGAACGCTTCCGCCAGTCGCAGTTCGAGGCCTGGGACATGCTCTGCGGCGAGGCCTGGCCTGGCCTGGGCGGCGCGCCGGAATACCTCGACGTGCTGGGCGTCAACTACTACTCCGATAACCAGTGGTACCACGGCGATGGCCGCACCATCGAGCGAGATAATCCAGACTATCGGCCTTTCAAGGGCATCCTCAACGAGATCTGGCAGCGCTACAAGCGTCCCCTGGTGATCGCCGAAACCGGTGCCGAGGGTGACGTGCGCGGCGACTGGCTGCGCTACGTCAGCGAACAGGCGGGGCTGGCCATGCAGCGCGGGGTGCCGATCGAAGGGATCTGCCTGTATCCAGTGCTGGATTACCCCGGCTGGACCGACGAGCGCCATTGCCCGGTTGGCCTGCTGGGCTTCCCCGATGACAACGGCAACCGCCGCGTGCACGAAGGCCTCGCCGACGAACTGCGTCTGCAGCAACTGCGATTCAGCCAATTCAACAGCCACTTGCCGCTGGCCGAAGCCCTGCCATGAACGCGCCGGCGCAGGCTCCCCAGGCGAAACCGCAAGCGGTGCCGCTTCCGAGCCGGCCGGTGGCCTTTCTCTGGCACTACATCTGCGCCCGGCCCTGGCACTTCGGCGGCCTGCTGGCGCTGATCGTCGGCGCTGCCGGTTGCGCCGTGGCGGTGCAGTACGGCATGAAGTTGCTGGTGGATGCCATGGCCCAGGGTAGCTCGGACCGTGGCAGCGCCAACGTCTGGTTCCCGCTGGGGCTGTTCATCGGCCTGATCGTCATCGAGAACATCTTCTGGCGTCTCGGCGGCTGGCTCGGCTGCCGCACGGTGGTGGCCAGCGTGGTGGATCTGCGGGTCGACCTGTTCAAGCACCTGACCGGCCATCCGATGCGCTACTTCACCGAGCATTTCGCCGGCTCTCTGGGTAATCGCATTTCCGCGGTGGGCCAGGCGGCCGGCGCCATTTATGGCGGCCTGGCGTGGAAAATCGTGCCGCCCATCGTCGATTTTCTCGGTGCGGTGGTGGTGCTGCTCACCGTCGATGTGCGCATGGCGGTGGCGCTGATCCTGTTCGTCGCCATCGTCGCTGCGTTGATCACCGGTTTCGGCATTCGCGGCCGCGCCAAGCATCAGCGCTTCGCCGCGCAGTCGGCGCGGGTTGGCGGCGAGCTGGTGGATGCCGTCTCCAACGTCTGGACCATCAAGGCCTTCTCCGCACGCGACCGCGAGGCCGAGCGGCTGGCGCAGGAGATTGGCTACGAAGCGCGCGCGCAACGGCGTAGCTGGATGTATCTGGAAAAGGCGCGGGTGATGCACGACATCTGCCTGTCGCTGATGGCCGGCGGCATGCTGATCTGGGCGATCGATCTGTGGATTGCCGGCTCGGTGACTGCCGGCGACGTGGTGCTGGTCAGCGCGCTGACCTTCCGCATCCTGCATGGCTCGCGCGACCTGGCGCTGGCGCTGGTGGACACCACGCAGCAGATCGGCGCCATCGACGACACCCTGCGCATCATTGTTCAGCCACACGGCCTGACCGACAGCGACGCGCAGCTGTTGCTCGCCGAGGGCGATATCACCTTCAAGGATGTGAGCTTCAGCTATCCCGACCGCGAGACCGTGTTCGAGCATCTCGACCTGCATATTCCGGCCGGGCAGAAAGTCGGCGTGGTGGGTTCGTCCGGGGCGGGTAAGTCGACGCTGATCAACCTGATCCAGCGCCTGGATGACGTGCAGGATGGGCGCATCCTCATCGACGGCCAGGAGATCCGCAGCGTCAGCCAGGACAGCCTGCGCGAGAAGATCGCGGTGGTGCCGCAGGAAACCGCGCTGTTCAACCGCAGCATTCGCGAGAACATCCGCTACGGTCGTCCCGGTGCGACTGACGATGAGGTAGTTGAAGCCGCGCGCAGCGCGTTCTGCGACAGTTTCATCCGCGAGCTGCCGCAGGGTTACGACACTCTGGTCGGTGAGCGCGGGGTGATGCTTTCTGGAGGCCAGCGTCAACGCCTGGGGATCGCTCGGGCATTCTTGAAGGACGCACCGATCCTTATCCTCGATGAGGCCACGTCGGCGCTGGACACTCACTCCGAAGCGGAAATTCAGGCGGCGCTCAACAATCTGGTCTATCACCGGACCGTTGTCGCCGTGGCACATCGCCTTTCAACGCTGTCGAGCTTCGACCGGATCATCGTGTTGCGCGACGGTAAGATCGTCGAAGACGGCCCGCCGCATGAGCTGCGCAACCGTGGCGGCGCGTTCGACGCGCTGTGGCGCATGCAGGCCGAGGGCTTCAAGCAGCAACCCGGACCGACGGTATGAAAAGGGTCGCGGTGACCTCGCGCAGCCTCCGGGAGCTGGGTTACGACCCCGATGAGCAAGCTCTGGAGGTGCTGTTTCACAACGGCTCGCTGTACCGCTACGAGCAAGTGCCCGCCGAGGTGGTGCAGGCGCTGCTTGAGGCCGATTCGCTGGGGCGGTATTTCAATCAGGTATTCAAACCCCAGCATTACCGCTACCGGCGCATCGAATAACCCGCC
>NZ_AGSX01000126.1 GCF_000235745.1 Stutzerimonas stutzeri SDM-LAC | reverse complement strand
CTTTTTCGTTATACAACAGAGCTTATTGCGCCTCGGTATCTTTAGCCGGTTCGCCAGCCTCAGCCGCAGCCTCAGCTTCGGGCTCCGTGGTCGGAGCGGCTTCGTTCTCGTCGCCTTTGATGCCCAGCAGCTCAAGATCGAAGACCAGCACCGAGTTGGCCGGGATCAGCGGGCTTGGGCTTTGCTCGCCATAGGCCAGCTCGCTCGGGATGTACAGTTTGTACTTCTCGCCCACATGCATCAGCTGCAGGCCTTCGACCCAACCTGGAATCACACCACCGACAGGCAGATCGATGGGTGTGCCGCGCTTGATCGAGCTATCGAAAACGGTGCCATCGGTCAAACTGCCTTCATAGTGAACGGTGACGATGTCATCCGGACCTGGCTGAGGGCCATCGGCTTCCTTGATCACTTCGTACTGCAGACCGGACTCGGTGGTCTTCACGCCTTCACGCTTGGCGTTTTCTTCGAGAAACTTCTTCCCGGCCGCGACGGCTTCCTTATTCATTTCGACCATGCGCTCTTCGGCGCGGGTCTGCAGATAGGCGAAAGCTTCCATCAGCTCTTCGTCGGTCAGCTTCTGCTCTTTCTTGCCGATGGCATCGTCGATGCCCTGAGCGACAGCATCGGAATCGAGATCAGCCATGCCTTCTTGGGCCAGACTCTTGCCCATGTTCAAGCCGATACCGTAAGAGGCTTTCTGCGCCGGAGTCTCCAGCTTGGCGCTGGTCTCCGAATCACAGCCAGCCAGGACCAAGCCAACCAGGGCTATCGCAGACGCCAAACGTTGAGGTCTCATTCTTTATCCTTATTACGCTTTGAAGGGGTGAAGCTAATCAGTTGCGGGAGCTTAACAGCCGCCTTCGCCGGTAGCTACCGAACCCACCCGGGGACTAGGTAAAGACAATGCAAAGTCAGGAAGTGCCGCACGAAACGCGCGACTCGCTGAATGGGCGTTTTTCGCAGGCATAAAAAAAGCGACCCTAAGGTCGCTTTCTTCGAGTCATCAAGGCGTTCAGTGGTCCTTGATGGCAAATATGGCGCAGCGGACGGGACTCGAACCCGCGACCCCCGGCGTGACAGGCCGGTATTCTAACCGACTGAACTACCGCTGCGCTAAACCTCGAGTGGTGGGTGATGACGGGATCGAACCGCCGACCCTCTGCTTGTAAGGCAGATGCTCTCCCAGCTGAGCTAATCACCCGTTTGCTCTCGAAGTGGGGCGCATTCTAGAGACGGATTCGAACCTTGGCAACCCCCTTTTGAAAAAAAAATTGAAGAACTTACAAAGACTTAGGAAACCCAGTGTTTATGCGCGTTTTTGCGGTTTCCATCGGCATTGCCAGTTTTCAGGGTTGGCCTGCGTTACAGGGAGGGGAATAATGCGCGCTTTGCTTTTACCGGAGTTTCAATAGCCATGTGGTTTCGCAATCTGCTCGTCTACCGTCTCACTCAGAACATCCCTTTCGATGTCGAGACATTTGAAACCGCACTGGCCGCCAAGCCCGCCCGCCCCTGCGCCAGCCAGGAGCTGAGCACCTACGGTTTCGTCGCGCCCTTCGGCAAGGGCGAAGACGCACCGCTGGTACATGCCAGCCAAGGCTTCCTGCTGATTTCCACACGCAAGGAAGAGCGCATCCTGCCCGGCAGCGTGGTCAAGGACGCGCTGAAAGATAAGGTGGACGAGATCGAAAACGAGCAGATGCGCAAGGTTTACAAGAAGGAGCGTGAGCAGCTCAAGGACGACATTATCCAGGCCTTCCTGCCGCGTGCCTTTATTCGCAAGTCCGGCACCTTCGCGGCCATCGCGCCTGAGCAAGGTCTGATTTTGGTCGATGCTTCCAGCCCCAAGCGCGCCGAAGACCTGCTTTCCACGCTGCGTGAAGCCATCGGCTCGCTGCCGGTTCGTCCCCTGACCGTCAAGATCGCCCCCTCGGCGACTATGACAGACTGGGTCAAGACGCAGAAAGCCGCAGATGACTTCTTTGTACTCGACGAATGCGAGCTTCGCGACACGCATGAAGACGGTGGCGTGGTGCGCTGCAAGCGCCAGGACCTGACCAGCGACGAAATCCAGCAACATCTGGAAGTCGGCAAGCAGGTCACCCAGCTGTCACTGGGATGGCAGGACAAGCTGTCCTTCGTGCTCGACGACAAGCTGGTGATCAAACGCCTGCGCTTCGAGGAGTTGCTGCAGGATCAGGCCGAACAGGACGGTGGCGATGACGACCTCGGACAGCAGGACGCCAGCTTCCTGCTGATGATGCTGACCTTCAAAGAGTTTCTTCCCGCACTGTTCGAAGCACTGGGTGGTGAGGAGGTCCCGCAGGGCATCTAAACTGCCTTGCGCGCCGTCAGCCACGCTGACGGCGTTCCCTCCATAACTACAAGGTAAACCCGATGCGCGCCCTCGCCGCCCTCAGCCGCTTTGTCGGCAACACCTTCGCCCTCTGGGTCCTGCTGTTCGCCGTTCTCGCTTTTTTCCAGCCCAGCTGGTTTGTCCCGGCCACTGCCTGGATCGTCCCATTGCTGGGACTGATCATGTTCGGCATGGGGCTGACGCTCAAAGCGACTGATTTCGCCGAGGTTGCACGGCGTCCGCTATGGGTGGCGTTGGGCGTCGGCGCCCAGTTCATGATCATGCCGGCGCTGGCGTGGTTGTTATGTCAGATGCTGGGGCTGCCCGCGGAGATCGCCGTCGGGGTGATTCTGGTTGGCTGCTGTCCGGGCGGTACCGCCTCCAATGTCATCGCCTGGTTCTCACGCGGTGACGTCGCGTTATCAGTGGCGATCACCGCTGTTACTACCCTGCTCGCTCCGTTGGTCACGCCCGCACTGATCTGGTTGCTGGCTTCGGCCTGGTTACCGGTCAACTTCGGCGCGCTGTTCATGTCCATCGTGCAGATCGTACTGCTGCCGATCGCCCTCGGCCTGATCGTTCGGCGCCTGCTGGGTAACCGTGTGCATCAGGTGGTCGAGGTGCTGCCGCTGCTTTCGGTGGTCAGCATCGTGATCATCGTTGCGGCAGTTGTCGCAGCCAGTCAGGCCAAGATCGCGGAATCCGGCCTGCTGATCATGGCGGTGGTGATTCTGCATAACAGCCTTGGGCTCGGCATCGGCTATCTGGTCGGGCGACTGTTCGGCCTGCCATTGGCACAACGCAAAACACTGTCGATTGAAGTCGGCATGCAGAACTCAGGATTGGGTGCCGCCTTGGCCAGCGCGCACTTCTCGCCGCTGGCAGCGGTGCCCAGCGCGCTGTTCAGCGTCTGGCACAACCTCTCCGGCGCGCTGCTGGCAACGGTCTACCGTCGAATGAGAGACGATGACCAACAAGCTCGTTAGCCATTGAAGCGCCAAGGGTCCGGGGCCGCTTGCCCGGACCTGCTGAGTGTGCAAAATAGCGCCTGCTGAGGACGACCTCAGGCTGTACAGACTCACCGGGGACGGCCCCACCCAATCACCGTCCTGTCGAGGTGCGTATGTCCTGGATCATTCTGTTTCTTGCCGGTCTGTTCGAGATCGGCTGGGCCGTTGGCCTGAAGTTCACCGAGGGCTTCACCCGCCCGCTCCCTACCGTTCTAACGATCGCTGCCATGGGGGCCAGCCTGGGTTTACTGGGGCTGGCGATGAGGGAGTTGCCGCTGGGCACCGCCTACGCCGTCTGGACCGGCGTGGGTGCGGTGGGCACCGTAATCGCCGGGATCATTCTGTTCGGTGAATCAATGAGCCTGTTCCGCTTGGGCAGCGTATTGCTCATCTGCATCGGCCTGCTCGGTCTGAAACTCAGCCACTGAGGCGTGGTAAGAACGGCAGCCGGTCAAGCGCCGACTGCCGTGTCATCAGCCGTGCAGCGCAGGCTCGCGATAGTGCCGTGTGCAGGCTTCGCCATCAGCGCGAAACAGATGGCATTTGTCAGTCAGCAGGCCGATAGCGAATGCCTGGCCTTCTGCGACACGATGATTACCATCGCTGGCCACCGCCACCATCGCTTCAACGCCTTCCAGATTCAGGTGCAGCAAGTTGTGATCGCCAAGCCGCTCGGCCACCGCAATCTCGCCGTTGAAGATGAAATCCGCCTGCCCAGGATCGACGAAATGCTCAGGCCGAACACCGAGCGTCAAAGCATCGCCCGGTTTGATCTGACTGCCATCCACCGCTACCCGCATGGCGCTGCCGCCGGGCATCTCGATCTCGACCGAGTCGGCACCCGCACCTAGCGCGCGAACTGGCAGAAAATTCATTTGCGGCGAGCCGATAAAGCCGGCCACGAACTGGTTCGTCGGGTAGTGATAAAGCTCCAGCGGCGGTCCGACCTGAGCGATGCGACCGGCATTGAGCACCACGATCTTGTCAGCCAGGGTCATGGCTTCGACCTGATCATGGGTCACGTAGATCATCGTTGCCTTGAGACGCTGGTGCAGACGCGAGATTTCGATACGCATCTGCACCCGCAGAAAGGCATCAAGGTTCGATAGCGGCTCGTCGAACAGAAACACCTTGGGCTCCCGCACCATGGTGCGGCCAATCGCGACACGCTGACGCTGGCCACCTGAAAGGTCCTTCGGTTTACGTTCGAGCAGCTGATCAAGCTGCAGAATCTTGGCTACCGACTCGACCCGACGTTGGATATCACGCTTGTCGACCTTCGCCAGCTTGAGACCGAACGCCATGTTTTCGGCGACATTCATATGCGGATAGAGCGCGTAGGACTGAAACACCATGCCCACCGAGCGATCCATCGGAGGGAGCTCGTTGACCCGTTCGCCGTCGATCTGCAACTCACCATCAGTGATGTCTTCAAGACCGGCAATCAAACGCAGCAGAGTCGACTTGCCGCAGCCGGACGGACCGACGAACACCACGAACTCACCGTCGGCGATATCCAGATCGATGCCGCGGGTGATGGGCACATCGTCATAGCTCTTGCAGATATTGCGCAGGGTTACGCTAGCCATTCTTATTGTTCTCCTTCAAGCAACCGCCGCGACGACGCGCGGCGGGGTCCGCGGGGTCATCCGAGCCGACGAGCGAATCCGAATCCATGAGCGGGCAAGTGTACGCCGTGACCGTCAAAAACCGCGGTCGCCGAGGGCACATCGAGTCCTTCGACCGGCGCCGACAGGTCGAAGTGCCGCCCGCTATCGCTCATATTGAACAGGCAGACCCAGACCTCGTCATCCAATCGGCGCTCGTACACCAGCAGCGCATCGTCATGGTAGACGGTGCGCATGCTGCCTTCGATCAACAAACGCTGGTCCTGACGCCAGGCGAGGAAGCGGCGATAGATGTTGAGCATCGAGTTCGGTTCCGGCTCCTGAGCGGCCACCGACATCGGCAGATGCCGATCGGCCAGCGGCAACCAAGGCTGCTCGCGGCTGAAACCACCGTTCTGGTCCTGGTCATGCCAGGGCATCGGCGTCCGGCAACCGTCGCGACCCTTGAATTCCGGCCAGAAGCGAATGCCGTACGGATCGACCAGCTGTTCAAACTGCAGCTCGGCTTCATCCAACCCCAGCTCTTCGCCTTGATAGAGGCACACGCTGCCACGCATGGTCAGCAGCATCGCCATGAACATGCGGCCGCGCGCCAGATCCGGCTGATTGGCCAGCGCCCAGCGGCTCATGACCCGCACCACGTCATGATTGCCGATGGACCAGCACGGCCAGCCCTCCACCAGCTCTCGCTCCACGCAATCGATGGTGTGGCGCAGAAAGCCTGGGCTGCACTGCTCGGTCAGCAGATCGAAGGAGTACGCCATGTGCAGCGTATCGCTACCGCGCGTGTACGCGGCCATGGTGCGCAACGAATGATCGCAGCCGATTTCCGCAACGGTGGCACTGCCTGGATAGCGCTCGAGCAACTGGCGAATGCGCCGCAGGAAGTCGAGATTCTCCGGCTGCGTCTTGTCGTACACATGCTTCTGGAAGGCATAGGGGTTGTCGGCGCGCACGCCGATGCTGCCTTCGCGGATGTCATGGTTCGGCGGGTTGTCACGCAGCTCACGGTCATGGAAGTAGAAGTTCGCCGCATCCAGACGGAAGCCGTCAACGCCCAGCTTGAGCCAAAACTCCATATCGTCGAGTAGCTGTTGCTGCACGGCTTCGCAATGAAAGTTGAGATCCGGCTGGCTGGAAAGAAAGTTGTGCAGGTAGTACTGCTTGCGGCGGCTGTCCCACGTCCAGGCCGGACCGCCAAACACCGAAAGCCAGTTGTTCGGGACGGTACCGTCATCCTTCGGATCGGCCCAGACGTACCAGTCGGCCTTGTCGTTGTCGCGGCTGGAACGGCTTTCCTTGAACCAGGCGTGCTGATCCGATGAGTGATTGAGTACCTGATCGATCAGGATGCGAATGCCACGCGCATGAGCCACATCGACGACCTGTTTGAAGTCGTCCAGCGTGCCGAACAGCGGATCTACGCCGCGGTAATCGGACACGTCGTAACCGAAGTCCTTCATCGGAGAGGTGAAGAACGGTGATAGCCAGATGGCGTCGACATTGAGGCTGGCGATGTAGTCGATCTTCTCGACCACACCGAGCAGATCGCCGACCCCGTCGCCATTGCTGTCGAAAAAACTGCGCGGGTAAACCTGATAAATGACGCCGCCGCGCCACCAGTCATTGCGATTCATACAACCGACCTTCGATGTTAGGGGGAACACGCCGCCACTCTAGGTGCGTCAACCCGCCGCAACATCCTCCCGGCCGCGCAATACCGAGGCGTATGGCTCGGGCGTAGAGGCAGCTCATACGGGGGGCGTAGAGCAGCTCGCGGGCAGCGGTGCTGTCATTCGTCATAAAAATGTCGACAAACAAGCGAATCGACACTTATCTGTCACGAGCGGCTTTTAGGATCGATGCAGTTCCAGGACTGATCCGCAGTAGCCGCCGCTCAGCAACCTGCGCAGCCGCCCAGTCAGGAGCGACACGCATCCCAAATCCATGGAGAGATTTAAATGTTCAAGTGCAAGCCCCTCGCAGCCGCCATCATCGCGATTCTGGCCTCTCAGGCTCACGCCGCAGACAACAGCGCAGAACAGGATCAGTCCGGTACCGGCAACATTGTTGAAGTGACCCAGACTGGCGGTCTGGACAACATTTCCTATCAGTCCCAGACCGGGACCGACAACGACGGCATGGTGACCCAGACCGACGCCACCATGTCCGATGCCGTGCAAACCCAGACCGGCGACCTGAACCTAGCGGACATCGTGCAGACCTCGACCGTGCAGAGCGAAGCCATCCAACTGCAAGACGGCGACAACAACGACGCGAGCATCGTACAGAGCGACTCCACCGGCGCCAGCGCTCGCCAGTACCAGGCAGGCAGCTTCAACGTCGCGCTAACCGAGCAGACCGCCGCTGACCTGAGCAACGCCGTTATCGATCAGGACGGCAACGACAACTTTGCCGAGTCCATCCAGACCAATACCGAACTGAGCGTTTCGGAACAACGCCAGATCGGCAATGACAACGTCTCGCTGGTCTGGCAGGAAGGCGGCGCGCGCAACGACGGCATGGTTAATCAGGAGGGCAACGGTAACGATGCGTCCGTCTACCAGATGAACGTCTCTGACTCCGTCGCCACCATCGACCAGATAGGTGATATGCAGGTCGCGTCCGTCACGCAGGAAGGCGCCGAGCACAGCGCAGTGATCGAATCCAAAGGGCTGCAGAACGAAGCCTACATCGACCAGAGCGGCTCTCTGCAAACCGCGTCGATCTACCAGGATGGCACTTCCAACAGCGCTGACATCTTCCAGGTTGGCGACAACAACACCGCCAGTACCGAGCAGACTGGCAACAACAACTACGCGATCGTCGATCAAGACGGCAGCCTGCACACTGCATCGCTGCAGCAGAACGGTCAGTTCAACGAGGCGTATATCACTCAGGAAGGCACCGATCACCTGATCGACTTCGCCCAGGACGGCGCCGATAACCTGCTTACCGTTACCCAAACTGGCAATGGCAACGAGCTGACCGGCTCCAGCTACGGCGACAACAATATTGTGGACGTGGTGCAGAGCGGCGACCTCAACGTGGCCGACATCCAGCAGATCTACGGCTCGAACAACGAAGTCAGCTTGACGCAGACCGGCCAGGACAACCTGGCGCAGGTCATGCAGGGCGGTGTTGGCAACCAGGCGATGCTGATGCAGAGCGGCATGGGCGACTCGGCAATCGTGTCGCAGATGGGCTCGGGCAACATGGCCACCGTGACTCAGCAGTAAGCAGTGCCGGCAGCCGGCCTCGGAGCCGGCTGCCATTCTCACGTCTACTAGCGACTACGGGCCGGATTACCTACGACAGTCGTTCCCGCCGCCACATCCCGAGTCACCACGCTGCCCGCCCCGATAACGGCGTCATTGCCAATGGTTACGCCCGGCAGGATGATCGCGCCGCCGCCAATCCAGACGTTCTCCCCAATCACCACCGGACGGCCGAATTCCAGGCCACTGCGACGCTCTTCCGCGCTTCGAGGATGGTCCGCCGCGTAAATCTGCGTAGCTGGCCCGATCTGCGTCCCCGAACCGATGCGCACGTCGGCCACGTCGAGAATCACGCAGTTGAAGTTGAAGAACACATCGTCGCCGAGGTGAATGTTGTAGCCGTAGTCGCAATGAAACGGCGGCCGGACAACAGCGCCTTCGCCTACGCTTCCTAAAAGCTCTTTCAGCAAGCTACGGCGCACCGCCGGTGTTTCGCCAAGCGCTGCGTTGTAACGCACCATCCAGGCTTTGGCGGCGGCTTGATCGGCCTGCAGCTCGGCGTCGCCGGGCCGGTAGAGTTCGCCGGCGAGCATCTTCTGTTTTTCGGTCATCGGCATGTCAGGCTCCACTGGGAGTGAAAATGACGCATCCAGCCTTGGACCGGCCGGAGGCGCAATCGCTCGCATGTCACCCGTTAGTCGCCCTGGATCTTGCTCAGCAGGCTGCGCGCCAGCTGCACGGCCTCGTTGCGATGGGTGATGTTGAGCTTCTGATACAGACTGCGGATATGCGTCTTGATCGTCGTCGGCGCGACATTCAGGTGTTCGGCGATCTGCTCGTTGGACTGCCCCGCGTGGATCAGGCTCAGCACCTGCCACTCTCGGCGGGTCAGCGGCGAATGGCGGATCAGCTCGGGCACATCCGGTCGGTTGATGATGTCCTGAATCACCGCTTCGTCGAGGGTGATGCGAATCGCTCGGCTGAAGTCGCGCTGCTGTTGCGCCAGCTGTATCAGGCGATCGGCACGCTGGGCTTCGAGTTCATCAAGCCGACGCTCATGCTGCAAGGCCTTGAGCATGGCGATCAGCAGCTTACCGACGCGCAGAAAGCTGCCGATGGCCCCCGTGCTGCTCGCCAGGGTCAAGGCTAGCTGCAGGTTATCCAGCGCCTGCTGACGCTCTTCCCGCAACCAGTGCAGTTGCGCAAGCAAGATGTGGTTGCGGTTCAAGTCCATGATCAAGCCGTGCTGCTCGGCATCGATTTGCAGCTGCCTCAGGATCGGCAGCGCCTTGTCCGGCTGCTTCAGGGAGAGAAAGGCACGCGCATGGTTGCGACCGTTGTACTGGGCGAAGTGATTGAGGCCGCGCTCGAGAGTTGGTGCTGTCAGCAGCCATTGCTGGATCGCGGTCTTGTCCTGGGTGGAGTCCCAGTAGCTGAGCATTGCCGCATGGGCATTGGCGAGCCAGTCGACATGGTAATTGTCATCAGCGAGCATGCTCTGGATCTTGCCTATGTAGTCGGCGCAGGCGCCCTGCTGGCCGCGCGCATGGGCGATCCCGGCGAGCAGCGCGTAACACTGCAGCAGCCAGCGGTCGCCGACGTCTTCAAGTATCTGGATGCCCTGCAGCGCGCACTGCTCGGCGGCATCCAGATGGTGCCACTCAAGCAGCACCTGACCACGCACGCGGTAGATGAACTCCATGATCGGGGTCGCCTGCAGATCGGCCTGTTCGACGTACTGGATCGCCCGTTCCTGCAGCGAATAGGCCTTCTGTAGATAGCCCTGAGCAATGGCGATTTCCGACAACTGCCCGAGGTTCCAGACCACCAGATGCGAGGCGCGAATCTCGCGGGCGCGGCGTTCGGCCTCTTCATACTGCTTCTGCGCCTGCGGCAACAGACCCTGGACGAAATGCGCCTCGGCCAGGCCCGAGAGGGCTGCGACCTTCGAGGTGCGCATGATCAACGGCTCACGTACCAAGGCTTCCCGTGCCAGGGCGATTGCCTGCTCTTCATCACCACGGTTCATCGCGACCTGCGCGCGAACGGCGTTGAATTCGCCGACGATGCGCGCCCAGTCTTCTTCCGAGCAGCTGTGCTGCAGGGCCTGTTCACCGGCCTTGAACCAGCGCTCGACCTGATCGAACTGGTAGGAATTCTGCGATACCCAGGCCTGCAGCAGGGTCAACAGCGGCGAGCCGGCGATAACCGCCTCCGGCAGCGTTTCCAGGCATTGCTGCAGCAGCTCAAGCCGACCCTGACGGTAGAACTGCCGGCCGTGGCGCTCCAGCACCTCGCCGACGCGGGTCGGGCAACCGGCCTGTACCGCATGTCGCGCGGCCTCTTCCGGCAGGTTTTCCGCCATCAGCGCTTCGGCCGCACGCAGGTGCAGATCGGATAGCCGCTGAGGCTGATGGGTGCGCAGTTCGCCCAGTAGAAAGGTGGCGAACAATGGGTGGTAGGCATACCACTGACGAAGCCCATCCAGCGATTGCAGAAAGAGCCCGTTACGTTCCAATTGCTCAAGCATCCCGCGAGCATTGCTACCTAGGGTCAGTCGGTCGGCAAGCGCTGCGTTGAAACGATCCAGCAGACAGGTCGCCTGGAGGAAATCGAGCGTGCTTGCGCCGAGGTTGGCTACCACCTGCTCACGCATGTAATCGCGGATATAGGGATGGCCGAGCTGAATCTTTTCCAGAAACAGGTCCATCCCCCGGCCCGTCTGCACCTCCTGCAATACCAGCTGCAAGGCGCACGGCCAGCCACCGATACGCCGGTTCAAACGCTCGACTTGCTCGCGGTTGATCGATACCGGCAGGCCCAGATCCAGCAGTGCCTGAACTTCGTCGGTTTCGAAGGCCAGGTGCTGAGCGTCAACGGTAAGTAATTGATGCTTGACCCGTAGGTCCGCCACCCCCAGTTCCGGCAGGCCGCGACTGCAGACCAGCAGCGTCATCCAGCCCGGCATGTTGCGCAGGAAGAAGCGCAGCGCAGCGATGACTTCGGCGGTGTACAGCGTTTCGAAATCATCCAGTACCAGCAGCAGCGGTTCGTGCTCGCCCGGCAATTCGGCCAGCAGATGCGTCAGCAGCGTATCGAAAGCCTCCCGGCCCTGGCCGGCCAGCAACAGACTGCGGGGGCACCCATGCTCCAACTGAGCGTCGAGGGCGTGAAGCAGATAGCGGCCGAGCTGCAGCGGATCATTATCACCCGGATGCAGCTGCAACCAGGCGACACGGCCGTCGAACGCCCTTGCCCACTGGCACGCCAGGGTCGTCTTGCCGAAACCGCTCGGTGCGTGCAGCACAGCCAGCCGCACCTCGCCAAGCCGCTGAAACCACTCATCAAGGCGAGGCCGCGCCAACAGACCGCGCGGCAACAGCGGCATGTTCAGTTTCGCCGGTATCAGCGGCAAGGGTGCAGGTAGTGCGGCGTTCATGGTTATCTCCCGTTGTTCGTTCCCTGTTCGGGTGTCGTGACGCATCGAGCTGTCCTGGGTCGATTACCCCTTTACCCCTCCGGCTGTGAGCCCACCGACGATCCACTTCTGGCAATACAGGAACACCGCGGTGATCGGCAGGCCGGAGAGCACCGCCGCGGCAGCGAAGTCGCCCCAGAGGTAGTTCTGGTCGTAGAGGTACTGTTGCGCACCGACGGACAAGGTGAGCTTGTCTACATCCATCAACAGCACTGATGCAATGGGGTACTCAGTGACACTGGTGATAAAGGCGAGGATGAACACCACCGCCAGTATCGGCACGCTCATGGGCAGCAAGATGTGCACGAAGGCCTGCCAGGTGGTGGCGCCATCGACGATGGCTGCTTCTTCCAGTGAGCCGTCGATGCTTTCGAAGTAGCCCTTGATGGTCCAGATATGCAGCGCCATGCCACCCAGCGAGGCGATGATCACGGCGCCGTGCGTATTCACGCCCAACCAGCTGACATGCTCGCCGAGCTGATCGAACAAAGCGTAGATCGCCACCAACGTCAGCACCGGCGGGAACATCTGGAAGATCAGCATGCCTTTGAGAATCGGACTCTTGCCGCCGAAGCGCAGCCGCGCAAATGCATAGGCGCTGGTGGTCGACAGCATGAGGATCAGCAGCGAGCTGATCAGCGCGATCTTCATCGAGTTCCACAGCCAGGTCAGCACCGGGAACGGCGGATTGCTGATCTCGCCGTTGTCGTGGACGTAGGGGATGCCCAGCGCCAGCGACCAGTGCTCCAGCGTCGGGTTATCCGGCAGCAGACTGCCGGTAGCGAAGTTGCCTTCCCGGAAGGAAATCGACACCACCATCAGCAGCGGAAACACGATCAGCGCGACGAAGGCGAGCAGCCCGGCGTGAGTGAGCCAGACGCGGTATTTGACGGATTTCGGTTGAACCATGGCCATGTGCGTAATCCTCAGACCTTGACCTTGGAAAGCTTCAGGTTCAGCCAGGCCATGGCGCCGACGACGATGAAGATCAGCGTGGCGATGGCGGCAGCCAGGGCGAAGTTCTGCCCCGAATCCTGGAAGGCGATGCGGTAGGTGTAGCTGACCAGCAGATCGGTGGTGCCCGCCGGGGTGGTAGTGCCGAGGATGTCCGGCCCGCCGCGGGTCAGCAGGGTGATCAGCACGAAGTTGTTGAAGTTGAATGCGAAGCTTGCGATCAGCAGCGGCGCCAGTGGCTTGATCAACAGCGGCAGCGTGATCTTCAACAGGTTGTCGACTGGCGTCGCACCGTCCATTGCCGAGGCCTCATAGAGATCGCGCGGAATCGCCTGCAGCAGGCCCATGCAGAGCAACAACATGTAGGGATAACCGAGCCAGGTGTTGACCATCAGGATCATGCTGCGCGCCAGGGTCGGATCGCTGAACCAGTCCGGCCGCACCCCGAACAGGCTGTCGAGCATCAGGTTGATCTCGCCGAAGCTCTGGTTGAACAGGCCCTTGAACACGAGGATCGAGATGAACGCCGGCACCGCGTACGGCAGAATCAACATCAGCCGGTAGAACGCCTTGCCGCGCACCATCTCCCACTGCAGCAGACTGGCCAGTACCAGGCCGACAGCAAGCGTGAAGACCACCGTCAGCGCGGCGAAGCACACCGTCCAGACAAAGATCTGCAGAAACGGCCCGCGAATCTTCGGATCGGTCAGCACCTTGGCGAAATTGCTCCAGCCGGCATAGACCGTGTAACCCGGTGCGACCTTCTGCCCTTCGGCATCGACATAGAAGCCGATCTCATCGTTGGCCGTAAGGCGCTCCCCGGTCTGGTTATTGACCAGCGAGCCGTCATCGCGCAACCGGTACAGCGGCTTCACCGCGGCGACTTCACGCAGTCCATAAAGGCGCAGCAGCTGACCTTCATGGCCGCGCATGACCCACTGTTCCAGTTGCTTGCGCTGGCGGATCACATCACGCAGCGGCAAGGCCGCACCCAGGTTTTCGACCTCGGCCTCCCGGCTCATGCCAAGCGGCTCGCCTGCAACCGGCTCACCGGCCAGCGGAGCGGAAACCCAGACGCCCTGCTCGCCTCGGTCGACCCGCAGGCGCATTTCACCCGCTTCGTTCTGGTGCAGGCTGAAACCGAAGCGTTCGCCTGCAAGGTAGGTCTGATTGAGGTGGTAGCGCTGCGTCTGCTCGAAGCTCAGCAGATTGGTGCCGCTGTAGTTGGTGAAGCCGATGCCCACTGTGTAGAGCAGCGGGAAGATCACGAACACCAGCATCCCCGCTACCGCCGGGAAGATGTAACGGTGGGCGTAGGCTCGGCGGTTGATGAACACGAAACTGGCGATTCCGGCGAGCACCAACCCAAGCAGAGCAAACACGGTTTGCCCCTGCGCATAGAGCGCGATGACCAGGTACAGGGCAAAGGCGTTGCACAGCAGCCAAAGGCCCCAACGCATCGCCGCTGGCAGCTTGGGTATCGACAGTTTCGGCACGGCGCGGCCGGGCATTTGGGCAGGAACATTCACGGCGGACATCGGAATCTGGGCCTCAGGGCGCGCAGCCGAAGACGCAGGCGTCTCCAACTGCGGCTGCGGGTTGTGGTTATTTGACGATGCGTTTCGCGGCGTCATCCAGGGCGGCATCCACAGTTTGGCGACCGGAGGTGATGTTCGTCAGGGCAGGTTCCATGGCCGACCAGAACACGCCCATCTGCGGAATGTTTGGCATCGGACGGCCCTGCTGAGCACTCTCGAACGTCGCTTTGATCATCGGATCGTCGGACAACTCGGCCATGAATTCCTTGTTCACCACCGCACCCAGCGGCACGTCGGCATTCACGGTTTTGAGGCCTTCCACTTCCAGCAGGTAGTTTTCGAGAAACTCGACGGCGAGCGCCTGGTTCGGACTGGCTGCGTTGAGCGTCGCGGCCATCACACCGGAGAACGGCTTGCTCGGGCTGTCGCCCACCGCCGGGATCGGCGCCACGCCAAAGTCGATGCCGCTCTTCTTGATGTTCGACCAGGCCCATGGCCCGCTGATGAACATCGCCGAGTCGCCTTTGTTGAAGGCGGCCTCTGCGGCGCTGTAGTCGGCACCCTTGGGCATCACGCCCTCGTCGATCAAACGCTTGAGTACCGCTGCGCCCTGCTTGGCGCCCTCGTTGTTGACGCCGGTTTTGCTCACGTCATAGCCCGAGCCAGTATCTTCAAAGGCGTAACCGCCGTTGGCGGCCAGCAAGGCCCAGGTGAAGTAGGTGTTGTTGTAATCCCAGAGGATTGCACGCTTGCCGTCGGCAGCGAGATCCTTGTTCATCGCCATTACTTCTTCGAAGGTCTTCGGCGGGGTCGAGACCAGGGCCTTGTTGTAGATCAGCGCCGGCGCTTCGACCGCCATTGGATAGCCCCACAGCTTGCCGTTGTAGCTGACGGCGTCCCAGGCGAAGTCGGAGATTTCCTGCTTGGTTTCGGCGCTGGGTGTGATGGGTGTAATCAGGCCGCTCTGGGCCCACTCACCGAGGCGGTCATGCGCCCAGATGAAAATGTCCGGGCCATTGCCGGTTGCCGCGGCTTGCTGGAATTTGTCCGTGGCGGCATCGGGATGCGCCACCTCGACGGGAATGCCGGTTTCCTCGGTGAACTTCTTGCCCACCTCGGCCAGTCCCTTATGGCCTTTGTCGCCATTTATCCAGACGACCAGCTTGCCTTCTTCAATGGCGGCCTGGACGGACAGCGGCAGGCTCAGGGTTGCGGAGAGACCGATTGCGGCCGCTGCAAACAGCTTTTTATTCATCTAGGTAGTTCCTCGTGGCTTCTTATTTTTGATCCACAACGTTCTGCATGCCGCCTGGCGGTGTTGCAGTGCATCCATACTCGCCCTGCCTGTGAGCTAAAACATCCTCCCCCGAAGGGGGATGAGGGGCGTAGAAGCAGGGCGTAGTTTTGCATTCGCACCGCACTCGTAGAGCCGTCGAATCGGCCTTTCTCAGCCTGCACGACTCGGCGAAAACAGGCTTGAATAGCGCCTCTTCCCCGCCAAGCCGGAGCCGGACATGCGTCCTCTGCCGCCCCTTAGTCCATCTATCCTAGCCCTTTGTTTCGGACTGCTCGCACCCGTTATACAAGCGGAACCGCAAGTCCCTATCAGACTGAACGGTCAGCCTCTGCAACCGGCCTGGGAAACGCTAGCCGAGGATCGCTTCGCGGCGGAGCTGGAGCTAACCACAGGCGCCCTCGAACTGGGTACTGGCGAGACCGAACAGAAGCCGCTCAAGCCGTTTCAACGCCACGCGCTGAACGCTGGTGATCGCTTCGATTTCGATGTAGTGAAACCGGGGCGCTACCGCCTGCTGGTGCAAACCGGCAATGACGCCCACCTGCGGCTGTTACCCATGCGCCAATCGCAGGAGCCGGTCGAGCAGGCCTGCCAACCATGGAATGGCGAAGCCGTACAGGTTCCGGTCGCCGGTGTGTTCGAGAACGGCCAGCGATTGCGCGACGCCTACAGCGGCGACACGGCCACCGTGCGGAACGGCAAGGTCGAACTGACCCCGGCCGCCGGCAGCAACGGTTTGCTGTTGATCGAGGCAATTGATTCGCCATCGGAGCAGCCACGCGACTGGCGCAACGCGACCGTCTATTTCGCGCTGACCGACCGCTTCGCCAACGGCGACCCGAACAACGACCGCAGCTATGGCCGCGAGCCCGACGGCGCGCAGGAGATTGGCACCTTTCATGGCGGCGATCTCAAAGGCCTGACCGGCAAGCTCGACTACCTGGCCAAGCTGGGCGTGGACGCGCTGTGGATCAGCGCGCCCTATGAACAGATACACGGCTGGGTCGGTGGCGGCGAGAAAGGTGACTTTCGCCATTACGCCTACCACGGCTATTACGCATTGGATTACACCCAGCTGGACGCCAACATGGGCACCGAAGCCGACCTGCGCGAGCTGATCAGGGAGGCACATGCGCGCGGCATCCGCGTGTTGTTCGACGTCGTGCTCAACCATGCCGGCTATTCCACCCTGGCGGACATGCAGCAGCATGGCTTTGGCGGCCTGCGAGACGGAATGGCGCAGTACCTGCCCGAACGCTGGACCACTTGGCAGCCGGAGCCCTACGAGAATCTGCACGCCTACCACAACCTGATCGATTACGATTATCCAGCGTGGTCCCGCTGGTGGGGCAAAGACTGGGTGCGCGCAGGGGTTGCCGACTATCCAGTGCCGCCCAGCGTTCTGGTGGACCCGCTGAAAGGGTCGCTGGCGTTCTTGCCTGACTTTCGCACCGAGTCAGAAACGCCGGTTCGCCTGCCTGAATTTCTTCGTCACAAACAACCCACCCGTGCCGTCGAGCGTGACGGCTACCGTGTGCGTGACTACCTCAACGAATGGCTGACGACCTGGGTGCGCGAATT
>NZ_AGSX01000127.1 GCF_000235745.1 Stutzerimonas stutzeri SDM-LAC | reverse complement strand
CGAACCCCGACGCCAATCAGCCGCACCGGTCGCTTGCCGCGGGCGAAGGCGCCCGCGAGAAGGTCGGAATAGTCGTCGAGTTCCAGCCCCGCGCCGGACTGTTCGAGGGTCGTCTGGGTGAAGTCGTGGAACTTCAGCTTGACGAAGGGCTTACCGGGCCGGTAGCCACTATCGAGCCGGGCCATTCTACGGGCGAGTTGCTCGAGCAGTTCAGGGAGCCGCTCCAGGCAGGCAGCGAGGTCTGGCAAGTCACGCTCGTATGTGTTCTCGACACTGACCGACTGGCGACGGCTTTCCACTTGAACCAGCCGCTCGTCGATCCCATGCGCCAGCCCCCACAGCCGTTCGCCGAACGAGCCGAAATCCCGGACCAGGTCCAGGCGCTTCCAGGTACGCAGATCGGCACAGGTATGGATGCCCAGCCGCTTCAACTTTTCAGCGGTGACCCGGCCGACCCCATGCAGCTCGTTGACCGGCAACGCCAGCACGAACTCATCGACTTGATTCGGAGTGATTACAAAGAGTCCGTCCGGCTTGTTCCAGTCACTGGCGATTTTGGCAAGGAACTTGTTCGGCGCAACGCCTGCGGAAACCGTGATGCGCAACTGCTGCCAGACCCGCCGGCGGATGTCCTGCGCAATGCGCGTGGCGCTGCCGGCAAAATGCTCGCAACCCGTCACGTCTAGATAGGCTTCGTCAAGTGACAGAGGCTCGATCAGATCAGTGTAGGTGCGAAAGATACCCTGTATTTCGCGCGATGCTTCCCGGTAGGCATCCATACGGGGCCGAAGAATCAGCAGATCCGGACAGAGTTTCAGCGCGTGTCCGGAGGCCATCGCCGAGCGCACACCATAGGCTCGCGCCTCGTAATTGCAGGTCGCAATGACGCCTCGGCGGTCGGCCAACCCGCCTACTGCAATTGGCCGGTTTGCGAGGCTGGGGTCGTCACGCATTTCGATGGCGGCATAAAAGCAGTCGCAATCGACGTGGATGATTTTCCTTTGCTTAGTAGAGTGCTGATTTTCTTGGGGTTTCATCGGAATTTACGGATTTGGTACCCGCTGTGATACCAGCCTTTTTAACCGCTGCAAACCAGCCGGTATTTCCATCTCTCCAACCGTATGGGCTAGACGACACACACCCTGCTCGGACGACCATCACTATACCGTTAACGACCGTAGCGTCTCTAGAATCGATTGGCTGCTTTCTTACCCCCAGCCGCCACATCTGATCGAGCCGCGGGGTAAATCGTTGACTCATTATCTTCCGCCGCATAGTGCGATCAGGCGCAGTGGGCGCGCGACCATGCTGGAAGGTGTAGCGGCCGTACTTGGGCGCCGGTTGCAGCGAGCACACCCACCATCCGTTCGGCGTGGCGGGTTGAGTTTCGGTAAAGTCGCCACCTGTGTATTTGGTGCGTTGGCGTAGGTCCATCAGCAGGCCACTTTCCTGCTGAACGTAAAACCCTTGGTGACGCTCCAGCCCGTCGCGACACTGATCAAGGCAATTACTGTTACGGCTGCTGTCGGCCACAAGCGGGCTGTCAGGTAAGGAGCGGGCCCTCCTCAACCATCAGTTCGGACAGACTGTTCGTCAAAGCATGTGAGGACAGCAGCGCCTGCTTGTCAGATTCCCTTCCCTAGCACCTTGCCGTTGACGATTTCCCCGTAAAGGTTCACGCCGTCATTGGCGTGGTACTTATCTCGGGTTTTCTCGACTGAGCCATCAATCAAGCGGGGGTCTTGCGGTCGCTCGTGGCTGTTCATGAAGGCGGCCACGTTCCAGGCGTCTTCATCCGACAGGGTGCCGCCTTTGCCCAGTGGCATGTTTTCCTTGATGAACGCCGCAGCCGTATTGATCCGATGCATGCCAGCACCCCAGTTGAACGAGTCCGCCCCCCATAGTGGCGGGAAGACGTAATCGTCACCTGACTTCTGCCCTTCCCCGTTTGGCCCATGACAGACGGCGCACTGTGCGCTGTAGATCTGTTCACCCTTCGCCAGGTCGTATCCACCTTCGGGTTGTGGCACTTCCGGATAGGCCCGACCTGGCAGCTCTTGACCTGTGGGTGCTCCGGTTGCAAGCCAGTAGGAATAGGCTGAAAGCGCAGCGATAACGGGGCCGTCAGCCTCGGGCGCCTTGCCATTCATGCTGAACTGGAAACAGCCCTGAAGGCGCTCGGCATAGCTGTTCACCTTGTCGTTTTTCTTCCGGTACGCCGGGTACATGGTGTAGGCGGCCCAAAGCGGTGCAGAGTTGGCTTTCCGGCCTTGTTCGAGGTGGCAGTTCGCACAGGCCAGGCCGTTGCCGACATAGTCGGGCGCATGCGTCTTGGTATCGACGAATATGGCCCGTCCTTGCTGTACCAACTGCCCGTAGGCGTTGTCAGGCAGTTCGCTTTCCTTGGGCGGTTGGAAGTACTTACTGCTGGCGGGATCACCGGCCCCGGTCAGGATCTGCGACTGATCTTCCATCGCGATGTCGTCCGCGAGCACCGGGAAGGCCAATGACATCAACAGCAGTGCGCTTGTATGGGTCTTCATTTGGCTGCTCCTTTTTCGGTCAGGCCTGCAAAGTACGTCGAGACAGCCTTTACCTCATCCTCGGTCAAGCTACGCGCGATGTGCCCCATCAGGTCGTTGGGGTCGTTCTTGCGGGTACCCTGACGCCAGGCGGTCAGTTGAGTCGACAGATACTGAGCCGACTGCCCAGCCAGTGGTGGAAAGGCATCGCCTACTCCCGTTCCGCTGGGGCCGTGACAGGCGACGCACTCGGGGATGTTGCGATCCCACGCACCTCGCAGGGCAAGAGTTTCGCCAGGCCCGTCGGCCAACGCGGTGCGGTCGATTCGCTCGACCTGCGGTTTCGGCTTGCTGGCCAGCATCGCTGTGACTGCGTCCACTTCGTCGGCGCTCAAGGCCGCGGCGATGGGCTGCATGATCGGATTGGCGCGCGCTCCAGAGGCGAAATCAGCCAACTGCTTACGCATATACTGCGCCGACAAGCCAGCCAGGCGGGGGAATCCTGCAGCGGCCATGCCCTCACCTTCGGCGCCGTGGCAGGTAGCACACGCCATCGCGGCGGGGTTGGCCCCGCCTTTGCTGTACACCGCAGCCGCATCGGCGGCGTGCGCGGACACGGAGATCGCAAAAAAGAGCCCGGCCAAGGGCCAGAGGGGGACGTTCATGTAGCCTCCTGATCATTCTTGTTATGTAGGCCCTGGTGCTGACTGACCGTGACGTGTTGCTAGCGTTTTGACAATGGCCCCATGATGCTATTCAACGCCTCGGGACGAGGCGCGCCCTGATGTTGCTGCAGACGCCCTTGCTCATCCAAGTAATAGATAGCCGGCGTAGCCGAGGCACCCATCTCGCCCATCAAGGTGAGGTTCGCCTCAAGCTGTTCATGCACCTCGGGCGCGATACGCTCGACGGGTTTGAGTGTGCTCGCCTTACCCGCTGCTTCGTGTTCATTGAGGGCTACCTCCGGGTCCTTGGCGGCCAGCAGTGCCGCGGATTTCCCCGCGCTGTCCGGGCGCAACATGCCGACCATCACGTGACGCAGCTGAACGTCACCCGCTTCGACCCAGGGCCGCGCCTGTTTCCAGAACATATTGCAGAACGGGCAGTTCGGGTCGGAAAACATGTAGATCACCCGCGGTGCATCTGCCGCACCGTCAGCAATCCAGGTGCTGCTCTCCAGCCGCTGCCACATCTCGCTGCTCATCGGCTCATACACCAGCTTCTCAAGTGGTGCCTTGGTCAGGTCTTCGCCAGCGGCGTCCAGCAAACTGCCGACCACGACATGATCGCCGTCCGGTGTCAGATACAGCGCAATGCCTTGGCCGTTGTAACGCGCTGCGTAGCCCTTCAATCCGCCCGGCGCGTCGAAACTGCCGACCACTTTGGCGCCGCGCGCCTCAATGGCCTGAACCGCGGGAGGCAGCGCGTCGGCCAGCGCCGAGGGCGTCGGCAGCAAGGCGAGCGTTGAGATCAACAGCGAAAGTGAACGTATAGGTTTCATGGCTGGGTTTTTACCTCTAGTTGCTCAAGGGCACGCGCCAGACTGGCACGAGACAGCTCACCGAGGTGACTGCCAACCTGGCGGCCCTCGGCGTCGTAGAAAAGCGTGGTGGGCAGCGAGGCAGACCCTACGTGCTGGCCCAGGCGACCGCCGGTATCGAGCAGGACGTTTTCCAAGCCGAGCCCTTCGGCGTCGAGGAAATCGGCGATCAACCGCTCGCCCTCGCCCTGGTTGACGAACAGGAAGGTCACCTCGGCGTTGTCTTGTTGCGCCTTCGCAAGGACCGGCATTTCACGCCGGCAGGGCGGGCACCAAGTGGCCCACAGATTGACCACCAGCGGCTTGCCAACATAATCCTGCAAAGCGACGGGCTTGCCCTGGCTATCCCGCAGGCCCATCTCGGGCAGCCGCGTGCCCTGCTCGAACGCGTGCAACGCAAAGGTCCCGAACCCCCAGCTGAGCACACCCACCAGCACCGCCGTACCAAGGGGGCGCCGCAACCCACTGTCGCGCCAGGCAAGCCAAGTGCCCAACAGAACGGCCACCAGCAAGCCCGGCCAGGCAATAAAACCGCCGTCACGTATGTCGATCACGCGCCAGGGCTCTTCTTTGAAATGCTCGACATACACCAGCACGAAGGCCAGCCGTGCGACCAGTAACGCCACCAGCAACAGCCTGAAGAGCTGCTGCTCCGGATTCCGCTCGCTACGCCGCCCCACCCACCAGCCGGTCAGCATCGCCAGAAACAGGCTAACCAGCATCAGCACATGTGGGACAGCAAGCGCCAGAGGCCCCAGATTGATCGTCAGCATCAGCCACGCTCCCTTGTTTGGTTCCATCTGTTCAGGAATTGGCTCGCATCCACCTCGCCGGTGATGCGCTGGGTACGTCGCTCCTCCCCGTCGGGGCCGATGAAGAGCAGCGTCGGCGGCCCCATGACCTGATAGCGGTTCAGCAGCTCGCGACTGGCGGGATCGGTCTGCGTCACATCCGGCCGCAGAATCCGCACGCCGGTGAGCGCCGCTTGCACCTGCGCGTCGCCAAACACCTCCTTTTCCATGACCTTGCAGGACACGCACCAGTCCGCGTAGTAGTCCACCAGCACCCACTGGCCTGCGGCCCTGGCGGCAGCCAGCTCACGATCAAGGTCGGCCGGCTCGCTGAAGCCGACAAACCCGTGTGCAGACTCAGTACCCTGCGAGGTCGCAACCCCGCCCGTGAATACACCGAGCGGCCGCATGACATCCTGCGCGCCGCCTGCCGCGCCCAGCAGCAGCGCTACGCCCCAGACGCCAGCCAGCGCCGCCACCGCGCGGCTGAGCGCCTGATGCCGCACCAGTTCCCGCGACAGGTGCAGCAGCCCGCTGGCACCCACAACCAAAAGCGCGCCCCACAACCCCACCCAGAGAGGGTCGGACAACAGCGGACGAAGGACGTAGAGGGCCGCGACCAGAAACAGGAAACCGAAGGCAACCTTGACGCGATCCATCCACGGCCCAGGCTTGGGCAGGAAGCGATTGCCCACCGTCACCAGCAGCACCAGTGGCGTACCGATCCCCAGGCCCAGCGCGAACAGCACCAGCCCACCGTTCAGGGCGTCGCCGCTTTGCGCGATGTACAGCAGCGCCGCGGCCAGGGGTGCGGTCATGCAGGGGCCCACCAGCAGCCCGGACATCACACCCAACGCGCTGGCCCCGGCGAGGCTGCCGCCACGACGCTGGCGTCCGGCCTGCTCCAGCCAATCGCGCAGGCCCGCCGGCAATTGCAGCTCGAAGAAGCCGAACATGGGCAGGGAAAGCAGCACGAACAGGCCAGCGAAGCTTGCGATCAGCCACGGCTGCATCAGCCATCCCTGCAGATTCGCACCCAACAGCGCCGCCACCACCCCGAGGGCGGCGTAGACCAGCGCCATGCTGAATACATAGGCACCCGCCAGTGCCATGCCGCGTCGAGGCCCGGCCTGGCTACCCACCACGATGCCCGCCAGGATGGGCAGCATCGGCAGCGAGCAGGGAGCAAAGGCAAGCAGCAGGCCGAGTCCGAAAAAGATCAGCAGACTCCAGCCAAGCGACTGCTGTTGCAGCCCGCTGGCGAGGACCTGGTCGTCGGCCTGACCAGGCGTGGACGGAGGGGTGCCGCTGCCGCCCAGCTCTACCGTGCGGCTTTGCGGCGGATAGCACAGGCCGGCATCGGCGCAGCCTTGCCAGCCGAGTTCGAGCGACGCGAGACCCGCATCGGGGAGCTGCACTTCCAGGCTGTCGCGATAGATTCGCGAATCACCAAAATACTCGTCATGGTACGGCTCGCCTGGGGGCAACTGGGGCTCGGTCCCCGGCGGCAGCCCTGCAAATCGCAGGCGCTCCTTGTATAGGTAATAGCCGGGCGCAATGTCCCAGCGCAGCACGACTCCGCCAGCGTCAGGCTGCTCGACGTGCAGCCTGAACGCTTCGTCCACGGGTAGAAAGTCCGGCTGCTTCTGACCGAAGGTGAACGGCGAAGCGTTCGCCAGCTGCACTGTCCATAGGCAGCAGGCCAGAAAGATAAAAAGCGCTCGCATGCACAACACCCGATTACCAGATTCGACGGCGAGCTTGCCGACTCGGGATTAAGAGCCGATTAACGAGGCTTGCCCCGACACAACCTGAAAGGCTGAGAGGCGTTGAGGCACGAGCAACTCGGCGTACCATCTGCTAACGCGCCGTTAATCCAGGCGGGCGATACTGACCGCTGCCTACCAAGCGATTCCCACATGCACGTACTGCTGACAGAAGACAACGCACTGATCGCCAGTGGCATCGTCGCCGGGCTCGAAGCCCAGGGCTTCAGCGTGGCCCATGCCGCTACGGCCGGGCAGGCCGACTCGCTGCTGCGCTCAGCCAGCTTCGACCTGATGATTCTCGATCTGGGTCTGCCTGACGAAGACGGCCTGCGCTTTCTCCAGCGCCTGCGCCGCCGCGGCCTTGAGTTGCCTGTGCTCATTCTGACCGCCCGGGATGCGGTGACCGAGCGGGTCTGCGGGCTTCAGGCCGGCGCTGACGACTACCTCGTCAAGCCCTTCGACCTGCGTGAACTCGCCGCCCGCTTGCATGCCCTGCTGCGCCGCGCTGCCGGTCGGGCGACGCAGATGATCGAACACGGCCCGCTGAGCTACGATCCTGCCGCCTGTGCCGCGTTCATGGCGGGCGACCCCGTGGACCTGTCGCGCCGTGAACAGGCGCTGCTCCAGGCGCTACTGCAGAACCCGGGCCGCGTGCTATCGGCCGAGCAGCTCAAGGATGCCGTGTACGGACTGGGCGATGACGTTGAAAGCAACGCCCTGAATGTCCATATCCACCACCTCAGGCGCAAGCTGGGCAACGGCATCGTCGAAACCGTCAGGGGGATCGGTTATCGCCTGGGCCCTGCTGGCCCAGCACCGGCTGCCATCGAGACACCCGAACCATGAGCTTGCGCCTGCGCCTGACCCTCACCCTCGGCTCGGCCTTCGTGCTGCTCTGGGCTTTGGCTGCGACCTGGATGCTCTTCGATGTTCGCAATCAATTAATGCAGTCGCTCGATCAGCGCCTTGCCGCGTCAGCCAGGATGGTCGCGGGCCTGCTCGTGCAATTGCCGCAGCCGCAGCTGGGTGAAGGCGGTATCACCCGGCTGAGTGCGGAACAGCTGGGTATCGAGAACGGCCTGGCCTGCCAGATCAGCTCCTTGCGAGGTGAAATCCTGGCCCGCAGCCATGCGGCACCAGACAGTGCGCTCGACGCCCAACGCACCGGCTTTCACGACCAAATGATCGGCGATACCGCCTGGCGCAGCTTCACCTTCATCCAGAACGGCATGCGCATCACCACGGCCGATCGCCTTGACGAGCGCACCGCACTCCAGCGTTCGGTGCTCCTGGCCGCGGCGCTGCCGGTGTTCGTCGCGTTGCTGGGCAGCCTGATCGTGTTGTGGATCGGCATCGGCAACGGCCTTGCGCCGCTCAGACGAATCCGCACGGCCCTGGCGCAGCGCAGCGCCGACTCGGTGGAGCCGTTGCACATCGAACGGCTGCCGCGAGAGCTGACGCCCCTGGTCGAAACCCAGAACCAGCTGTTCGCGCGGATCGCGCACATGCTCGAACGCGAACGCCGGCTGACCGATGATGCCGCCCATGAACTGCGCAGCCCGCTGACCGCCATCAAGACTCACCTGCAGGTCGCGGCCATGACCGAGGGCGACACCGCGAAGCGGGCACTGGCCCAGGCCGAGGTCGGCACGGATCGTCTGCACCGCATCCTCGAACAGCTGCTCATGCTGGCGCGGGTCGAAGGTCGCGTGTCCTTTGATGACGGCCTCAGCTGCACGGCCCGCGACGTCGCGCAGCTGGCGATCGCTGACGCCAGTCAGCAGCCCGGGCCGCACATCGAGCTGTGCGGGGCGCAAGATGTCTCCCCTCTCCCACTGGCGATGCCGCCGACCCTGGCGGTCGCGGCATTGCGCAACCTGCTCGACAATGCCCGCCGACATACGCAGGAGGGCACGGCCATTCGCTTGACGCTCTCCCAACTGGATGAAAGCCGGGTTCGCTTCAGCGTGCAGGATCATGGCCCGGGCATCCCGCCGGAAATGCTCGAGCGCCTGACCGAGCGCTTCTGGCGCAGCGGCGTAGGTGAAGGCAGTGGGCTGGGCCTGTCCATCGTCAAGGCGATCGCCGAGCGCTGCGCCTGCGATCTGCGTTTCGTGCCGCAAGAAGGCGGTCTCGTCGTCGAGCTGGTGGTCAGCCTTCAGGCTGAAGGCTCCCCGTGACGCCTCGATAGCCTGAACGTCCAGGTACGCACACCGTCCGAATAGTTGACTGAGCAATCCGTTAACCATCGTCGGAGGTGGCAATGCTTGTTTTCGAACCTGTTTATACAGACGGCCTGGCGCAGATCTCCTATCTGATCGGCGACAGCAAGGCCGCGGTAGCCGCGGTCATCGATCCCCGCCGCGACATCGATATCTACCTGCAAATGGCCAGGGCGCGAGGCCTGCGAATCGCCTATGCCATCGAGACACATATCCATGCCGATTTCGTGTCCGGCGCCCAGGCGCTGGCGAAGCGCACCGGGGCACAGATCATCGGCGGCCGCGCGAGCACCTATGAATTCGAGCTTCGCCAGGTCAGCGGTGGCGAGACGATTGAGCTCGGGCAAGCCACGCTGCAGGTCATGCACACGCCGGGGCATACGCCCGAACACATTTCCCTGCAGCTATTCGACGCCCAGCAGGGCGACCAGCCGATCGCGTTATTTACCGGCGACACCCTGTTCAACCTGGACGTCGGGCGCCCCGACCTGCTGGGCGAAGGCAGTGAGCGAAAACTCGCCGGCGCGCTGTACCACACGCTTTTCGATCACTACCTGCCCCTTGGTGACCGGATCGAAATCTACCCCTGCCATGGCGCCGGTTCGGCCTGCGGCAAATCCATCGGCGACCGACGCCACTCCACGCTCGGCAACGAGCGTCTCTTCAACCCTGCGTTGTGCGAACAGCGTAGCGAGGGCGCGTTCATCGATTGGCTGCTGGCCGACATGCCGGAGCCGCCCCGTCACTATGCGCGACTGAAACAACTTAACGTGCGTTCGGCCGTACAGATGGAAGGCCCTTCCCCCACCGCCGCTCGCGCCGTCCGACTTCGAGACACTGGCGACGCGCGACATGCAGGTCGTGGACGTCCGTTCGATCCTCGCGTTTGGCGGCGGACATGTGCCCGGCGCGATCAACATCGCGTTGCGTAACGAATTCGTCAATTGGGCTGGGCGGATGCTCGATGATGATCGCCCGATCCTGCTGGTGGGCGAGTCGGCCGACGACGTCCACCAGGCCGTCACCCAACTGTATCGGATAGGTCTGGACGATATCCGCGGCTATCTGCGCAACGGCATGACGGACTGGCAGAACGCGGCGCTACCGCTGAACGGACTTCAGGAATGGACGGTGCATGAACTCAATGAACGTCGCGAAGCGCCCGAGGTACAGGTGCTGGATGTACGCAGCCCGCAAGAGGTCGCGGCGGGTCGGGTGCCGGGCGCCAGGCACATCTTCGTCACCCACCTCGCTGACCGGCTGAACGAGCTGGATCCGGACAAGACCACCGTCACCTACTGCGGGTCCGGCTATCGCGCCTCCATCGCGGCCAGCATCCTCAAGAAAGCCGGCTTTCGTGAGGTGGCCAATGTCCCCGGCTCCTGGATGGCCTGGAAGGCGGCGAGCCTGCCGGTTCAAAACGACTAAGAGGCTTATCGGTGTTTGCGCGGCGCAGGTGTCTGGTTAGTTCCCTGCGGGTGCGCAATCAGAAAGCGACTTGAATCAACAAGGCCGACGCGGCCACAGCCGCGATCAGCCCGAAGCCTCTCTGCAGCAGGCGCCCATCCAGGCGAGAGGAAACCGTGCGGCCGGCGAACATCCCGAGCACGGCACCAGCCGAGAACGGGAGCGCCACTGCCCACTGAACGCTGCCCGAGGCCGCGGCGGACAGCACCCCGCTGACGGACACCAGGCCGATGACAGCCAACGACGTGGAGGCAATCGAACGCATCGGCAGATCACTGAAGCGACTGAGCGCCGGAACCAGCACGAACCCGCCGCCGACCCCCAGCAAGCCGGAGAGGAAACCCGCCAAGGTGCCCGAAGCGGCCACGGTCGCGGCACAGCGGGAGGTCCAGTGGAAACGGCCGGTGTCGGGATTCAGCTGACAGGGCACGGCTCTCGGGGTCGAATCATCGCTCGGCAGACGCCTGAATGCCCTGAAGGCGACCCAGAACATCACCAGCGCAAACACCACGGCGAGCACATCATGTGCGACCCGCCCGGCCACCCAGACGCCGACGGGTGCGAGCAGCACGCCGCAGCAGGCCATCAGTGCCGCGGCCTTGTAACGGACAATGCCGTCCCGTAGGCCTATCGCCGCTCCGACCCATGCGGCAAGCCCGACCGCCATCAACCCGATGGGCGCGGCCTGATGCAGCTCGAGCCCGACCACGAAGATCAGCAACGGCACGGTAATAATGCCGCCGCCGGCACCGGTCAGCGCGAGGACGACGCCAACCAGTAGTCCGAGCCCGACCTCAATCATCATTGGCCAAATTCCCGCTCGGGCACCTTGGTTTCCCGAATACGAATGCGCTGATCACTGCGTCTTGCCCGAATAGCGTGATTGCAGCTCATAGAACCCCATACCGGCCAGCATGGCGAGAACAAAGATCAGCGGCTCGCTCCGACCACTCAAAAGCGTCGCGACCGCCGGTCCAGGACAATAGCCGGCCAGCCCCCAACCCGCTCCGAATGCCAGGCTGCCCAGTACAAGAGGGCGATCGATCCGGGTCGCGGTGGGCATCCGCATGACATCTCCCAGCACTGCGCGGGATCGTTTGGAGGCGAAATAGAACCCGACACTGCCGACCGCAATCGCACCGCCCATAACGAACGCGAGCGAGGGGTCCCACGCCCCGGCCAGATCGAGAAAGGCAATCACCTTGGACGGATCGGCCATCCCTGACAGGATCAGGCCAAGGCCGAAAACCAGCCCCGTCACAAAGGCGCTCAGTAATTTCATGGCATCTCCTCAGCCCAGCAGGTGGCGGATGACGAACACCGTCAGAAAGCCGCTGGCCATGAACGCGGCCGTCGCGGCTAGCGAGCGCGGCGACCGTCGCGACAATCCGCAGACGCCATGCCCGCTCGTGCAACCGGAGCCATACCGCGTACCGATCCCGACCAACAGGCCGGCGGCGATCAGGGTCAGCGTGCTCGCATTTACTTCGATGTCTGGTTGTTCGAACGCGGCCTGAAACAGCACCGGCGCGATCACCAGCCCGGCGATAAATGCAACACGCCAGAGCACGTCGCCCTTCGCAGGCCGCAGTAACCCACCGACTACGCCGCTGATGCCCGCGATTCTCCCGTTCAACAGGATAAACAGGGTCGCAGCGAGGCCGATCAGCGCGCCGCCGGCGAGCGAGGACCACGGTGTGAAATGTGCCCAGTCGATCGTCATGTTGAGGGTTCCTCACGTTCGGGGTGCTGACAGTAAAGCCGGTAAAGCACCTGCATGACCTCCATCGCTTGTTGGCTGGCGATGCTGTAATGGACCTGCTTGCCCTCGCGTCGGGTGCTGACCAAGCCGTTGTGGCGCAGCACCGTGAGCTGTTGAGACAGGGTCGGCTGCACAATACCCGTCGCATTGGCGAGGTCACCCACGCAGTGCTCGCCCTGGGTCAGCTGGCACAGCAACAACAGGCGGTCAGGGTTGCCGAGCACCTTCAGCAAGCCACAAGCGTCTGCGGCACTGCGACGAAGCGTTTCGATATCGATTTCTGCCATGTGGGCCATTTTGTTCAGGTGGGTCGGATGGATTTGACAATACAATTTATCAATATATATTTCAATATATCGTATCGACGCTACAGCGGACGCCCGGTCTGAACTCGACGCCCCGCACACGTCCTAAAATTATGCGGCATCGCTGTGGCTTTTCACCTCGCCGCGCCCACCCCGTCGGCGCGAACCAGGAGATCAACATGTCATCGATACAGCAAAACAGTACGAATCATGACCAGGCGGACCGGGTTCGCCGCTCAACGTCCCAACCTGTGAATCAGGAAATCGATCGGCAAACGGACGAGAACATTCGGCGATTCAGCGGGATGGGACGAAGCGCAATCCTTCAGCGTATCGACGCCCTGGATCGCGAGTGGGATGTGGAGCGCGTGCTCGAGGTCAATGCCTCCTCGCTCGCGCTGTCTGGCCTGCTGCTTGGCCTGACAGCGAACCGAAAGTGGTTTCTGCTGCCCGGCGTCGTGCTGCCGTTTCTTCTGCAACACGGCTTGCAGGGCTGGTGCCCGCCGCTGGCGATCCTGCGCCGGCTGGGTGTCCGCACGCGAAGCGAGATCGATCAGGAAAAGTATGCACTGCTCAGTGCGCTGGAACAGGCACCGCTGAACACTCATCACTAGCCGAGATCATCATGATATTTCGCCAGCTGTTCGAACCCGTGTCGTCCACCTATACCTACGTGCTCGGGTGCGAGGACACCGGCCAGGCCGTGCTCATCGACCCGATCATTTCCGCAACGGACCGCGACCTGGCCGTGCTGGCCAGGCTGGACCTGCAGCTGGCGTTCACCTTGGACACCCATATACATGCCGACCACATCACCGCCGCGCTGGAGCTGAAGAAGCAGACCGGCTGCCGTATCGCGGGGCCAGCGATCGACAAACTTCCCTGCACCGACATTGGCATCGAGGAAGGCGTGCCCTTCACCGTTGGCAGCCTTAACTTCACACCGATCCATACCCCCGGACACACCGACGGGCACTTTGCCTATCTGCTCGGGGATCGCCTGTTCAGCGGTGATGCATTACTCATCGACGGCTGCGGTAGGACCGACTTTCAGAACGGCAGCGCGGACGACCTGTTTCACAGCGTTAGAAACAAGCTGTTCACGCTGCCAGACGACACCCTGGTCTATCCCGGCCATGACTACAGCGGTCGTCGCGTCTCGACCATCGCGCAGGAAAAGCAGCGCAACCCCCGTCTCGGTGAAGCGATAACGCTGGAGCGCTTTCGCGACATCATGGCGGAACTGAACTTGCCCTATCCCAAGTTCATCGATCATGCCGTGCCGGGGAATCGCCAGTGCGGCGTCTGCCCACCCGACCTGACGGATAATGTTCGTCGCTATTGCGAACAGGTTGAGCACAGTCCTCAGGGATGAGCCCGTCTTGCCAGCCAGTGTCAACGCCGGGAGGTCGGGAGAATCCCGTTAAATGAGTCAACGTTCGCAGCCTCCAGGCGACGCCACCAAGCAACCATTTCGCTACGAGAGGGATTGAATATGAAGCCCCATGATCGACCCCGTTTCCGCGTGAGCGCAGACCGACAATCGGGAAGCCGCCGCGTTCGCTATGTCGAAACCAACCGACCAGATAGCCAGAACTGCACGATTTGCCAGCTGGATGAGGAAAACCCTTCACCGATCGAGGCATCTTCCAGCGCCCAAAACGCCGACGAGCAACAACCTGGCGCCAAGCCGGAGCGATCCAGATAGATCGTCCAAACCACCAAAAGACCACTCGTTGCGCATACCACTGGCACCGCGAAAACCGACCGGAGGCAAACGAGCCCAGCAACCGACCTAGACCGCTCAGGCACTCCAGGGTAAGGAACACCGGCGGTCCACCACGAACATTTTTCGGGCCACCCAGTCCGATCTAGTGATGCAGGAAAACAAAATGCCAGACTACCGGAGGATTATTGATGAAGAATCTGACTGTTAGCGCTGCCGTGCTTGCCAGCCTGATTGCAACCGGCGTGACCGCCAATCAGGAAGGCATGGAAGACGATAACCACGGCGTAACAAGCGACACCCAAGGCAGCGCCATGAGCGAAAACCATCAGCGCGACAATACGGGGAACATCAACAGCAACAGCAACACGCTCGACCAGAAGATGAAAAACGAAGTACAGGACGATTGGCGCGAGGACGCTGAGGAACGCCGCGAGGCGGACGTCAGCAAACCGGAACAGCGCTGACCAGTGCCGGGACTTAGAGCTTGAGGGGCTAAGGCTGCACCAGCGCCTTGCCATACCCCTCAACGAACTCACCCGGCATGCGCTTGGGCTTGCCGGTGGAGAGCTGGATGCAGACAAAGGTGGTCTGCGCGCGCAACAGCGTCACTCCGTCTGCCGGCCTGACCAATTGGAAATTACGCTTCATCTTCAGTCGCTGATCAGAGTCCACGATCCAGGTGGCCAGCTGCAATTGATCGCTCTGATACGCAGCAGCCAGGTAGTCGATCTCATGCCGTAATACGGCCATCGCCCGATCCAGACGGCGATAATCCTCAAGACCCAACCCCAGGCTCTGGGAATGGCGCCAGGCGCAAGTTTCCAGCCAGGTCACGTAGACGGCATTGTTGGCATGGCCAAGCTCGTCGATGTGCTCGGATCGCACGTCGATATCGATGAAAAATGCGTCGGCCTGGTCCCAGATCATGCGTATCCTCGCTGTGCAGTGCGCGGCCGAAACGGCCGGATCGCCTATTGGAAGCCACGCACGGATGATTGTCACGCATACGGCGGACTTCTATGGCGGACCATTCAGCATGCAGGACTGCTTCAGGCTGATGACGCCACGCCGAATTACAGGCAAAACAAAAAGGGCCATTTCATACGAAATGGCCCTTCGGTGCCCAAAACGGGCAAAAAAATGGCGTCCCCTAGGGGACTCGAACCCCTGTTACCGCCGTGAAAGGGCGGTGTCCTAGGCCACTAGACGAAGGGGACGAAACCTTCGATGAACAGACCGTAAACCGCTACGACCTGTCGTGGATTGGTGGAGCTAGACGGGATCGAACCGTCGACCTCTTGCATGCCATGCAAGCGCTCTCCCAGCTGAGCTATAGCCCCGGATTTAACGTCTCCCGACTCGCGCCGCTGTCGCATCGCGATCTGAATAATGGCGTCCCCTAGGGGACTCGAACCCCTGTTACCGCCGTGAAAGGGCGGTGTCCTAGGCCACTAGACGAAGGGGACGCAAAGCCCTTCAAAGGCAACCGGCGTAAACCGGTGTGGCAATCGAGATTGGTGGAGCTAGACGGGATCGAACCGTCGACCTCTTGCATGCCATGCAAGCGCTCTCCCAGCTGAGCTATAGCCCCATCTCGAGGACGGGGCGCATATTAGGTGCGGCCTCTCGGAGTGTCAACGATATTTTTGCCTGACCCCGAAGATTTTTTGGCATCAGAACAAATACTTACCGGCGACGAGTGGCAAGCGGCGGACAACTGCGGCGCAGCGCCAACCGCCGCCCATGAAGCAATCGCGGGTCAGCCCATCGCGGCGAAGAGCTTCTCCCACTCCTTCACTTCCTTCTTCGACGCGCCACCCAACAGCTCTAGCGCCTGACGCAGACGGAAGCGCGTCAGGTCCGGCCCGATGATTTCCATGGCGTCGAGCACCGACACCGAGCTGGCCTGCCCCGTGATCGAAGCGAACATCAACGGCATGACGTCGCGCAGCTTCAATTCGAGATGCGTTCCCACCGCCTGGATGCATTCGGTGATGCGCTCTTTATCCCACTGACGCAGCGCTTCCAGCTTCCATAGAGTCAGCTGCAGAACCTGACGGACCTGAGTGGCGTCGAGCTTCTTGTGCTCGAACAAGGCTGGATCGAGATTCAACGCACCGGAGAAGAAAAACCCCGCCAACGGCGCGATCTGGCTGAATGTCTCGACGCGCTGCTGCACATGCGGCGCGATCTTCATCATGTAGTCAGGATTAAACGCCCACTTCTGCACCTGCTCCGCAAACTGTTCGACCGACAGCTCGCGCAGCCACTGCCCGTTGAGCCAGGACAGCTTCTCAACGTCGAAGATCGGCCCGCCCAGCGACACGCGGTTGATGTCGAAATGCTCGATCATTTCCGCCAGGGTGAACTTCTCGCGCTCATCAGGCATGGACCAGCCCATGCGCCCAAGATAGTTGAGCATCGCGTCGGGCATGAAGCCCATGCGCTCATAGAAGGTCACGGACGTCGGGTTCTTGCGTTTGGACAACTTGCTCTTGTCCGGATTACGCAACAGCGGCATATAGCACAGCTGCGGCTGCTCCCAGCCGAAGTACTCATAAAGCTTGATCAGCTTTGGTGCCGACGGCAGCCACTCCTCGCCGCGGAGCACATGGGTGATGCCCATCAGGTGGTCATCGACGACGTTAGCCAGGAAGTACGTCGGCAATCCGTCGGCCTTCATGAGTACCTGCATGTCCATGCGATCCCAGCCGATCTCGACCGTGCCGCGCAACATATCATTGACCTGGCAGACGCCCTCGGTCGGTACCTTCATACGGACCACATGGGACTCGCCCGCCGCAATGCGCTGCTGCGCGGTATCGGCAGCGATGTGCATGCAATGGCCGTCGTAGCGCGGCGTTTCCTTGTTGGCCATCTGCTCGGCGCGCACCTGATCGAGGCGCTCGGCGCTGCAGAAGCAGGGAAAAGCATGGCCTTTGGCGACCAGCTCATCGGAATACTTTTTATAGATTTCGCCACGTTCACTCTGCCGATACGGACCGTGCGGACCGCCAACATCCGGGCCCTCGTCCCACTCAATACCCAGCCAGCGCAGCGCGTCATAAATCTGCTGTTCCGACTCGCGCGTAGAGCGCAGCTGGTCAGTGTCCTCGATGCGGAGGATGAACTGGCCGCCGTGCTGGCGTGCAAAGCAGAGGTTGAACAGCGCGATATAGGCGGTGCCGACGTGCGGATCGCCGGTGGGAGATGGTGCGATGCGGGTGCGAACGGTGGTCATGATGTTCTCGAATCAAGGCACAAAAAGACACGGCGGCTGCGATAACCGGCTCGGTCGGCTGAGTCAGCGCGTGTAAAGGCGCGATGTTAGCAGGCGTGCCTCTGCCGGCTCCACCAGACGACCCTCGACAACCTGCAACGATTGCATCAGAAACCGAGAAAGGCCCTGACTTCTTCGCCTGAAACCGCGGTGATGGGTAAACCGTATAGACTCCCCTGGCGGCTGGATACCGCCCAGGAGAAATCGCAGGCAGCGCCTGCAAAGCTCTCCCACGCCTCTATACCTGCAACAAGCGCTCACGCAGCTTGTGGATTTCGTCGCGAGTCTGCGCCGCGGCCTCGAACTCAAGGTCGCGCGCGTAGGCGAGCATCTTCTCCTCCAGCTGACGAATCCGCTTGGTGATTTCGCTGGGTGAACGCAGTTCGTTCTCGTAGCGTGCGGCCTCCTCCGCCGCTTTCGCCTCGCCACGGCGTTTCTTGCTGCGCGAGCCCGGCACGGTGGCTCCTTCGAGAATATCCTGAACATCCTTGAACACACCCTGCGGGACGATGCCGTTCGCTTCGTTGAAGGCGATCTGCTTGTTGCGCCGGCGTTCGGTCTCGCCAATGGCCCGCTCCATGGAACCGGTCATATTGTCAGCGTAGAGAATCGCCCGGCCGTTGAGGTTACGCGCTGCGCGGCCGATGGTCTGGATCAACGAGCGCTCGGAGCGCAGGAAACCTTCCTTGTCCGCATCGAGGATTGCCACCAGCGATACCTCTGGCATGTCCAGGCCCTCGCGCAACAGGTTGATCCCTACCAGCACGTCAAAGACGCCCAGACGCAGGTCACGGATGATCTCCACTCGCTCCACCGTATCGATGTCCGAGTGCAGGTAGCGCACCCGCACACCATGGTCCGCAAGGTAGTCCGTCAGGTCCTCGGCCATGCGTTTGGTCAGCGTCGTGACCAGCACTCGTTCTTCCTTGACCACGCACTTGTTGATTTCCGAGAGCAGATCATCGACCTGAGTCAGTGCCGGCCGCACCTCGATCTGCGGGTCCACCAGGCCAGTGGGACGCACTACCTGTTCGATCACTCGCCCCGCATGCTCAGCTTCGTATGGCCCCGGGGTCGCCGAGACAAAAATCGTCTGCGGGCTTATCGCCTCCCATTCGTCGAAACGCATGGGCCGGTTATCCAGCGCCGAAGGCAGGCGGAAGCCATATTCGACCAGCGTTTCCTTGCGCGAACGGTCGCCTTTGTACATCGCACCCACCTGCGGCACGCTGACGTGGGACTCATCGATCACCAGCAATGCATCGGCCGGCAGATAGTCATAGAGCGTCGGCGGCGCCTCCCCCGACGCGCGCCCCGAGAGGTAGCGCGAGTAGTTCTCGATGCCGTTGCAATAACCCAGCTCCATGATCATTTCCAGATCGAAACGGGTCCGCTGCTCCAACCGCTGCGCCTCCACCAACTTGTTGTTCGCTCGCAAATAATCGAGCCGATCTTTGAGCTCCACCTTGATGTTCTCGATGGCGTCCAGCAGCGTTTCGCGCGGCGTCACGTAATGGCTCTTGGGGTAGAACGTGAAGCGCGGCAGTTTGCGGATCACCTCGCCCGTCAGCGGATCGAAGGCGGACAGGCTTTCCACCTCGTCGTCGAACAGCTCGATACGCACCGCCTCCAGATCGGATTCGGCGGGGAATATATCAATGACGTCGCCACGTACACGAAAGGTCGCGCGAGCGAAATCCATGTCGTTACGGGTGTATTGCAGGCCGGTCAGGCGGCGCAGCAGCTCGCGCTGATCGAGGCGATCGCCCCGATCGACGTGCAGCACCATTTTCAGATACGACTGCGGATCACCCAGGCCGTAGATGCAGGAAACGGTGGTAACGATGATCGCGTCCTTCCGCTCCAGTAGCGCCTTGGTCGCCGACAGCCGCATCTGTTCGATGTGGTCGTTGATCGAAGCATCCTTCTCGATGAAGGTGTCGGACGACGGCACGTAGGCCTCCGGCTGGTAGTAGTCGTAGTAGGAAACGAAGTACTCCACCGCATTGTTCGGAAAGAACGCCTTGAACTCGCCATAGAGCTGCGCGGCCAGCGTCTTGTTCGGCGCCAGCACCAGCGTGGGCCGCTGCACATGGGCGATCACGTTGGCGATGCTGAAGGTCTTGCCGGAGCCCGTTACGCCGAGCAGCGTCTGGTGCGACAAGCCCGCCTCGATGCCTTCGATCATCTGCCGAATGGCTTCCGGCTGGTCCCCGGCTGGCTTGAAGCGCGTCACCAATTCGAACTGCGACATATCGACCTCTTCAGATAGCGAGATAACTCGAAAGCTGCACATTCGAGCCACCGTGGCGGTATTTCCAGACGTGCACATTCGTAGCTGATGATGCTGCGCCAGCAACCACAGCCCTTTCAATGCGGCCACACCGAGCAATATCAAGTGTCCGGGTGGCGGGTACGCAAAGCAGCGGCTAATCGAGGCGTTCGCTGGGCTTAATCCGACAGAAAAACAGGCCTAGCATATCGCGACGCAACACTAGTCCCGTTATACTCTTGCCCCGTTTGCGCACCGCCCTTAGCGCGAAGCGAGGGTGCTGCATCAGTCACTCCTCTCTTCGAGCCTCCCCATCATGAGTTTGTTCTCCGCTGTCGAAATGGCGCCGCGCGATCCTATCCTCGGCCTCAATGAAGCCTTCAACGCCGACACGCGGCCGAACAAGGTCAACCTGGGGGTGGGCGTCTACTGCAACGAAGAAGGTCGAATCCCTCTGCTGCGCGCTGTGGCCGCCGCAGAGATGGCGCGACTGGAGCTGAACGCACCTCGTGGCTACCTACCGATCGAAGGCATTGCCAGCTATGACATGGCCGTGCAGGGCCTGCTGTTCGGCGCCGAGTCCGCGCTGGTTGCCGATGGACGCGTGGTCACGACTCAAGCTTTGGGCGGCACTGGCGCACTGAAGATCGGTGCGGATTTCCTCAAGCGCATGCTGCCGGACGCAGTCGTGGCCATTACCAACCCGAGCTGGGAAAACCATCGTGCGCTGTTCGAGTCTGCCGGTTTTCCGGTGCAGAACTATAGCTACTACGACGCCGCCAGCCACGGCATTGACCGTGCCGGCATGCTGGAAGACCTGAAGAACCTGCCGGCCCGCTCGATCGTCGTGCTGCACGCCTGCTGTCACAACCCGACCGGTGTTGACCTGCAACCAGAGGATTGGAAGCAGATCCTCGAAGTGCTGCGCGCCAATGATCACGTGCCGTTCATCGACATCGCTTATCAGGGCTTCGGCGACGACATCGAAGAAGACGCTGCCGCCGTGCGACTGTTTGCCGAATCAGGCATGAGCTTCTTCGTTTCCAGCTCCTTCTCCAAGTCGTTCTCGCTATACGGCGAACGCGTCGGCGCCCTGTCGATGGTCACGCAGAGCCGTGACGAATCGGCCCGCGTGCTCTCGCAGATCAAGCGCGTGATCCGCACCAACTATTCCAACCCGCCCACTCACGGCGCCACCGTGGTGTCGGCCGTACTCAACAGCCCGGAACTGCGGGCCATGTGGGAAACCGAACTGGGTGAAATGCGCACCCGCATCAAGGACATGCGCCTGAGCATGGTTCGCCTGCTGGCCGAGAAAGGCGCCAAGCAAAACTTCGACTTCGTCGCCAAGCAGCGCGGCATGTTCTCCTACTCCGGCCTCACCGCCGCTCAGGTCGAGCGCCTGCGCGTCGACTTCGGCGTATACGCCATCGGCACCGGACGTATCTGCGCAGCGGCTCTGAATCATCGCAATCTGGACCACGTCACCGACGCCATCGTCCAGGTTCTCTGACCCGCAAGGGGGTTGACTTCCCCTTTGCAAACAGTAGGATACGCACCGCTGTTCCGCGATAGCTCAGTCGGTAGAGCAAATGACTGTTAATCATTGGGTCCCTGGTTCGAGTCCAGGTCGCGGAGCCAAATTCAAAGCCCTAGGTGAAAAACCTGGGGCTTTTTTGTATCCGCTGGACTCTCACCAGAGACACTGTCCCAGGTGATTCGCTTCGCTCACCCCTTCGGGGTCGCGCTGAAGCGCGTTCTGCTGCGCAGTCGAGTCCAGGTCGCGGAGCCAAATTTAAAGCCCTAGGTGAAAAACCTGGGGCTTTTTTGTATCCG
>NZ_AGSX01000128.1 GCF_000235745.1 Stutzerimonas stutzeri SDM-LAC | reverse complement strand
GCGCTTTCACCCAGCCCCTGCCCTTGAAGAGCGAGCCGGTAATGTCGGCCGGCCTGCGCCGGCTGATCGAGTTGTTCCAGCGCGATCGCCAGGCCGAGCTGCCATGCGCCCTGCCCTGGTTGAACAGCCACCAACTGACGGTAGGTGGCCACGCTTGCCGACCAGTCGCCGACCTGCTGGTACAGGGCTGCCAGCAGCGCGTGATACGCCGTGTTGCGCTGTAAGGACGGTGCGCTCTGCTGCAGCGTCGCGATGGCTGCATCTTGGTCGCCGAGCTGTAACTGGCCGCGTGCAAGCAGCTCGCGCAGCTGCGCATCGAACGGGCGCGCCTGCAGCTGAGCCGGCAGCCACTTCAGCAATGCGGCGGTGTCGCCGGCGCTGAGGTACGCACGGGCCAGCCAGCGGCTGATCTCCGGGTTGTCCGGCTGTGCCTGATGCAGTGTCTGCAGTTGCTGGATAGCCGACAGATGATCACCGCGATCCAACGCGTCGCGGGCCAGGGCAAGCGCATCGGGCTGATGTGCACCGATCGTGACGTTTCCGGCGCCTGCGGGGGCAGCGGGTTCGACGGCAGCCGCCGCACGGCGCAGGGACTGGGGCTCTGGCTCGGGAGCCGACTTGACACGCGCCGGCTCGCTTGGCGCCTCCGCCGGTTCGGCTTCGCGGGTTACCCAGTCCGGCAGCTGCGCCTCGTCCAGATCCGGCGACTCGGCAGCCTGCATCGATACGGATTGCGGGTCGGCATCCGCCGCGCTGTCAAACGACACGTCCAACCACAGTTGTGCGCGATCACCAATCGACTCAAGCCGATCAGCCACAGTCAACCGATTGCCGAAACCGACGATCAACACATGGACGTCGCCATCCCGCGCCTCGACGCGCCAGGACAGGGTCTGGCCATCTTTCTCGATGCGCCCACTCCGGGCCTCCCCGGTGTACTGAACATCTTGCAGCTGGATGCTGACCGAGCCAGCCGTATCGATACGCTGATAACCGACGGATCGATCAAGGAGCAGTTGCAGAACGAAACGCTGCCCGTCGTTCTGCGGCAATACGTCCAGGAGTTGCGCCATGGGGACAACTTCCAGCGGCGATGCAACCTCTTCAATCAATGTCGGGACAACAGGTGCCGAGACAACAGTGGGCTGGGCAACCAGTTGCAGGCGCTCGGACAACAGGAATAGTCCAACGGCCGCCACCACAATGGCCGCAACCACCAGCGACGCGCGACGCAGGCGCCCGTAGCGTTCGCGCCTTGCTGCAGCGGCCTCGTCCACCGCATAGAGACTGCCCAGCTGTTCACGTTCAGCCGGCGCCGCACGGCGCGCCTCCAGATCGCGCAACATGTCGTTGACCAGGCTCACGGCAGCACCTCGGCCAGTTGCGCCAGCCACGGCCAAGCACCGACGATCAGCGTCAGAGACAGGCAGCCGGCGGCCATTTTCCAACCGAGGATTCTTGAGGCGTTTCGCCAGAACGGTTCCGCACCTTCGGTATCCTCCAGCGCCCGGCGAACATGGCGGGCCAGGACCTGACGAGCCCCTTCACCGAACGCCACCATCAGGCACTTGTTCGCCAGGATGTTGAGCAACCGTGGAATCCCGCCACTACCGCGTACCAGCAAACGTACCGCCGCAGCCTTGAACAACGGCTCGCCACGGTAGCCGGCGACGGCGAGACGCTCCTGCAAGTAGCGCGTGGCATCGCTGATGTCCAGCGGTCGCAGGCTGTAGGAAAAGGTGATGCGCTGACGCAGCTGGCGGAAATCTTCACGGGCCAGCGTCGCGTCCAGTTCCGGCTGGCCGAACAGCACCACTTGCAGCAGCTTGCGGTGTTCGGTCTCGAGGTTGGTCAGCAAGCGCAAGGCTTCCAGCGTCGCAGTCGGCAGCGCCTGGGCTTCATCGATCAGCAGGACGGTGCTCTTGCCCTGCGCTGCCAGCTCGATCAGGCGCGCATGGAGCGCGGTGAGCAAGCCGTGGTTGTCCAGTTCGGCCGCCTCGGCAATATGCAGTTCGTGCGCCAGCGCCTGGCGCAATGTCATCGGCGTCAACGTCGGGTTCGGCAACCAGGCGACCTGATAACGTTCGGCGTCGAGTTCATTCATCAGCGCACGGCAGAGCAGCGTCTTGCCCGTGCCGACCTCACCGGTGACTTTGATGAAGCCTTCACCCTCGCCCAGCGCCACGCGCAGCAGATTGAGGCAAGCCTGATACGGCGCCAGCTGGACCATGAAGCCGGTGTTCGGCGTCAGTGCGAATGGCTTCTCGCGCAGGCCGAAAAATGCTTCGTACATACCGGCCGTTACCTGATCGACCGAAAGGATTCGGCGGATTTGCGCAGATCATCCAGCCAGGCCTGGTCGTCCACCACCTGCGGGCGCATGAGGATGACGAGCTCGGTCTGTTGCAGGGCCTTGCGCTGCTGCTGGAACAACGTGCCTACCACCGGCAGCTTCGATGCCCAGGGGATGTTCGCATCGGTATTGGTATTGCGGTTTTCCAGCAGACCGCCAATGACGACAACCTGGCCGCTGCGGGCGCGCACGATGGAGTCGGACTGACGCGTGGTCGAAAGCGCCAGCGGCAGATTGAAGACGTTGTCCGAGCCGCCCAGCTGGATGCTCTTGTTCTGGTCCTGCACGCGGCTGACGGTGGGCCGCACGTGCAGCGTGACCTGGCCGTTCTCATCGATTTGCGGCGTGACGTCCAGCGAGATTCCGGAGAAGAACGGCGTCAGGGTGATATCCAGATCCGGCGCGGTGGTGCCACCGACCAGGGAAGTGGTAGTGGTCGAGACATCGGTCACGAAAAACTCATCGGTGCCGACCTTGATCACCGCCTTCTGGTTGTTCAGGGTGGAAACCCGCGGGCTGGACAGCACCCGCACTTCGCCTTGGGTCTCCAACAGCTGCAGTACACCGCTGAAATCGCCGACCTGCACAGCTGCACTGAACACACCGCCGACACTGTTCGGTCCGCTCAGGGTGTCGCCTTGCACGCCAAGGCTGAAATCGGCGTTGCCCATGCTGCCGAGCTGCGCCCAGTTGATGCCGGACTGAAAGCCATCGGACAGGTTTACTTCGAGAATCTTGGTTTCGAGAATGACCTGGCGCTGCAGGTTGCGCTGCGCCTGAACCAGAAAACGCTCAACCGCCTGTTGGTCCGCGCTGGAGGCTCGCACTACCAGCAAGCCGCTCTGCGGATTGACCACGACCTGATTACCCTCCTCGCCGCCGATCATCATCTCGATCACGGCGCGCACTTCGCTCCAGAAGTCGACGTTGCTGGTGGTCAGCAACTGGCTGGCGTTGACCGTCGACGAGCTGGTGCTGGTCGTGGTGCCGGCCGCGCCGACCCCAGTATCTTCGCTGCTGGTGACCTGACCCGAACTCACGCGCGTGTCTGTCATGCCCTGGCGTTGAACGTTGAGGTAGTCCAGATCGTAGGTGCGGGTGATCGCCTGATTGGGCTGGATCTGATAGCCATAAGCTGTGCGGCGGTAATCGTAACCGTAGCTGTCACGAACAGCCGCCAGGGTTTCTTCGAGGGTGACGTTACGCAGGCTGAAGGTCACGTTGCCGGTCACCCCAGGATGCACCAGCAGATTCTCTCCAGCGCTTTCCATCAGGCTCAGGAAAAACTCGCGGGCCGGCATGTCGCTGACCGCCACATCAAAACGTGGTCCCGTCATGATGCGGCTATCGCCCATCGCCAACGGTGGGATCAGACCGGCCTGTACCGAAACCGGCGGGACAACCTTCAGCTGGTTCTGCTCAAGGCTCTCCTCGAACAACCGGTTGCTCTGCTCGTACAGGCGCTTATCGCCGTCTTCAAAGGTCTGGCAGGCAGACAGCAGGCAGAACAGGCTCAACACGCCGAAGCGAGACATCTGGGTCGGCATCATGGCTGGGTACGGCTCGTTTGAATGATGGGGGTACTCAGGTGCAGCTCTTGCCGCTGCCCCTGGCGATCGATGACGACGGAGTGCGCGCGGATCTCGGCAATACGGGCGTCGCCAACGTGATCACCAGCCTTCAGGGTCTGCCCGTCGATCACGGCGTGAGCACGACCTCCGTTGCGCAGAATGGCCTGCAAGCGCAACACCGAGGTGGCCTCGACTGGCGCGTCGCTGACGCTTCGTCCGGCGGGTGGCTGGGTCGGGTCAAGTGCGAACACAGGTGCGGCGGCGACCAGCGACGCCAGGCCGAGGATCTTGACGGCAAACTTAAACACCAACCCACCCCGCATCGCGACTCAAGGTATGCAAGTCGAGGATGACGCGAGCCCGGCCGGCGCCCTCCTCGCCTACTTCGTAGTTCAGGCTGTCCCAATGCAGGCGCCAGCCACTCGCCTGGATCGCGTTGAGATACGCCAGCAGGTCGAAATAGCCGCCTTCGAGCGTCAGGCGCAGGCCATGGCGATAGAACACCAAAGGCGGTTTCTTCTGTTCCGTGCCTTCGGCGGTTACGGCTGCAGGCATGGCGAGCGGCCCGCTCGAGCTTTCCAGGCCGACCAGTTTCAGCTTGGTCTGGTTGCGCAACAGCGCCTGCAGCAGTCCCTTCATTCTGGCCGGCGATATCAGCGTGCTGGTTTCCAGATCGATGCGCTGCAGCAGGTTGTCGTGGCTGGTCTGAGCGGCCGCCAAGGCTTGGCGGTAGCTCAGGTTCGGATCGGCCGCGAGCTTGGCCTGGATTTCCAGCAGGCTGTTGTCGGCAGCAAGTACACGGGTATGCGCGTCCTGTTGCCGACTGGTTTCGGCCGCAATGCGCAGGCCCAGCGGCTCGGCGATCAACAGCACGTAGAGCATGATCAGCAGAGCCAGTCCGACGCCATAGGTCAGCCATTGCTCGCGCGGCGCCAGGGCCTGCCAATGCTGGATGAGCTTATTCATCGTCCGGCTCCGTCATCGCTTGCGAGGACAAGCGAAATTGCAGCAGGTCGCGGTCGTCGCGCTGAAGATCGAAACGGGCGAACGCTCGCCCGCTGAACGCGCTGCTCTGCCCCAGACTCTGCAAATACAGCGGGAGAAGTTCCTGATCCTGCGTCAGGCCTTGCAGCGCCAACTCGTCCCCGCCCGCCTGCAGGCGAATCCGAGTCAGCCACAGCCCTTGCGGTGGATGCCGATCAGCCAACCCCTGCAGCAGCGCTGAGAAGCCGCTGCTGCGCTGCGCATCCAGCGTTTTGAGATGATCGGCCAATCGTTGCAGTTCGCGGTTCTCGGCTTCGCGCTCGGCCAGTTGCAGCGGAAGCTGCGGGTCAAGCGTCGGCTCGCGGAAATCTGCCTTGACCACGTCTAGCCTGGCCTCTGCCTGCGCGGCCTGTTGTTCGGCGAATACGGCAGCTTGGCCAGCGGCATGCAGCTGCCAACCCTGCCATGCGCCATGAATCGCCAGCACCGCGACAACCAGCGCGGCACCGAGCCGCATCTGCCTGGGTCGCGGGCCACCGCCGCTACGGCGTTCACGTTGATAGAGGTTGATGTTCTGCATCAGCGTGCATCCTGACGCAAGGCTGCGCCGACTGCGCCGATACAGAAGGCCTGGCTCGATTCGGTAAGGTCCGCTGATGGCTGGCCCGGGAACAGATCGCGAAGATCCAGCCGTTGCAGATTGACTGCCAGCCCGGCCGCCAGCGCCTGATGCGTCCGCTCGCCGTCCTGCTTCATCGGTAATAGCAGCAGTCGGCTGATGTAGCCCTTGCCCAACTGGCTTTCGTAGTAATCGAGCGAGCGCTGGATTTCCAGCGTCGTGCTGGACAGGTCCTGTTCGGCGCGCGCCAGGCCGTGTTCGATACGCCGCGCCATATAGAGGTCGGCGCCGTTCTGCACACTAATCAGGCCTTCGCTGGTGCGCAGGCGCAACAGCGCCAGATTGATGGCATCGGCGCCCGCCAGCAGCCCGAGGTTGCGAAAGGCCATCTCGGTGATATCAATGCTCGCCAGCGTCAGACCGGCGTGCTGCACCAACCCGCGAAACTCCTTCATCCTGGATTTTTTCAGCACCACGCAATAGACCATGCGCGTGCGACCCCGATAGGCATCTTCAGGAAGGCTGAAACAATCGATGACGACGTCTTCAAGCGGCTCGCTGAGCAGATCCTTGACGCGCCAGCGCATGGCGTCACGCAGCTCTTCGGCCGGAACTTCAGGCGCTTCCAGCAGAAACATCTGATAAGCCGAAGGGTGTAGTAGGAGATTGACCGGCATACCGGTCAGGCCATGGTCGGCAACGATCTGCCTGAGCAACTCGGCTTGCGCCTCCGGCTGGCCTTCAAGGTAGTCGCAACGCAGCATCTGCGGCGCACCGCCGGCAGCGCGCTGGACCTGCGCGAGCGCAACGCCTTGCGGCGCGAACTCGAGGCCCAGCAGCCCAGCCGCAGCGGTTTTGCGACGCTTGAAAAATAGCCCCATCAGGGAAGGCACTCCTGCCGCTTCGCGACTTGCAGAACTGTAAACACGAGACGGGACACACGCTTCAATTGATATCAGATTGCCACCCTTGTGCGCGGAAGCCTAACAAAAAGCGTTGTCCAGTCCAATCACCGTCACTTGCGCCTCGTTACAACGAAGCGCGTCAAAAAACTTTCGCTATATCGGCAATCGCTATGCTTCGGTCAAACCAGCCGTCACCAGAGCACGCATCTGCCGA
>NZ_AGSX01000129.1 GCF_000235745.1 Stutzerimonas stutzeri SDM-LAC | reverse complement strand
CCCCCCCGCCGCGATGTGGGTAGAAAAGGAAGGCGCCTATGGCAACGCCGAGCGCCGCACACACGTGTGGCACCAGCTGGTTAGCGCGCCGGGGCAAGCGCGTTCCGATCTCTGGCAGCTGATGGAGTTTTCCAAACGCTTCACCACCGACGAAGTCTGGCCAGCCGAGCTGTTGGCCAAGTCACCGAGCCTGAAGGGCAAGACACTGTTCGAGGTGCTGTACAAGAACGGTCAGGTCGATAGTTTCCCCGTTTCGGATATCGAAGAAGGCTACCGAAATCAGGAATCGGAGGCCTACGGCTTTTACGTGCAAAAAGGCCTGTTCGAGGAATATGCCCAGTTTGGCCGCGGCCATGGTCATGACCTTGCCGACTTCGACCGCTACCACCAGGAGCGCGGCCTGCGCTGGCCAGTCGTAGACGGTAAGGAGACCCGCTGGCGCTACCGTGAGGGCCATGACCCTTACGTCGAAAAAGGCTCAGGTGTGCAGTTTTATGGCTATCCAGACAAGCGAGCGATCATCTTCGCACTGCCTTATGAGGCACCCGCCGAAATGCCGGATGAAGACTATCCATTCTGGCTCAGTACCGGCCGTGTTCTCGAGCATTGGCATACCGGCAGCATGACTCAGCGTGTCGACGAGCTGCACCGGGCAGTTCCAGATGCGCTGGTATACATGCACCCCGACGATGCGCGTGACCTCAAAGCCCGCCGCGGCAGCGTGGTCAAGGTCATCAGCCGTCGCGGCGAGATGCAGGCCCGCATCGAAACCCGTGGCCGCAACAAGCCACCGAAAGGGCTGATATTCGTGCCGTTCTTCGACGCCAACAAACTGATCAACAAGGTCACTCTCGATGCGACCGACCCGATCTCCAAGCAAACCGACTACAAGAAATGTGCCGTGAAGATCGAAGTGGTCAGCATCGCCTGAGGAGAGTCGCCATGAAATTTCGCTTACTGCCTTTGACGCTCCTCGCGGTGTTTGGCCTGGCCGTTGCGGCCGGGCCGGATTACCCGCTGGATGCCCCAGCCCCGGACGGACGCCGGCCGGGCGGCACCATCACTCAGGAGTTCACCCCGCCGCCGCTCAAGGATGAGGAGAACAAGGACCTCAAGCGCGAACGCAACTACCCGGAGCAACCACCGACCATTCCGCACACCATTCGCGGTTATCAGGTCGACAAGAACAGCAACAAGTGCTTGTCCTGCCACAGCCGCGCCAACAGCGCACGTACCCAGGCGCCGATGATCAGCATCACGCACTTTACTGATCGCGATAGCCAGACGCTGGGCGCCGTCGCCCCTCGTCGCTACTTTTGCACCCAGTGCCATGTGGTGCAGCACGATGTGAAACCGTTGGTGCAGAACAACTTCGAGAACATCGACGAGCTGCTCTATCACGAAAACAAACAGAACGAACAGTGAGGACGCCTGGATGAAGTCGATACTGTCGTTTCTCAAACGTTACTGGACCGTACTGCGCCGACCGAGTGTGCACTACAGCCTGGGCGTCCTGACGCTCGGGGGGTTTCTTGCTGGGATCATCTTTTGGGGCGGCTTCAACACCGCGCTGGAGGCCACCAACACCGAAGCCTTCTGCATTTCCTGTCACGAGATGGAAGATAACGTGTACATGGAGATCAAGGACACCATCCACTACACCAACCGCTCCGGCGTGCGCGCGACCTGTCCGGATTGCCACGTGCCACACGAATGGACGGACAAGATCGCGCGCAAGATGCAGGCTTCCAAGGAGGTCTGGGGCAAGATTTTCGGCACCATCAACACGCGTGAGAAATTCCTCGGCATGCGCCGGGAAATGGCCGAGCGTGAATGGCGTCGCCTGAAGGCCAATGACTCGCTGGAGTGCCGCAACTGCCACAACTACGAGTTCATGGATTTCACCCGCCAGAGCAAACGCGCCGCTGAGTTCCACTCCACCGCGCTAGGCAAAGGCGAAGCGACCTGCATCGACTGCCACAAGGGCATCGCCCACCGGCTGCCGGATATGCATGGCGTGCCGGGCTGGTAACCGTCAGAGTCGGCGCTGATCCGCATCGACAGCGCCGGATCGCCATTGATGAAACTGAGCCCAGGGACGGGTTCTGGCCTTCCAACCAGCTGGTTCCGCCCTCTCTCCCAAGTCACTGAACAACCCTGTTGCAGCTGTGTCGAACGCCAGCTATCTATCGGATCGTCTCGACATCAACGACAACAAGGAGTCCACCATGCGATATCACCTGTTCGGTGCAGCCCTGATGGCTGTGAGCGCCTTCGCTCACGCGGAAATTCAGACGCAGGAAATCCCCTACACCGCCGCCGATGGCACGAGGATGGTCGGCTATTACGCCTATGACGACGCAATCGAAGGCCAGCGCCCGGGTGTCGTGGTCGTCCATGAATGGTGGGGCCTCAACGACTATGCCAAAAGCCGCGCCCGTGACCTGGCGGGACTCGGTTACAGCGCTCTGGCGATCGACATGTACGGCGAAGGAAAGAACACCGTGCATCCAAAGGACGCGATGAGCTTCATGAAAGCCGCACTGGCCGATGCCGATGCTGCCAAAGCCCGCTTCAACGCCGGTTTGGATCTACTTAAAAAGCAACAGCAGACCGACAGCGCCAAGCTTGCGGCTGTCGGCTACTGCTTCGGCGGCAAGGTCGTACTGGACATGGCTCGCCAGGGTGTCCCGCTTGAAGGTGTCGTCAGCTTCCATGGTGCACTGGCCACCGAAACCCGCGCAGCGCCGGGCAGTGTAAAGGCCCGCGTACTGGTCGAACACGGCAGCGCAGACAGTATGGTCAGCGCCGATGATGTCGCTGCATTGAGCGCCGAAATGGTCAAGGCCGGCGCCGACTATCAGTTCGTCAATCTGCCCGGCGCCAAGCACGGCTTCACTAATCCAGGCGCTGACAAGTTCCAGGAAAAAGGCGTCGACGTGGCTTATGACAAAACCGCAGACGAGCGTTCGTGGAATGACATGCAGCGCTTTCTAGACGAAACATTCGATAGCAGCGGCCGTTGAAGCTACCTGAGCCCTATTGCTGTAACCGTGGTGCTGGCGAGTGGGTCATACGGATTCGCAGGAGTACCGGAAAGCACAAGCGTCCTGGAGAATCCTGATGTCTCAAACGGTTCTATCGTGACGTGCTCTGAGTCCAAAAAACCTGAGTGCACCCTATGCTTTGGCTGTTTCGAATGCTGACGGCTGCGTGACAGCAATCGAACACAACCACAACGGCCGCACGCGGTGCCCCTCTCCCGTTCGCGGAGAGGGTTCGAGGGCGAGCGGCGCCGAACACGCCGATTGCCGCTAACCTAGACTGGCTTTGCCTCGAACGCCCAGCACCGCGCCGAGCGAAGCGCCTGCAAGCCCGCAAGCATCGAATAACGATCATCACCCACACATAAATACGGCTAACCCACCCCGGCCCCGGACCCGCCTCAAGCGCCGCCGCCGTGCTAGCATTGCCGCCAACGCAACCCTCTCTTCATTCCGAATCGATCGCGAGTCATGGCCGAACACGATTTCCGTTACACCCTGCTCAATCCCGGACACACCCTGACCGAATGCCGCGCCCTGGCACCGGGCCGCTACCAGGTCACCGGCAATGGTGGCAATGTCCGCTCCGGCGACATCCTGATCGTCACCCTCAAAGGCAGCCGAGACCTCTCCCAGCGCCTGACCGTCGACAAGGTTCGCCATCTGATCAATCCACCCGGCCAGTGGATGGCCGTAGCGAACGGGCCGGTGTTCAAGGAATTGTCGATCATCAACTGGCAGGTCGATTGCGACGGCTGCGGCAAACAGCTGGATTTCGAGTTTGCCGTGGACGCGGCCAAGGGCGAAGCGGCCCGCGCTCCAGCGGCAGAAGCGCGAATCACCGAGCTGGGCTGGAACAACGACGCCGGCCGTCACCTGTGCCCGGCGTGCCAGAGGGCGAAGTCATGAAAAAAGCCCTGCTGGCCAGCTTGGCCTTCTTGTCCGTAGCGGGCTGTTCGGTAGAACCCCTGACCCTGCAGAACGAAGTCACCTATATCGCCGAATGGATCGGTGACGACCCAGTGGTGGGCCGTAACCCTGTCTCGCTGACCTTCAGCGAAGACCGCGCCTATGGCAACGCGGGTTGCAACCACTGGTTCGCCAGCTATCAACTTGACGGTCAGACGCTGCGCTTCAGCGAAGTCGGCAGCACCCGGAAGATGTGCCCTGAACACATCATGAAGCAGGAACAGCACTTCCTCGAACTGCTCTCGCAGATCGAACGTTGGGACGTCTCCAAGATCGATCAACTGCGCTTCTGGCCCGCCGAAGGCGCCCCGCTGCGAGTTTGGCCGGAACAAAACTGAACTGCGCCAAAGGTGGGCACGCCGGCTAGGGTGTGCCTCTTGAGCAAGCGCAATGCACTGTCCCGGCCAGTATTCAAGGCCTCTTGCCACCGGCCATGCCGCTCGGGTCGTCTGCCGTCAAAACCAGCAAAAGCCGCTAGAACTCGGACACGGCACTCAGGCAACTCACCCGAAGGCCGCCGAGCGCGACAGCAGCGATAGTTGCCAGAATTGGCACGCACTCTGCAATAACCCAGGTGAACCAGTTTTGGGGACCCTGGTACAGGCAGGTCAGGGATTCCCTCTTTTCACACTCGCCAGAAGGGGCGCTAACGCGGCCCCTCGGCTTATCTAGCGATACAGTTCGCGGCGGAAGATCAGCGGCGTAGGCCCTTGATACACACCGAAAGTCGCGATGCCACTAGCCGAGCTCGGCGTCGCAGCGTCATCCCACCGGTATTGCAGCCAGATAGGAAGATTCGGAAAGCTAAGCCGTACCGACCCATCATTGCCCTGACCTGGCGCCGAGAGTGACGCCAGCCCGCCGCCCAGGGATATGCCGCCAACGCTTGCCGCCGTCTCGCCGCTGGCCAGGTTCCCACTGAACCCCGCCAGTGCGGGCTCACCAATCACCGATTCTGTCGTGCACGCATCGCCCTGCTCAGTCAGGAAAAGCGGACCGGCCGCCTCGTTCGGTTGCCGCCATGTTTGCACTGTCAGTGGTAAGGCCAGCGGCTGCAGCTCAGAACCATGCGCGTTGCCGATAGTAAGACGCCCCAGTCGCACTTCCGTACCCGGCGTTTCGGAAAAATCGTAACTGAACCCCTGACAGCCATTCTCGCTGTAGCAAACATCATCAGCATCAATCAGACTCGTTGAACTGAAGCTTTGGCGGTTTTTTGCCATGAAAGGTAGATCTTCGACGCTCGGCGCCAATGCCTGTACATACGTAAGCGTCCGTTCGGACCAGCGGTAAGTGCGTACGCCATCACCATCCTCCTTGCCCAAGGTCTCGGCACCTGGCGCGCCACTGACAGTCAGCCGGCTATCGAGATTCGGTCGGTTGACAACCGAGCTGTAGCTACCCTCCATGGGCGTCGGGAGACGCCAGAAATCCCTCCGGTCGTAGTTCTGCGTGACTGCACCGTCCCGATTCTTTGCGGTGACCGTTAGGGTCGGAGGCTCCTCGGCAGCGAAGGGGATCGGTTGCCCCTGGTAGCTGAACGCAGCGCCGCAGCTAGGGATGAGCCTTGCACTGCCTGATACATCTAGGTACGCGGGCGTTATGCGGCCAATCCGTCGACTGATACCGCCGCCGATGGCTTCGCCCTCATACGCCGGCGGCGTAGCAGTCACTTGAAAAATGCCCACCTCGGAAAAGCGTGGATTGATCATCGTCGACTCACCCAACAGATGATCGTACTGGTCGATGCCGAGCGTCCCGTCCACCCCCGTCGACGGCGCGGTACGGTGATGCGTCAGCGTAATGGTCTTTAAATTGAAGTTCGGTGTAGTGACATTGCCCTTGCACAGGTTATCCGCAGTGCGCAGTTCTGCCGCCATACCAACGTCCTCCCAGCCGACTGCTCGTATGCGAACCGGCAGAGGATCACCGGCGCGAATGACGGTCGCCCCGATCCGGTAAGCCTCACAGCTGGACACCGTATCGGCCGTGCAGCGGCCCTCCGCGGCTGGGTCGGCCTCAATGCAAAGCCCGTAAGGTTTGCTGAGGAATTGATCGGTGCCGACCATGCTCAGGCCATTCTCAGTGCCAGACGTGGGGGCATAGCGTGCATTGAGCTTCATCACACCCGCGTCCCGATACTTCACGGTCAGTGTCGCCGTGGCGTTATCGTCGAAGCTGAGTTCCACCGGCACGGCCGTGATGGTTATCGGGGTATCGTTTACAACAACTGGCCGCGTACCAGTGTCCGGGCGAACGTAGTTGGCACTGAATTCGATAGATCGTTTTCCGCCTGCGAAGCCTGGCACGCATTGCAGCGGGTTCGCCTTATCTGCCTCAACCGCCCGCAACGCCACTTCAACCGGTTGATCGGCTATCAGCGTTGGAACATCGAACAGAAAGCCGCTCTTGACCCCCGCCACCTTGCAGCCCGCCGTTGTGCACGTCGTGGTGCCGAACGACAGCGCGGACGGCGTCGAGCCGCTGACACCGATTGTCGCTACCTTATCGAACTGCGGTACCTGCAACTTTGCAATGCCGACACCCCCGCTCGGAATTTTCAGGATGCCATTGTCAAACCACACGGCATTCTCCGCGGCTAGCGTTACCTCAACCGCCTCGGTGTATAGCTTCGAGCAATCCTCGTTCAAGCAGGCCCTGACGGTGACGTCCTGCGGATTACAGGTCAGCGACGTGGGCGAATAGCTCAGATCGAAATGATGAATCTGCTGACCGATTAGCTCGATCTGCGTGGCGCAGACGCTGAGATTGTCAATGTCGTGGTAGTTCGTCGAGGCACCTGTCGAGCCAGTGAACGACAGAAGGAAGCGAGTTGGTGTCGCCTTCTGCTCGTTCACAGGTGCCAGCACATTGAAGCGATCCAGGTTAGGCAACACTGCAAATGTGCCGCCGGTTTTTCGCTCGACCGTGACGAGGGACTGCCCTGCCGTGCGGCCATCTACCGTGATCCGATAGCGATGCGGTGTGGTCGGCTCGTTGGCGCTGTCGATCGGTGGATTCAATGCCGGCGAGCCAGTCCCCGCGAGGTATCGATAGTCTGCGAGTCCTTCGCCGGACCCGCGCAGCGATACCGAGTCAGGGCGCTGGCCCGGCCCGAGGTTACGACCTTCGGAACTGTTAGAGAAGTTGCCAAACTCATCGAGGGCCACCCCCAGCCACCCGCCAGCGAAACCGTTAGCCCTGCTAGAACTCGTGTTTAGCTGCGCATAGCCCAGCGAACCACCATAGCCGCCAGCTTGCGGCGTCTTGCTGGCGTCCGACAGAATCATCGCGATCCCGTCAGCTCCGCTACCCCCATAAGCGTAGTAATCGAACTCGACCTGAATGTAGTTACCTTCAGCAGGGAGCAAGCGCTGAAGCGCAGTCGCCGTGGCGATGTTGGTTAGCCGGTCGGTAAGGCGCAGCCTGCCATTGGTCACGAAAGGGGTAAAGGTACGTGCACCCTGGCTGCTCACGACCCAGTCATTCGTCAGTCCTTTGGAAAAGTCATCGCCGAAACACTGCAAGCGGCGTGAGCAGGCATGTCGTTCACTGACCAGCGCTGCGATTTCCGCGTCGCTAAGCGCACCGTCGTAGATGCGTAACTCATCTAGCTCACCGTCGAAGTAACGCCCTACAATCTGATCCCACCCCAGTTGCAAGGGGTCTGTATTGGCGCGTGGCGTCCCATTGAACTTCGCTCGCCCTGATTCGACGCCGTTGATGTAAATCCGCTGATCACCAGCCGTATAGCGGATCACCACATGGTTCCACCGCTCCTTCGTGAGCGCTTTATCACTGTTGAACTGTACAGTGGCGTCCGGCCCGGTGGTCTGCCACCACCAGTTCACTGTCCCGTTCGCGTTGAGATGAAATTCATAATTCTCGTCCTTCGACAGAATGCTCATCAAACCGCTCGTTGGGAAACTGCGTGGCTTGACCCACAAGCCAATGGTGAAGCTATCGCGCAACGTCAGCAGATCATTGTGGCCGACCTCGACATACTGGCTGGACCCTGTCGCAAAGGAACCGTAACCGCATGTGCCTCGGGAATCCTCCGCAGCAAGGGCCGGGGTAAGCGACGCAGTCGTTGCGCCATTCATTGCACGACCAGCCAGGGCGTTACCGGAAGCGTCTTTGATCTCTCCCGCCGCTCCGCTCCAGCTTGCTTCGTCAAGCGACCAACTCAGCCGCAACTCAGCCGGCTTGGCGCAGCTGCCTGTCGGTGCGGCGTACTGAACGGTCGCATTCGAGCCTAATTCGATATTTGCAGCCGTTACCGCGCCGTAAATGCGCGACGAGTACCCAAGGCTGACGTTTTGCTGGGCGTACAGGTATCCGCTGAAAGTCGTCTCGCTGTTGAACGTGACATCGCGGTAACCGTACAGGAACAACCTGCTCGCTGTGCCAGCACTTTCCACCGCTGGCGAGTTATACAGGGAGCGATACCCGAGGGTGATGGCATCGCGGACGAACAGCCGTACCTGTCCATTGCCGGCCACCTGGATTTGCGATTCGGAACCAGTCGAAAGCGAACCAACCCAGTAGTCGCCAGGCGACAGCCGCAACGTGGCCCGGTATCCCACCTCAAGCTGCGCGACGTAGAAGGTCTGACCGTTGCTGTTTAGCGTCAGCTGCCCCTCAGTGCCGACCGACATCCTGCGAAAGCGATTCGTCCCATCACCGGTAACCGTTTGAACCTGACGGTAGCCGACACTGACGTCAGTCGTGCTACTGGCGTTCTGGAAACTACCAGGCGATTGAGAGGGACCGTTCGCATTGATGGCTTCGCATTGCTTCGAGCTGCACGTCGGTACGAACCATGACCACCAATCACGATAGATAGCGCCCGCGTGCAGACGTCCGTCGGGACTACCTTGCAGTTGCGAGTTATAGCTGAAATCGATCAGACCTTTGTTGTAGCTCTGTAACCCGTCCGGGAAATTCTCGGCACAGACGCCGAGTTCGGCACGTAGCCCAAGCGTAGGCCAGCACACCAAAAGCCAGACAACCAGAACTCTGAACCAATACTTCGAGGTCATCAGGGCTTCCTTTCGATGACAGCACTAAGCTGCCGGTAGGCATAGTCCGCACGCTCGCTTGGTTCACCGTTTTGTGCCGTAGCGACCAGACGGTAAAGACTGATAGCGCTGCCGTCAGCATCGGTATAGACATCGCGCACGCATTCGACTTGCAACGCAAACTCGTCAAGCCCGATGTCAGTCAGTGCCGGCGTGGCGGTGGTATCACACGAACCCGCATTCATCGCGCGAGAAATCCCCCATTCCAACCCGGCGCGGGCAGCCTGATAGGCGCGGGCCTGCTGAATTGACAGACTGGTCGTACCGTTCTGGGTTGTGGAAAGCCGGGTCATCGCCAGAATGATCAGCGTGACGACGATCATCAGGAACATGGCAGCGACGAGGCCGAAGCCTCGCTCATGATGCGCAGCATTGATGTCAGGGCGCATTGTCGACATGAACCTGTTGCAACAGACGAAGGCGCTCACCATCCTGCTCGATACCCAACGTCAATGACAGCAGCCCGCCGCGCTGCGTTGTGCCGGGTTGATAAGCGAAGTTGCACGCGCTCACCGAACCGGCGAGCGGTTGTGGATCGGAACCTGCAGGTGGTTGCGCGGGTAGCGAACCAAGAATCGTTGTGTAGCTGTAGCGCACCAGTTTCCCGCTCTGACAGCGGTACCCAACCACTCGCTCAGCCAGGTACAGGCGCCGCTGCGGCGAGGAGAAGGCGAATCGGAAACCGCCTGAGGGCAGGTTTTCGAGTGCAAGCTGTGTCTCGCCAGCGGGGGCGTTCGCCACACGATCGAACGTGACACCACTCGGGGTAATCACGCCGGGGTTACCGCCGCCCCAGACATTGGCGCCTGAAACAGGGTTGCCGCCCGATTCAGCGCCGATGTTGTACAGCACTAACCACCGCGCGCCGTCCGGGTCGAACTTGGGGTCGAGCACTTGCACCGTGTCGCAGCGACCACCCTGGGTGGTACTGCCACAGCTGCCCGGAGCCGCCGATGCGAACCGCAGACCATCACTATCGTTACGGTTCGGCCGGTAGCGCGCAGCGCTGTGGATGAGTAACAGCTCCAGCGCTTGCCCGTCGGCTGAAACCCTGAGCGAGTTAGGCACGGCAAGCCGCACCTCACGCACCATCCGGCTCAATGCGACGGATCCTAGATCGACCAGCTCAGCACGCCGACTCTGCGCCACGAACCCTTCCATAGGCCGAGCGAACAGAACACTCACCATCACCGCGACCACCCCAGCCAATGCGATCACGATGACTAACTCAACGAGCGTAAACCCGCGCATTCGGTTCATGGACAACTGCCCGCACCGCTGGCGTCGACTTCGCCATAACACGTTCGCACGCCAGTAAGAGAGAGCTTTTGGCCCGTGGGGTCGGTCACCGCCACATCAAACCGCAAGGCTTGCACGCCATCAAAAGCGTTCGGCCCTTGTACCGTTACGTCTACCCGGTAGCCGACCAGCTCAGAGATAGGCGCACCGAACGCGTTGCGCGGAGGAAAATCGGACAAGCCATGGTAATCGCGTACGTCGTTAAAGCAGGTACGCGCCTGTGCACAAGCCGGCTGTGCAAGGACGGAGAACGCCTGCAACGCGATTTCTTCCAGGTACGCTTCTGCCAGCGACAAGCTCTGCTGGCGCAACATAGGATCAGCGGACCGGCCGGTAATCGAAGCCATCGCGGAGTACAGCGCGGCTGCGCAGAGCCCAACGACAACAATCGTGAGCATCAACTCAATCAACGTCATGCCGCGCTGTGAGCATCGACCATTGTGTTTGGAGGGACGTCCACTGGTCATTGCGACGTTACCAAGCCGGTCTCGGCATTGATCTGCATAGAAAAGGCGCCGACCGCCGTGCTTGCCGCGCTTGAGGGGCGCCCGAGCGAATCGAACACCACCGGAAAATTGGTTGCTGACACCGAAACCCCAGGAGGAGCGGTGCCGGCAAACGGAAGCTGGCCATCTGGCCCATGCACATCGATGGTGTACGCACCTTTTGTGCATTTCACGGCCTGGCGCAGACGGTAGCCGCTAGCATCCAGGCTGATCCGAGTCAGACAACCGCTGGCCAAGGCCAGCTTTTGCGCATAACGCACCGCCGAGACCGTTTCCTCGAAAAACAGGCGCTCATCGAACACCTTTCGATCGAAGAAACGCGGCCCCACCACAGCGGCGAGGATGCCGATGATGACAAGGGTCATCACCAGCTCGACGAGGGTGAAGCCGCGGGATGAGGTCATGACAATGTGTAGAGCGTCAATTTCTAGCCGGCGCAGCAAGTATTAACAGGAGGTCACATTCGCTACGATTTTCGGAGCGGCAGTAACAGGTCCGGTGTTATCGGACGCAGCTTTCGCGGCAGTGTATGTCACTTGGCATGTGCCGCTAGGTTTTGCTTTAAGCTGGTAAATGATTGCAGCGCCACCAGCTGAATCGCCCTCAGTCGTCGCGGTGTAGTCCTCAGAATTGATATTTGCCGCAGCGCCGATCCCGTCTGCGAGCGCCTGCGGATAACCGTTAACCATTTTTATGGCTACGCCTTCCATTGTCACATCAGCCCCCAACGTACTTGCTTTAGCGAGCTGCGCTGCATGGGCAATCGCAGCGGCAGATTTTAAGGTTCCCTCTAGACCGCGGATCGAAGCCGCACGCGCGTCGCCGCTAAAGTCCGCAAACCTGGGTAGCGCAAACGCCGCAAGAATGCCCAGAATCACAATAACCATGATCAGCTCGATCAGGGTGAAACCACTTTGCTGCTTTTTCATGTGCATTCTCCGGAACGCGTTAGTTGAAGGTGTAGGCCACTTGGCCGGTCGTGCTGTCGTAGGTAATGGCGTCATCGCCACCGTCACGTTGGTAGGTGAAGGTGCAGATAGCGGTGGTCTTGGTCGGGACGTAGTCCGGGTCGCTGCCAGATACAGTCGGGATGGATCCCTGCAGTACGTTGTTCCAGAGATTGGTACAGTGCAGATCGGTACCTTCTGTATTCATCGGCCATCCGGCCGCGTTTACATCGACTGTGTTGTTACCAAAACCGGTGACGTTGGTGTTGGGGCTTGTGCCGCTCTTTGCGCGATTGACCTCCCACTGTGCGCGAACGAGCGCCACGGCTGAACCGAGGGCGCCAGCGGTGCCAGCTACCGCAGCTTTATGAGCTTCCTTCGTCGCATTCATAAACCGCGGCAGCGCAACCGCCGCCAAGATGCCGAGAATGGCGATGACCACCACCAACTCGATCAGGGTGAATCCGTTCTGTTTTTTCATTACCTTGCTCGCTCCTCGGTTGCGTCTATCCATATGGCCAGTTTTCCGGCCGGGACGGGTTTAAGTTCAGGTTCATGAATCCGTCCGGCTTCGTGAACCTGTTATTGCCTGGTCAGGCGCGGTAGGCGCGCCAATTGCGTCATCCTTCCCCTGCAGCGGCCGCCTCGCTGACTCACAAGCTGCGCCAGGGCATTGGCACTACCGGACTGAAAGCACAGCAGTGCAAACAGCCAGCCAAACGGAACGGCAGTCGGCGCGACCGACTGGTATCGCCGATCACGCTCCCCCCCTTGCTGCCGAGGCGAGATCCCACATCGGCAAAAACACACCGAGCGCCAGCACCAACACCATCACGCCCATGCAGACGATCAGAATCGGTTCGATGGCATCCGCCAATTGCTTGAGGTCGTAGTCGACTTCCTGTTCGTAGAAATCAGCCACTTCGATAAAGAGGTCATCCAGCGCGCCAGTTTCTTCGCCGACGGCCATCATCTGCAGCACCAATGGAGTGAACAGGCCGGAGTTGTGCGCCGAGCGGGCCAGTGCTTCGCCGCGTTCGACGCTTTCGCGGATGCCGAGGATCGCTTCGCCAATGTGCCGGTTGCCAACGCTGGCGCTGTTGATCGACAAGGTTTGCAGCAGCGGCACGCCGGCGCGATACATCATCGCGAAGGTGCGGGTGAAGCGCGCCAGGGCGATGCGCTCGAAGATGCCGCCGACGATGGGCAGGCGCAGCTTGATGCGGTCCCAGCGCAAGCGCCCGGCGTCGGTTTCGACCCATTTGAAGAAGGCGTAAAGCCCACCAACGATGCCCAGCAGCAGCAACCACCACCAATCGCGCATGAAGTTGGAAGTGCCGATCAGCACGCGGGTCGCCCAGGGCAACTGGGCGTGAAACTGAGCGAACACCTTGGCGAACGCCGGGATCACCAACAGGTTGATCACCGCCAGCGCGACGCCCATGGCGACCATGACGAAGATTGGGTAGCGGGTGGCCTGTTTGATGCGCTTGCGGGTTTCGCGCTCCAGTTCGAGGTAGGCCGACAACTGTCTAAAGGCCTGATCGAGCTGGCCGGTGTTCTCACCAACGCTGACCATGCTGACGAAGAGGTTGTTGAACACCTTGGGATGGGCGTTCAGCGCCACGGCCATCGATTGACCGCTCTCCAGGCTGGCGCGCACGTCCTGCAGTATCTGTCGGAAAAACAGGTTTCGGTTCGACTCAGCCAGACCGCCGATAGCGCGGATGATCGGCACGCCGGCCTTGCTCAGGCTGTACATCTGGCGGCTAAAGATGATCAGTTCGTCCAGATCAACGCGCTTGCGCCGCAGCTTTTCGCGCAGCGTGGCCAACGCATCGTTGCTACCCGACTGAATCTCTCCGGCTTCGATGGTCAGCGGGGTGATTTGCCGTGACAGCAGCTCGCCCGCAACGGAATCGGCACTGGTTCCCTCGAGCGCTCCGCTGATCTTGACGCCTTGGGCGTTGCGACCGGTGTAACGGAAGGCAGGCATCAGGCGCACCCTCCAACTGCTTTTGAGATCGACCGTTGCCGCCGAGCGCTACCCAGAAGCGCCCCCTCACCCCAACCCTCTCCCCGCGGCGGAGAGGGAGTTTCCGTGCTGACGTGAGGTTCAGTGATATCTGAGGGTTGCGAGCACGCCGTACCTACGTAGGAGCGAGCTTGCTCGCGAACACGCTTTTCCGTGCCGCCTTCGTTCGCCAGCAAGCTGGCTCCTACAAAAGCAGCGGAATCCGCCTGGATAGCGACATGAATCAAAGCCGAACGTTGGAGGTGGTTAATCCGAAGCCTCGCCACACTCTGGGGAGTAGCCGTGCGCTGATGCGAGCCAGCGCTATCCACGCGATTGTAGGACCGAGCTTGCGCGCGAAGGCTGTGTTCGGCTGAGCATCCCGGGTTCGCCAGCAAGCTGGCTCCTACAAAAGTGGCGGTGCGGCTTGGCGCAGCTGCAGTGATCACGCCGCCACCTCGTCATCAGCCAGGGTCGCGCAGACCTTGAGGACCTCATCGACGCTGGTGATGCCGGCGATGGCGTAATCCAGCGCGCACTCGGCCAGCGGCCGGTAGTGCGGTTGTTGACGTGCGGCTTCGGCGAAGCCCTGTGGATCACCGCGACGCAGCGCGGCGACCATCGGCTCGTCGAGTTCGAGCAGCTCGTAGACGCCAATCCGGCCGCTGTACCCACTGTTGTGGCAGTGATGGCAGCCGCTACCGCGACGGAAACGTTTGTCAGCCAGCGAATTGCCGTGTAGCGCCTCCAACCAGGCCAGCTGGCGCGGATCGGGTTGATGGTCTTCCTGGCAATTCTCGCAGACGCGGCGGATAAGGCGCTGGGCCAGTACGGCGTTGAGAGCAGTGGCGACGAGGAAGGGCTCCACGCCCATGTCGATCAGGCGCATGGCCGATGTCAGGGCGTCGTTGGTGTGCAACGTCGATAGCACCAGGTGGCCGGTCAGTGCGGCACGCAGGCCGATCTCGGCGGTTTCCTGATCGCGGATCTCACCGACCAAGACGATGTCCGGGTCCTGGCGCAGGGCGGCGCGCAGCACGCGCGCAAAGGTCAGTTCGATCTTGGCGTTGACCTGCACCTGGTTGACCCGCGGCAGGCGGTATTCCACCGGATCTTCCACGGTAATGATCTTCTTCTCCGGGCTGTTCAGCTCCGAGAGGCCCGCGTACAGGGTGGTGGTTTTGCCCGAACCGGTCGGGCCGGTAACCAGCACCATGCCGTGCGGTCGTTGCAGCAGACGGCGGAAGCGCTCGAGCATCGCGGGCGGCATGCCCGTGCCATCCAGCTTGAACATGGCGCCGCTCTGGTCGAGCAGCCGCATCACCACCGATTCGCCGAACTGCACGGGCATGGTCGATACCCGCACGTCGAGGTTGCGGTTCTTCACCCGGATATTGAAGCGGCCATCCTGCGGCAGGCGCTTTTCGGAGATATCCAGGCCGGACATGATCTTCAGGCGCATGACCAGCGCCGAGGCGACGCGGTGTTCCTTCATCACCTGCTCGTTGAGCACGCCATCGATACGCTGACGGATCCGCACCACGCCCTCGTCGGGTTCGATGTGAATGTCGGAAGCCTTCATCTGCACGGCATCCTCGAACAGCGTCTGCAGCAGGCGCACCACTGGCGCATCGCTGTTGCTGTCCGCGCCGAGACGCGAGAGATCGAAATCGCTCTCCTGCAGTTCACCTTCCAGCTCACCGGCCAGCGACGCGATTTCGCTGGTACGTCGGTAGAGCTGGTCAAGCGCGCCGAGCAGTTCGCTTTCACGCACCACGGCTGGGAAGACCCGTTTGCCGAGCAGGCGCTCCATCTCGTCCTGGGCGAACAAGTCGAGTGGATCGGTCATGCCGACCAGCACACCCTCTGCCTGGCGGGACAGCACGATGACGCGGAAACGCCGCGCCATCACCTCGGGCAGGGACTGGGTCAGCTGGTTGTCGAACTTGTAGTGTTTGAGCTCGACGAAGGGGATGTTCAGCTGCTCGGACAGCGCGCGCAGCAAACGGCCTTCATCGATAAAACCGAGATCCAGCACCGTGCGGCCCAGCTTCGAGCCGGTCCGTTTCTGGTCCTGCAGCGCGAGCTGCAACTGAGCGTCACTGATCAGCCCAGCCTGGACCAGCAGGTCGCCGAGGCGAATCTTGCGCTGGCGGATGTCCTGAGTCATTGCGTCCCTCCGAGGGAAC
>NZ_AGSX01000130.1 GCF_000235745.1 Stutzerimonas stutzeri SDM-LAC | reverse complement strand
CCCCCCCCCCCCCCCGCCATGGCGGGCTGGTGAAGACCGGACGCACCCACATGATGGATGCCACGCCGGTGACGTTTGGCCAGGAGTTGTCGGCCTTCGTCGCACAGCTGGACATCGCCGAACAGGCGATCCGCCATGCCCAGCCCGCCGTCTACGAGCTGGCCCAGGGCGGCACCGCAGTGGGCACAGGGCTGAACGCTCCGCACGGCTTCGCCGAGGCGATTGCGGCTGAACTGGCGGCGCTATCCGGCCTTCCGTTTGTCTCCGCGCCGAACAAATTTGCTGCCCTCTCCGGCCACGAGCCGCTGGTAGCGCTCTCCGGCGCTCTGAAGACACTGGCGACTGCCCTGATGAAGATCGCCAATGACCTGCGCCTGCTGGGCTCAGGCCCGCGCGGTGGATTCGCCGAGGTGCGTTTGCCGGCCAACGAGCCGGGCAGCTCAATCATGCCGGGCAAGGTCAACCCGACCCAGTGCGAGGCATTGTCCATGCTCGCCTGTCAGGTCATGGGCAACGACGTCACCGTCGGCTTCGCTGCCAGCCAAGGCCATCTCCAGCTCAATGTGTTCAAGCCGGTGATCGTGCACAACATGCTTGAATCGATCCGGCTGTTGGCCGACGGTTGCCGTAACTTCAACACCCACTGCATCGTTGGCCTGGAGCCGGACGCCGGGCGTATGGCCGAGCACCTTGAAAGGGGGCTGATGCTGGTGACCGCGCTGAACCCACATATCGGTTACGACAAGGCAGCCGAAATCGCCAAGAAGGCCTATGGCGAGGGCACAACTCTGCGCGCAGCGGCGCTAGAGCTCGGATATCTGACGGATCAACAATTCGATCAGTGGGTCCGGCCGGAAACCATGTTGGAGTCCAGTCGCAGCTGAACCGACGTGCGGCCCTGCTCGCGGGGTGGTGGGCTAAGCTCACCCTAGAGCTCAGCAGTACGTCGACCTTGCTGACAGCCGATATCAGCATTCACCCAGACAGCAGCAATAAAAAACCCGCGCCAGGCGCGGGTTTTTATTTACCTGACAGCCTCAGCGCACGGCTTCGAACAGCCCCGATGCCCCCATGCCGCCACCGACACACATGGTCACCACGCCGTAGCGCTGGTTGCGGCGCTGCAGTTCGCGAATCAGGTGACCCGCGGTGCGTGAGCCGGTCATGCCGAAGGGGTGACCGATGGAGATCGAGCCGCCGTTGACGTTGAACTTCTCGTTGTCGATACCGAGCGTGTCGCGGCAATAGAGGCACTGCGAAGCGAAGGCTTCGTTGAGCTCCCAGAGATCGATGTCGCTGACTTGCAGGCCACGCGCCTGAAGCAGACGCGGCACCGAGAACACCGGACCGATGCCCATCTCGTCCGGCTCGCAACCCGCGACAGTGAAACCACGGAAATAGGCGCGCGGCTTCAGACCCAGCTCCAACGCCTTGTCCAGGCTCATCACCAGCGTCATCGAGGCACCGTCGGACAACTGCGACGCGTTGCCAGCGGTGACAGAGCCGTCATCGGCGAACACAGGCTTGAGCGACGAGAGGTTCTCCAGCGTCGTCTCGGGACGGTTGCAATCGTCGCGATCAACCACGCCTTCATGTTCGGTGCGCTCGCCGGTGGCCTTGTCTTCGGTGAAATAGCGGACGTTCATCGGCACGATTTCGTCCTGGAACAGCCCTTCGGCCTGGGCACGTGCGGTGCGCTGCTGACTCTGCAGCGAGTACTGATCCTGTTGTTCGCGGGTCACGTTGTAGCGGCGCGCGACCATTTCGGCGGTCTGGCCCATGCTGTGATAGAGACCGGGCACCCGCTCCTGCAGGATCGGGTTGAACAGGTTGTCGGTGTTCTTGCTCTTGGCCGTCATGGTGATCGATTCGACTCCGCCGGCGACGATGATGTCGCTGCAGCCTGAGGCAATCTGGTTGGCCGCGATGGCGATCGATTGCAGGCCGGACGAGCAGAAGCGATTGAGCGTCATGCCTGCGCACTGGATGCCCAGGTTCGACAGCACCGCCACGTTACGTCCGATGTTGTAGCCCTGCGCACCTTCGTTGGAGCCGGCGCCGACGATGCAGTCCTCGACCAGCTTGGGATCCAAGTCGTTACGCAGCAGCAGCGCATTGACGCAATGCGCCGCCATGTCATCGGGACGGGTCATGTTGAACTTGCCGCGGAAGGACTTGGCCAGGCCGGTCCGGACGCTGTCGACGATCACTACTTCACGCATGGCATACCTCGAATGGTTGGGCGGTCACGACGTGGGCGGCCGGCCTGTTGAAGATGGGTCGAGCATAGTTCCGGCCGATTGCCAAAGGCGACGACCATTCAGCAGGGATATGGCCGGCCATTGTCTGCCTCCCCTGGTCATTCAGCTGATCGCAGCCTCCAGCGCGTCATTGAGCGTGCGCAACACCTTGACTCGTGCGAAGCGCTTGTCGTTGGCTTCGACAAGCGTCCAGGGCGCGATTTCGGTGCTGGTACGGTCGACCATGTCCGCCACCGCATGACCGTAGTTGTCCCACTTTTCGCGGTTACGCCAGTCTTCCTCGGTGATCTTGAAACGCTTGTGCGGCGTGTTCTCGCGCTCTTGAAAACGCGCCATTTGCGTGTCCTTGTCAATCGACAGCCAGAACTTGACCACGACCACGCCGGCATCGACCAGCTGCTCTTCGAACTCATTGATCTCGGTATAGGCACGCAGCCATTCATCCGGCGAGCAAAAGCCCTCGACCCGCTCGACCAGCACCCGGCCGTACCAAGACCTGTCGAAGATCGTGAACTGGCCGCGCGCCGGCACATTGCGCCAGAAGCGCCAGAGCCACGGCTGCGCCAGTTCATCTTCGCTGGGCGCCGCGATCTGCACGATGCGGTACAGGCGAGGGTCCAGTGCATCGGTGATGCGCCGAATGGCGCTGCCCTTACCCGCCGCGTCGTGACCTTCGAATAGCGCCAACACGCCCCGCTTGCGCAGGCGCGGATCGCGTAGCAGCTCAGACAGGCGTGCCTGCTCCTGCCCCAACTGCGCCTTGTAATCGTCCTTGCTGAGCGCCTGATTAAGGTCCAGGCTGCCGAGCAGACTCAGTCGATCCAGGTTCAGCTCGACCGACGCAGTGTGCGGTTGCGAGGGCTGACTATCGGCCGCGTCGAGTGCGGCATTCAGCCCTTCGAGTAGTAAACGGCCGGCGGTGAGGCTGCGATATCGCTCGTCATAGCCCTCGATCACGTACCAGGGGGCGAAGTCTCGGCTGCTCCGGCGCAGGATGAGCTCACCATGACGCACGAACTTGTCATAGGTCTTGGACTGCTGCCAGTCCAGCGGGCTGATGCGCCAGCTGTGCAACGGATCATCCTTGAGCGATTCGAGGCGCTGCAACATGCGGTCCTTGGACAAATGAAACCAGAACTTGAAGATCAGCATGCCCTCGGCACAGAGCATCCGCTCGAAGCGTTGGGCACGATCGATAGCCAATTCGAGATCGGCCTTCTTGATGCGACCATGCACCCTGTCTTCCAGCATCTTGCTGTACCAGTTACCGAAGAAGATTCCGGTCTGGCCTTTGGGCGGGAGTCGTCTCCAGTAGCGCCACGCTGGCGGATGCGAGAGCTCTTCATCGGTCGGCACGTCAAAGCTGTCTACACGGATCAGGCGTGGGTCCATCCATTCGTTGAGCAGCTTGATCGTCTCGCCTTTTCCGGCGCCCTCGATGCCATTGATGAGGATCAGAATGGGAAACCGTGCCTGCTCCCGGAGGCGGTACTGCGCCAGCAGCAGCGCTTCGCGCAGAGCGGGCACTTCTGTGTTGTAGGTGTCCTTGTCGATGGTGTGACCGATTTCGGCAGACTCGAACATGTGAACTCCAGGAAAGGATGCTGTGATGAACCCTAGCAGGCCAACGCGGCTGCAGTATCGATGCAGCGCCCCCGGTCAGCGCTGGTTCAGGCGTGCACGCTTATCGATGCGACAAAGCGCGCCCGCAGCAGGTTTCGCTCGGCTGCTAGAATCGCGATCTTTTACCGCAGGAAACGTCGATGCCCGCCCCGATCTCCACCGGTTTTCAGCATGCCGAACTCGACTGGGACGAGAACGGCCAACCGCAATCCCGGCAGTATGGCGACGTGTATTTCTCCCGCGGTTCGGGCATGGCCGAAACCACCCATGTATTTCTGGAACCCAATCGACTAGCCGAGCGTTTCGCCGCTCTCCACGCCGGCGAGCGCCTGGTGATTGGCGAAACGGGCTTTGGTACCGGGCTCAGCTTCCTTTGCGCCTGGGCGTTGTTCGATCGCACTGCGCCTGACACGGGCTTCCTGCATTTCGTCAGCGTTGAAAAGCACCCGCTCACGCGCGACGATTTAGAGCGTGCCCTGGCTTTATGGCCGCAATTGCAGGTCCAGGCGCGGCAGTTGCTGGACCAGTATGTGGCGATCAACCCGGGGTTCCAGCAATTTCGCTTCGGCCGGGTGACGCTGACGCTACTGGTTGGCGATGCGCTCGACAGGCTCAAAGAGCTGGATGCGCGCGTAGATGCCTGGTTTCTCGACGGCTTCGCACCGCCGAAAAACCCAGACATGTGGCAGCCGGAGTTGTTCGAGCAGGTGGCGCGGCTGTCGGCTCCAGATGCGACTTTGGCGACTTTCAGCAGTGCCGGCAGCGTACGCCGCGCACTCAAGGAGGCGGGTTTCGAGGTCAAGCGGATTCCCGGTCTCGGGCACAAATGGGAAAACCTGCAAGGCCAGCTTGCTGCGTCACCAGATTCCTCGCCAAGCCCCTGGTTCGCCCGCCCTTCGCATAAACCGGCGCAGCGCAAGGCGCTGGTCATCGGTGCTGGCCTGGCGGGTTGTGCCAGCGCAGCCAGCCTGGCGGCGCGGGGCTGGCAAGTGGCATTACTGGAACGGCACGACGATGTCGCCCAGGAGGGCTCTGGCAACCCGCAGGGCGTGCTCTATTTGAAGCTATCAGCCCACGGCACCGCGCTTTCGCAGCTGGTCGCCGGTGGCTTTGGTTACACCCGTCGGCTGTTGCATAACCTGCAGCACGGACAGGACTGGGACGCCTGCGGCGTGCTGCAGCTTGCCTTCGATGACAAGGAAATCGTCCGCCAATCGGCACTGTCCGACGCCTTCCCGCCCAGTCTCCTGCGTGCTGTGCCGCACGAGGAAGCCGAGCGGCTGGCAGGCGTAGCGCTGGAGCATGGCGGGCTGTTTTATCCGGACGCCGGTTGGGCGCACCCGCCGGCGCTGTGTCGCTGGCTAATCAAGCACCCCGCCATCAAGCTGCTTCGCCACCAGCAGCCGCTCGAACTGCGCCGCACCGGTGAGCAGTGGCAGGCGCTGGCCGGTGACGAGTTGCTGGCCGAAGCGCCGGTGGTGATTCTGGCCGGCGCCGCCGACACAGCGCAGTTCAGCCAAAGCGCCTGGCTACCGCTCAAGCGGATTCGCGGGCAGATCAGTGCTCTGCCGGCGACCGAAGCAAGTTCCGCGTTGCGTACCGTGCTGTGTGCGAAGGGTTATGTCGCCCCGCCGCGCGAGGGGCAGCATACGCTGGGTGCCAGCTTCAATTTTGCCGAGACCGATCCGGCGCCGAGCGCAGCGGAGCATCATTCGAATCTCGACATGCTCAAGGAGATTTCCGGCGATCTGCACCGGCGCCTCGAAGCTGACACCTGCGACGTGGGCCAGTTGCATGGTCGTGTCGCGTTTCGCTGCACCAGCCCGGATTATCTACCCATCATCGGCGCGCTGGCCGATCCGGAGCGTTTCGCCGAGGCCTATGCCGTGCTGGCAAAGGACGCTCGCCAGATACCCGATGAGCCGTGTCCGTGGCTTGATGGCTTGTACGTCAATACCGCCCACGGCTCACGCGGCCTGATTAGCGCGCCACTGTCAGGCGAGTTGCTCGCCGCGTGGCTGAACGGCGAACCGTTGCCCGTGCCGCGCGCCATCGCCGAAGCCTGCCATCCCAATCGATTCCTGCTGCGCAAACTCATTCGCCGAACCGACTGACGGCATTCCCCTGCGCCCGTAACGTCTGGCAAGCGCGTTCGAACAGGTCACGCAGCGTTAGCACCGACGAAACGGTTCGTCCCAAAACGGGCGGATGGTTTCGGATTCGATATCGGCCCGGCTTAATCCGATGTCCTTGAGCATTTCGTCACTCAAGGAGGCGAGCTGCTGACGCTGGCGATATAGCGAGTTCCAGCGACGCAGCTGCTGCCAGGCCGCACGTAGCATCGCTGCGAGCGAGAAATGGGGAATTGTGCTCCTGGCGCATGGTTGAATGAACTCAGCATGGCTTTTCATCTGACGTACCTCCGAGTGGGATGGCGTCAGTTTCCTGCGAAGCTTATGATCAATCCAACGAATGTTTGTGATGATGTACATCTCTGAGATTGATGAATGGCCAATTACCCCAGTATCGATGCCGAACTGCTGCGCAGCTTTGTGGCGATTGCCGACCACGGCGGTTTTACCCGTGCAGCGGAAGCCGTCAATCGCACGCAATCGGCGATCAGCATGCAGATGAAGCGCCTGGAAGAAGACGTGCTGCAACGTTCGGTCTTCGAGCGCGACGGGCGCCAGGTCAAGCTCACCGCAGAGGGCCAGATCCTGCTCGGTTACGCGCGCAGGATTCTCAAGCTGCATGGCGAAGTGCTAACGACCCTGCGCGAACCGCACATGGTCGGCTCGGTGCGCATCGGCACCCCGGACGATTACGTAATGCGCTTCCTGCCGGGCATTCTCTCGCGCTTCGCCCAGGCTTATCCGCTGGTGCAGGTTGAAGTGCATTGCGAACCGTCCTATCAGCTGCTGCATCGGCGCGACCTGGATCTTTCAATCGTCACCCGTGAGCCGGGGACCGAGATTGGCCAAATGCTGCGCCGCGAACGCTTCGTCTGGGCCGAAGCACCGGGCTTCAATGCTCATGAACAACGGCCCATGCCATTGGCCATGTTCAATACCGACTGCTTCTGTCGGGCATGGGCCTGTAATGCGCTGGACAGCCTGGATATCCCCTACCGGGTCGCCTATACCAGCCCGAGTCTCTCGGCGCTGATGGCGGTGACCAACGCAGGCCTCGCGGTGACCGCGCAGCTGCAGAGTCTGGTGACCGCCGACATGCGCTTGCTGGGAGAAGCCGAGGGTATGCCGGAGCTGCCGTCGTGCAGCATTGTCCTGCTTCGCAACGAGCGCAATCAGTCACAGGTCAGCGAAACCCTGGCCGAGCATATCGTCGAAGGATTTCGCATCTAACGCCGCCTAGAGAAACGCGCGAGCCCCGCCTGCGGTCCGTTGCGACCGCGGGCCGTCTTGAATGACGCATGCCGTTCCCTGCCGCCTGGATTTGAGTTAACGGCGGTCAGTTCGTCAAAAATCGAACCCGCCGCGCCGGCGCGGTTCAGCCCAGGCAAGGCTCGATACGCACCGGGAACGGCGCTCCAGACCCGTACATGCCGTCCGAAAGCCTGAACTTCGCGCTTTGCGTGCCGGTCACAATCCCCAACGGCAAAACCGGTAAGGATCTTATGTGTGGCATAGCTGGCGAACTTCGCTTCGATAATCAACCGGCCGATCTGGCCGCAGTTGAACGCATCACCCAATCCCTGACTGCTCGCGGCCCAGACGCATGCGGTTTCAATAGCCAAGGCCCGCTTGCGCTGGGTCATCGACGCCTGAAAATCATGGACCTGTGCGAGGCCTCGGGCCAGCCGATGGTCGACTCGGCGCTCGGCCTGTCCATGGTGTTCAACGGCGCTATCTACAACTATCCCGAATTACGAGCCGAGCTCGAGGCGCTGGGTTATCGCTTCTTTTCCGAGGGTGACACCGAGGTCTTGCTCAAGGGCTTTCATGCCTGGGGCGAAGCCTTGCTCCCGCGACTAAATGGCATGTTCGCCTTCGCCATCTGGCAGCGAGACGTGCAAGAGCTGTTCATCGCGCGTGATCGCCTCGGTATCAAGCCGCTCTATCTGTCACGCACCGGTGAGCGCCTGCGCTTTGCTTCCACGCTACCGGCGCTGCTCAAGGGCGGCGACATTGCGGGTGTGCTGAACCCGGTGGCTCTGAATCACTACATGAGCTTCCATGCTGTCGTGCCGGCTCCGGATACCCTGATCGCAGGCATCGAGAAGTTGCCGCCCGGTACATTCATGCGCGTCGACACCAGCGGCAAAACCAGCCAACACCGCTGGTGGACGCTGGAGTTCGGCGCATCTGAAGAGGAGCAGGGCTACAGCTTCGAAGACTGGCAAGAGCGCACCCTGACGACCTTGCGTGAGTCGGTCGCGCTGCGTCATCGCGCGGCTGTCGACGTGGGCGTTCTGCTGTCCGGTGGCGTCGATTCCAGCCTGCTGGTCGGCCTGCTTCGCGAAGCGGGAGCTGGGGATAACCTGCAGACCTTCTCCATCGGGTTTCAGGATGCTGGCGGCGAGCGCGGCGACGAGTTCAAGTATTCGGATCTGATCGCGCAGCATTACGGGACCCGCCATCACCAGCTGCGCATTCAGGAAAAGGAAATCCTCGAACAGCTGCCCGCCGCCTTCCGTGCCATGAGCGAACCGATGGTCAGCCACGATTGCATCGCGTTCTACCTGCTCTCGCGGGAAGTCTCCAAGCACTGCAAGGTGGTGCAGAGCGGCCAGGGCGCCGATGAACTGTTTGCCGGCTACCACTGGTATCCGCAAGTAGATGGCGCCGCGGACCCGCTCGAGGCCTATCTCAACGCGTTCCGCGACCGCAGCTTCGAGGAGTACGCCGACACCATGCAGCAGCAGTGGGTCAAAGGCGACTTCTCCGGCGACTTCGTACGTCAGCACTTCGCCCAACCCGGCGCCGATGCGGCTGTCGACAAAGCCCTGCGAATCGACAGCACGGTGATGCTGGTAGACGACCCGGTCAAACGCGTCGACAACATGACCATGGCCTGGGGCCTCGAGGCTCGAGTGCCGTTTCTCGACCACAACGTGGCCGAGCTGTCAGCGCGAATCCCGGCCAGATACAAGCTGCCGGACGGCGGTAAATACGTGCTCAAGGAAGCCGCACGCAAAGTCATTCCAGCAGCGGTTATCGACCGTCCAAAAGGCTACTTCCCAGTACCAGGACTCAAGCATCTAGAGGGCGACACGCTGAGCTGGGTGCGCGAGCTGCTGACCGATCCGAGCCAGGACCGCGGGCTGTACAACCCGGCCATGCTGGACCAGTTGTTCGACGACCCCGAGGGGCAACTGACGCCGCTGCGCGGCTCGAAATTGTGGCAGCTGGCAGCGGTCAATCTATGGTTGAGCGAACAAGGCCTCTAAGAACCCGATCATGACGGCACGGCGCCCAAGCCGACTGATGCGGCAACCGCTCTGACGTCATGACCAGCTCCAAGGAACGTACCATGCAGAAGTCTCAAGCCTATGGACAGCGGCTGTTGCGCGGCCAGACACCCACTTACGAACGCCTGCAGCAGCGACTCGCCGAGGACGGCCAGGAGGAACCCCGCGCACCCGTGACGCTACACTGCGGCTGGGGCCGCATCCTGATTGGCCACACCTATTCGGACCCCGAAAAGCTCGCGGCCGACCTGCTCCACGAACAGGCCGGGGAGCGGGACATTGCGCTGTACGTTGCCGCGCCGCATCAGGTGCTCGCCTATGCGCCGCAGCAGCTGTTCCTCGATCCATCGGACACATCGCGGATCTGGTTCTCCGATTACCGCCCGGCGCGCCGGAGCTTCCGCGGCTTCGGCATTCGTCGCGCGCAGAGTGAAGAGGACTGGAAGGCGATCAATTGCCTGTACCAGTCGCGCCACATGCTGCCGGTCAACCCGGAGCTGTGCACTCCGCGGGAGCAAGGCGGCCCGGTTTACTGGCTGGCCGAAGACGACGACTCCGGCGAGATCATCGGCAGCGTCATGGGGATCAACCACCACAAGGCCTTCAACGACCCGGAGAACGGCTCCAGCCTCTGGTGTCTGGCGGTTGCACCAAAGTGCACGCGCCCTGGCGTTGGCGAAGCACTGGTCCGTCATCTGATCGAACACTACATGGGCCGCGGGCTGGCCTATCTGGATTTGTCGGTCCTGCATGACAACAAGCAAGCCAAGGCGCTGTACGCCAAGCTCGGCTTCCGCGATCTGCAAACCTTCACGGTCAAGCGCAAGAACACCTTCAATCAGCCACTGTTTCTTGGCCCAGGGCCGGAAGCCGAGCTGAATCCTTACGCCAGGATCATCATCGACGAGGCACGCCGCCGCGGCATCGAAATCACCATCGACGACGCCGAAGCGGGCCTGTTCACCCTGACCCAGGGCGGCCGAAGGGTACGCTGCCGCGAGTCGCTGTCGGACCTCACCTCAGCGGTGAGCATGACCTTGTGCCAGGACAAGAGCCTGACTCACCGTACCCTCGCGCGCGCCGGGCTTAAACTGCCTGCCCAGCAACTGGCCGGATCGACCGAGGACAACGCGGCGTTCCTCGAACAACATGGCGGCGTAGTGGTCAAGCCACTCGATGGTGAACAGGGACAAGGTGTCTCGGTTGACCTGCGCAGCAGTCAGGCCATTGAAGAAGCGATCGTACGTGCACGTCAATTCGACCAGCGCGTGTTGCTGGAAAGCTTTCATCCCGGGCTAGACCTGCGCATCGTCGTGATTGGCTATGAAGTCGTGGCTGCGGCGATCCGCCGTCCGGCCGAAGTGGTGGGTGACGGCAGACACAGCATTCGCCAATTGATCGAGACCCAAAGCCGGCGCCGCCAGGCTGCGACCGCCGGTGAAAGCCGTATTCCCATGGATGAAGAGACACAGCGCTGCCTGAGCGAAGCCGGCTTCGACTATGACAGCGTGCTGCCGCGCGGTGAATATCTGGCCGTTCGCCGAACTGCCAACCTGCACACCGGTGGCACGCTCGATGATGTGACCGATCAGTTGCATCCCGAGCTGATCGACGCTGCAGTTAGGGCCGCCCGCGCCCTGGATATCCCGGTGGTTGGCCTGGACCTGCTGGTGCATGCGGCGGACCAGCCCGAGTACGTCTTCATCGAAGCGAACGAACGGGTCGGCCTGGCCAATCACCATCCCCAGCCCACCGCCGAGCGTTTTGTCGACCTGCTCTTTCCACTCAGCTACGGCACCCATTAGGGGGCACCAGGCCGGGTTCCGATACCCGCAGGTATCGGAACGGCCTAGCCGCTTCGCTTGCGGTGCTACCGCAACTCAACTTCACTCACTCACGTGGCGGCAGCCTGTTTTTCGCCGCTAAGGAATGATCATGACGGCCAAGCTTCCAGAACCGGACCTCAACTATCTGCAGCGCGTGCTGCTGGAGATGCTCGCCATTCCGAGCCCCACCGGCTTCACCGACACAATCGTTCGATATGTGGCGGAGCGGCTGCAGGAGCTTGGTATTCCCTTCGAACTGACCCGTCGCGGAACCATCCGCGCCACGCTCAAAGGCCGCCGCGACAGTCCGGATCGCGCCATCGCCGCGCACCTGGACACCATCGGGGCCAGCGTCCGGGAAATCCAGGACAATGGCCGACTCGGTTTGTCCCCAGTGGGTTGCTGGTCGAGCCGCTTTGCCGAAGGTAGCCGTGTCAGCGTGTTCACTGACACCGGCGTGGTACGCGGCAGCGTGCTGCCTTTGCTGGCCTCGGGGCATGCATTCAATACCGCAGTCGACGAAATGCCGATCAGTTGGAACCATGTCGAGCTGCGCCTGGACGGCTACACCACGAGCCGCGCCGACACCCTCGCGCTAGGCATCAATGTGGGCGATTTCGTCGCGTTCGATCCGATGCCCGAGTTCACCGACAGCGGTTACATCAGCTCGCGCCACCTGGATGACAAGGCCGGCGTGGCAGCTTTGCTGGCGTCGCTCAAAGCCGTGGTCGAAAGCGGCCGCGAACCACCGATCGATTGCCATCCGCTATTTACCATCACCGAGGAAACCGGTTCTGGCGCGGCGGGCGCCCTGCCCTGGGATGTCAGTGAGTTCGTCGGCATCGACATCGCGCCGACCGCCAAGGGGCAGGAATCCAGCGAGCACGCGGTCACCGTGGCTATGCAGGATTCGGGTGGGCCTTACGATTTCCACCTGTCGCGGCATCTGCTCAAACTGGCAGAAGGCAACGACGTTCCGGTTCGGCGTGACCTGTTCCGTTACTACCACAGCGATGCGCAGTCGGCGATCGCTGCCGGTCACGATATCCGCACAGCTTTGCTTGCGTTTGGCTGCGACGCGACACACGGCTATGAGCGCACCCATATCGACAGCCTGGCCGCCATGAGTCGTTTGATTTCGGCCTATTTGCTGAGCCCGCCAGTGTTCACCAGTGACGCCCATGCCGGCCAAGACTCGCTGGAAAACTTCAGTCATCAACTCGAACACGTGACCCAAATGGAAAACGACACGCGGGTGCCACCAGTCGATTCAATCTTCGACAAGCAAACTGATGATTCGTCTGACAGATCGTAACGTTTCATGATGCGCCGCCAACTTGACGCAATTGCCGATTGCGAGGCGGCGTTGATCCGGGCAAAGTCGCCAACCTCTAAATCATATGAATGCTTGGCCAGTCTGGCGTGAAGCGAGCAGCTTTTGCCCTTCGCGCGACTGGAAACTGCGTTTGCGGGTGCGCACGCCTTGGGTCAATAACATGCTGTCGCGTCTTTTTCTGGCCGTCCTACTAGTTTGCCTGACCGCTCCGGTATCGGCGTTCGAGCCCGTACCGGTGGACTCTCAGCATTTCCGCCAGGCGCTGGGGAGCTGGAGCTACTTTCTGCGAGACCCGGCCGCCGAGCTGAGCGTGAGCGAGGTTTTCGAGCTGCCCGAAAAGATCTTCGAGCCTGTGTCTGGCGTGCATCCCAACAAGGGCAAGAACGAATCGGTCTGGTGGTTCCGGGTCGAGTTGAACAATCAGTTGAACGACCCCATCGGCGGTTTCGTCGAGATCAACTATCCGCTACTCGACGATATCCAGTTGTATCTGCATCATCCGGACGGGCGTATCAGCCAGCAGCGTTCTGGCGACACCCATCCGTTCGACAAGCGCGCGGTCAAGGTCAGCAACTTCTGGTTCCCTCTAGCGCTGGAGCCCGGCACCTCGACCTTGCTGCTGCGTGTGGAAAGCACCAGCACCCTCTATGTACCCCTGTATTTCAGCACCTATGCCGCCAACGCCGAAGCAGCCGAGGACACGATGGGCTTGTCCGGTGCGTTTTATGGCGTGCTGTTTGCGATGTTCTGCTACAACCTCTTCCTGTTCTTCTCGCTGCGTGAGCCGGCCTATTTCTGGTATCTGATCTACAACGTCAACGTGGGCCTGTTTGCGCTCAGCTTCGACGGCTTGCTGGTCAAGTGGCTGAACGATGCAGGCGGGGTGGTCGCGTTGGGCATTTACGCGCTGATGCTCAGCCATTGCCTGATCGCAGTGCAGTTCAGCCGCCACTTTCTGCATACCCGCGAGTATTTTCCGCGACTGGACTTCACCCTCCGGGTGGCGCTGCTGCTGTCGGCGGGCGCGCTGCTGTCCGGCTTCGTTCTGGAAACCCAGGTCTGGAGCGTACTCGCCAGCGTGATGGTCATCAGCTCGTCTATCGGCCTACTGCTGACCGGCGCTTTCGTCTGGAGCCGCGGTGTGCGTTATGGCCTGTACTACACCTTGGCCTGGGGCGTGCTGCTCGCGACTTTCGTCATCGTCACAGCCGGCTCCCTGGGGTTCAACCTGCTGGGCCTGTATGGCGCCTCGATCGTTAAAGCCGGTATTGCCTTCGAGTTGATCACCCTGTCGATCGGGCTCGCCGATCGTATCAACCTGCTCAAGGAAGAAGGCTTCCGTTCACGCCAGGCAGCCGAGCGGGCAGAAAGCGAGAACCAGGCTAAGAGCCGCTTCCTGGCGAAAATGAGCCATGAAATTCGCACGCCGTTGAATGGCGTATTGGGCATGCTGCAATTGCTGCGTGAAACCCCGCTGGATCGTAACCAGCGTTTCTATCTTGATACTGTGTCCAGCTCCAGCAACTCGCTGATGACGGTCATCAACGACATTCTCGACTATGCGCGGATCGGCGCTGGCAAGCTGGTCCTGGAAGACATCGAGTACGACCTCGAAGCGCTGGTCTCCGAGACCATCAGCCTGTTCACGGCCCAGGCGCTGCATAAGCAGTTGAGCCTACATCTCAGCCTCGCGCCGGGTGTGCCGCGCCGCCTGCGTGGCGACCCGACCCGCCTCAAGCAAATCCTGATGAACCTGCTCAGCAATTCGTTGAAATTCACCGAGCAGGGCGGCGTAGTGCTGAAGGTCATTTGCCAGGGCCCGGAAGACGGTCGAAGCCTGGTTTTCTCGATCACCGATAGCGGCATCGGCATGCGCGCGGAAGTTCTGGCGCAGCTATTCGAATCCTTCGCTCAGGGCGATTCCAGCACCACGCGGCGCTATGGTGGCAGCGGCCTGGGGTTGGTCATCAGCAAAGAGCTGGTGGAAATGATGGGTGGCCAGATCGATGTGCAGAGCACCCCCGGCCAGGGCAGCCAGTTCAGTTTCGATATTCCGCTGCGCGAAGCGAGCGGCAACCTCGACCCACTCACAGCCCTACTCGAGGGCCGAACCGCCGTAATCGCATCCAAGGATATCTGTGCGCTGGACGCGATAGGCAACCTGCTGCATCGCTGGGGCATGCGAATCGTCCGCTGCGAGGAGCCACAACGACTGCGGCGTTATCTCGATGAGCAAGCTTCAACCCCACTGCTGGTGATCATGGCGCCATGGCCCGGCCAACCTCAGGCTTGGCTCAACGCCGTGGCCGACCAGCTCGAACCGAATCAGCAGGTGCTGCTGCTCTACCCGCCACAAAGCGAACCCTCACCGGTATCGTCATCGCTACGCCTGGCCAACTTGCCGTTGCCGCTGCTGCTCGGCCCACTACGCGAAGCGCTGCATCGCCTTCATCAAACAACCCGTACGCCTGATAACGGTGCAACGCCAGGTGCTGAAAATCTGCCAGGTCCCAAACCTCTCATCCTGGTTGTCGAGGACAATCCGGTCAGTCAGATGGTGGTGTCCAGCCTGCTGCGCAAACGGGGCTACGAGGTCATGGTTGCCGACAACGGGCGCAAGGCGATCAATGCATACAGCAAGAACCCATCCGCGGTGCAGTTGATTCTGATGGATTGCGAGATGCCCGAGATGGATGGCTTCGAGGCCAGCCGACAGATCCGCCGACTCGAGGCGCAATTGCAGCTGAGGCCGGTGCCGATCATCGCCTTGACCGCCCACGTGCTGGACGAGCATCGCCGCGCTGGCAGCGAGGCCGGCATGGATGACTTCATTGGCAAGCCGCTAGACAGCGAGCAGCTGTATGCTTACCTGGATCGGTTCCTCAACGCACCGATCAACGAACCCGACCTGCACCATCCCACCTGATCCGACACCGATGCTCATCCCTTACGACCAGCTCGAACCTGACACCCTGACCCGTCTCATCGAAGATTTCGTGACCCGCGAGGGCACCGATAATGGCGACGAGACGCCGCTGGAAACCCGCGTTGAACGGGTACGCCAGGCACTGCGCAAAGGCACCGCAGTCATCGTGTTCGACGTTGATCATCAGCAGTGCCAGTTGGCGCTCAGGCGCGACGTACCGAAGGAATGGCTGGACGACTAGCCTCAGCTAAGCACGCCACCGTCACGCTCCCAGGCGCAGCGCATGCGCAGATCGCGCTGATGCGGGCTGTGGGAGCCGCTTTCGGTTTCCCAGCGGAAGGTATGAATTCCACTGAGCTCGGTCTCCAGATGGACCACGGCGCTGGTCCAGTAGAGTTCGTTCAGCAGCGCCTCGAAATGACTTACCCAGAGCGCCCACTCATATTCGACCGCGCGGTAACTGGCGCCGAAGTGAATGACCTGTGTCTGATACACGCCTTCGTCCATGCAGCAGGAGAACATCTCTCTTCCGAGAAAAGGCCAACCCTCGCCTTGCGGCAGGCTGTAGAGCGCACGGCGGTTGACCGCGCGGCGCAGGCGACACTGATCGGCGTCGGCAGAAGGCCAGTCGCGGATGCTGCCGTAGACGATGGATTCCGGCTCCACAGAAACACTCCAGGCGAAAGTCCGCCATGTTCGACCAAATCCGCTCAGCCTTCCAGCGCCCCGCGCAGCCAATATCAGGCACAAGCCGCAGAGGTGACGCAGGCCACATCCTAAAGCCAGTGGAGTGGCTTCAGAGATCGCTCGCTGCAGCCAGATCGCGACGGGGCGCCAACCGCAAAGCGAGCAGCGACATCACCGCAGACATGGTTGCAAGCACGAAGAAGGGTTCACGATAGTCGCCGGCGATATCTCGCCCCAACCCGGTCAGCACCGGCGTGAAACAGGCCAGGCAATAACCGGTGCAGAGCATCATTGCCGTCAAGCGGCTAACCGCAAGCGGTGTGCTCGCTTCGTACATCGGCAAAACCAGCGACATGGAAAATGTGCCGTTCAAGGCTACGCCCAACAACATGCATATCAGTAATGGATTGACCTGCGGAAGCCTGGCGATGACCAGCAGACAGACCGTTGCCAGCACGCCGCAACAAGACATCAGCAGGTGCCGCCGACCGAAGCGCTGGGCCAGCCACGGCATGATGAATGCGCTGGGTAAACCGATCAGCATGAAACCGCTGAAGAAGGCGTTGCTCTGCAAGAGGCTGAAGCCAGCCTCGTGGTAACGCGCTACCAGCCAGGTCGCCAGCGCGTAGAACAGACCGGCCTGCAGCGCGAAGTAGATGCTTACCAACCAGGCGCGCGGCTCGCGCCACGGCAGACCAGCGCTGCTCTCGACCGCCGGTTCCGGCTGGTTCGGCAAACGCCACCAGATCAGTAACGCCAGCATTGCAGGGATCGCCCATAACGCCAGGCCCCAGGTCCAGCGCTGGCCCAGCAGCTCGGCCGCAGGTGCGGTAACTACCACACCGACGGTGCCGCCAACGGCCATGCTCAAGGAATAGTAGGCGGCCGTCTTGCCCATCTGCTCGAGGAAATAACGCTTGATGAAGCCCGACAACAGCGGCCCGGCAACCGCGATGCCCGCGCCCACCATGGCGGCGGTGCCAATCAACACCGGTGCACTTCTACCAAACAGACGCAGCAACAGCGCCAGACCGATCAAGCCAAGGCACAGGCTGATGGTGCGTTCCAAACCGAAGCGCACGGCCAGACGGGGTGCCAGCGGCGCCAACAGCCCCATCAGCAGTACTGGCAACGCGGTGGTGAGGCTAATGACGCTGCGGCTGAGACTCAGCTCCTCGGCGATGCGCTCGATCAGCGGTGCGAACGAGGTAATGCCGGGTCGAAGGTTGATTGCGGCCAGCACGAGAGCCAGCATGAGTAGCCAGCGAGACGGGTTTTTCACGGTGAGTCCAGAGGCAGACTGGGTAGGACCGGCAACCCTACTCCCGCCCCTGGATCAGGGCAAGCAAAACGGACTGGTCGGTCAGGTTTTGCGTTTGCTACGTTTCTTCTCTGCCAGCAGCGCCATCTCGTCATAGATCGCCTGTGGATTCTGTTGCTTGACCTTCCAGGCCATCCGCCCTTCCTCGTGCGGCAGGATCATGAACACGCCCTCAGCGACCTGACGGTAGATGTAGTCGGCAATGTCCGCAGCAGAAATAGGCGACGCTTCGAGCAGCTTGCTGATCTGCGCTTTCATGTTGGGCGTCGGACCGCGATAGGAATCCATCAGATTGGTCTGGAAGAATGACGGGCAGACCACATGAACCCCGACTTCCTGCTGCCTCAACTCCACCAGCAGGCTCTCGGACAACGCCACTACGCCGGCCTTGGCCACGTTGTAGTTGCTCATTCCTGGCGCCTGCATCAACGCCGCCATAGAGGCGATATTGATGATCTTGCCCTGGCTCTTCTGCACCAATGGCAGGAAGGCCTTGCAGCCCTTGACCACACCCATCAGATTGATTGCGATCTGCCAGTCCCAGTCCTCCAGCGACAGCTCCTCGAAGAAGCCACCCGAGGCAACGCCAGCGTTGTTGACCACCACGTCGATGCCGCCAAGCTTGCTCTCGCAGGCCTGCGCCAGTGCCGTCAGCTGGCTGTAGTCGCGCACGTCACAGCGTTGCGTAAAACCGTCGCCGCCCGCATCACGGACCATTTTAAGGGTTTCGGCCAGACCGGCCTCGTTGACGTCCGACAATGCCAGCTGCCAGCCCTCGCGCGCCCAGCGCAAGGCGATTTCACGACCCAGACCGGAACCGGCGCCAGTGACCATCATGCGATTTTGCATCGTTTGTAACCTTTTGTTCGTTGGGTTGCCACGAGTCTAGCGAAAGCTGCCGCAGGCTCCGGCCTCTATCGAAATGCTGAATGACAGCCATGCTCCGCTCTCGATTGGCCCCGCCGAGATGACTGGTCCCAGAACAAAAAAAGGCAGCCCGAAGGCTGCCTTTCGTTACAAAACCCAGTATCAGTGGGCGACCGCACCAGTCGAGCCGAGGCCAGTCTGCGAGCGGATGAACTGCGGGAAGAAGCGCGCGCGCTCTTCGGCAGCCATCTTAGACTTGTCTGTAACCGAGAAGAACCACAGGCCGGCGAAGGACGCAATCATGGCGAACAGAGCCGGGTACTTGTACGGGAAGATGGCCTTCTCGAAGTGCAGCACGTCGACCCATACCGTCGGGCTGAGAATGGTTAGCAGCAATGCCGTACCCAGGCCCATCGCGCCGCCGATCAGCGCGCCGCGTGTGGTCAGGTTCTTCCAGTACATCGAGAGGAACAGGATCGGGAAGTTGCAGCTGGCGGCAACCGAGAACGCCAGGCCGACCATGAAGGCGATGTTCTGATTCTCGAACGCGACGCCGAGCAGGATAGCCAGCACACCCAATGCCAGCGTAGTGCGCTTGGTCACTTTCATCTCGTCCTCTTCCCTGGCCTTGCCCTTCTTGATCACGCAGGCGTAGAGATCATGGGCGACGGCGGAAGCACCGGCCAGCGCCAGACCCGAGACCACCGCCAGAATGGTGGCGAAGGCCACTGCCGAGATGAAGCCCAGGAACAGGTTGCCGCCGACCGCTGAAGCCAGGTGAATGGCGACCATGTTGGTGCCGCCGATGATGGCCCCCGAGGCGTCCTTGAAGCTTGGGTTGGTGCTGACCAGCAGGATCGCGCCGAAACCGATGATGAAGGTCAGGATGTAGAAGTAACCAATGAAGCCCGTTGCGTAGAACACGCTTTTGCGCGCTTCCTTGGCATCGGCAACGGTGAAGAAGCGCATCAGGATGTGCGGCAGACCGGCAGTGCCGAACATCAACGCCAGGCCCAGCGAGATCGCCGAGATCGGGTCGGAAACCAGGCCGCCCGGGCTCATGATCGCCTGATGGCTCGGGTGCAGCGCGACCGCGTCGGAGAACAGGCGGCTGAAATCGAAGCCAACGTTATACATGACCATAACGGCCATGAAGGTTGCGCCGGCCAGCAGCAGGACAGCCTTGATGATCTGTACCCAGGTGGTCGCGAGCATGCCGCCGAACATGACGTACATGACCATCAGCACGCCGACCATCACCACCGCGACCAGATAGTCGAGGCCGAATAGCAATTGAATCAGCTTGCCCGCACCAACCATTTGCGCGATCAGGTAGAAGGCCACCACGATCAGCGAACCGCATGCGGAAAGGATACGGATCTGCGTCTGCCCCAGGCGGTAGGAGGCGACGTCGGAAAAGGTGAACTTGCCCAGGTTGCGCAGGCGCTCAGCCATCAGGAACAGAATGATCGGCCAGCCCACCAGGAAGCCGATCGAATAGATCAGGCCGTCGTAGCCGCTGGTGAAGACCAGCGCGGAAATACCGAGAAATGACGCTGCGGACATGAAGTCGCCAGCGATCGCCAATCCGTTCTGAAAGCCGGTGATGCTACCGCCGGCGGTGTAGTAATCGGAGGTAGACGTGTTGCGTTTGGCCGCCCATTTGGTGATACCCATCGTGAATACGATGAATACGATGAACATGGAAATGGCGGTCCAGTTGGTCGGCTGTTTCTGCACTTCGCCGGTCAGGGCGTCAGCAAACAGCGCCGGAGCAACTGCCATCAGAGCAGCTGCGGTCAGCAGGCGAGCAAGCATTATTTCTGAGCCTCGTTGAGGATGTCTTGGGTGATGCGGTCAAACTCGCCGTTGGCGCGTTGCACGTAGATTCCCGTCAGCACGAACGACATGAAGATCAAGCCCAGACCCGCCGGGATGCCCCAGGTGGTGGCAGAGCCTGTGCTCAAAGGTGTTCCCAGAACCGCAGGGTCAAAGGCGATAACCAGGATGAAAGCGAAGTACGCGGTGAGCATGATGGTCGCGAGCATCCAGGCGAAACGACCACGCTTGGTAACCAGGTCCTGGAATCGTGGATCAGCATTGATTTGCTGAATTACGGTCTCGTTGTTCATTGGGGTCTCCACACAGTCCTCTGCCCACACATGAAGGCAGGGCGGCTACTTTAGGGCCGACCCGTTCGAACACCACTCGACCATAGTCTTGTTTTTATTTCGTCAAACGCCCGGACCAGACGCGCCTGTGCGGTTTCCCTTGATAGTCAGAGGGGCTATAGAACATTGCTATGCCGATTATCAACCGCGACGATTTCCTGGCTCGCGCAAAGAGGACCACACTCCATCTCATTCGAGAACATTTCTCGAAAACCTTTGGAGTGCGCTGCCATGATCAAGACCGTAACCTTCACCCTGATGCACTTCTGCATCGCTTTTACGGTTACTTATGCGCTGACCGGAAGCGTCGCGGCTGGCGGACTGGTGGCAGCGATCGAGCCTCTGTGCAATTCAGTCGGTTTCTATTTCCACGAGAAAATCTGGCAGCGCCTGGGCAAAGGCCAAGGGCAAGCGGAACAGATACCGACCCACGCCTGGCTCCATCACCAGGCGTGAAATCCCGTCGCAATCGCGGCCGAACTTCGTGACCGGCAAAAGCTGCACGCATGACCAAATGGTCACTACAAGAACCTGCAGCTCGTCGATAAGGCTTTTTGCTATGAACTAGCGGGAGGACGCAACCAGCCGGCTTAGTTATGGTCAATGCTTAGCGAAGCGACATGCCATGAGCGTTTGCAGGCATTATCGGAGCACGCGTTATGTTCCTCAGCGGGCTAAGCCGTGATCCCCGCGAAGAGCGACAGGGCGGGACTCAAACCTTCCACGAAAGACCGAACGCCCATCGCAGCCGATATCATCTCTGCATCTACCAAGCCGAACCCCACCGAAGTCACCGGAGATCCTACATATGCGCGTGCTGCTGTGTCTGAGCGCACTGCTCGCACTGGTCGTTATGCCCGCCCACGCGGCCGACATCAGCGTCGAACAATACGGCTATCCGCTGAGCAACCCATTCGAGGCAACGATAGCCACCACACCGGTGGCACTGCGCGCCGAGCTGCCAGGCGATGATGACATTGACCAGGCGGACTACAGCATTCGATTACGTCCAGAGCGTGAATTCATCCTGCCCGAGAACTTCTGGGCGGTAAAACGCCTGACATACCGGCTGGCAAAGCAGCCCGGTCCGGCGCCACTGATGTTCATCATTTCCGGCACCGGAGCGAGCTATTCGGCAGGCAAGACCGAGTCGCTCAAACGATTGTTCTACGGGGCTGGCTACCACGTGGTGCAACTGTCATCTCCCACCAGTTTCGACTTTATCGCCGCCGCCTCGCGCTACGCGACGCCAGGCTATAGCCCAGGCGATGCGAAGGATCTCTACCGGGTGATGCAAGCCATTCGCGCCCAGCAGCACGATCTACCGGTAACCGAATTCAACCTGCTGGGCTACAGCCTCGGCGCGCTCAACGCCGCCTTCGTCAGCAAGCTCGATGAGACGCGGCAGAGTTTCGACTTCAAGCGCGTGTTGATGGTCAATCCACCGGTGAACCTCTACACCTCGATCAGCAACCTCGACAAGCTGGTGCAGACCCAAGTCGATGCCATCGACAGCACAACCACCTTTTACGAAGTGATTCTGGAAAAGCTTACGCGCTATTACCGGCAGCAAGGCACGATCAATCTGGACGAGGCGATGCTGTTCGACTTCCAGCAATCCGCGCTGCGGCTGACGGACGAGCAGATGGCCATGCTGATTGGGTCGGTGTTTCGCTTCTCGGCGGCAGACATTGCCTTCACGTCCGATTTGATCAACCGCCGCGGCCTGATCGTGCCGCCCGAGTACCCGATCGATGAAGGCACGAGTCTCGAGCCGTTCTTCCGCCAAGCGCTGCTTTGCGATTTCGATTGTTATATCACCGAGCAACTGATCCCCATGTGGCGGGCGCAGCAGGACGGCGGAAGCATGGCGCAACTGATCCAGCAGGTCAGTCTGTATGCGCTCGAGGATTACATGCGCAACAGCCCGAAGATCGGCGTCATGCATAACGCCGATGACATCATTCTCGGCGCGGGCGATCTGGGCTTCCTTCGCCGCACCTTCGGTGACCGGATGAAGCTTTACCCTCGCGGTGGCCACTGCGGCAACCTTACCTACCGGGTCAACGCCCAGGATATGTTGGAGTTTTTCCGTGGCTAGACGCTTTTTGTTTGCATCGCTTTTGCTCGTCGGCAGCCTCGCTCACGCCCAGATGCAGATCCCCGATGAGGACGGATTCACTCATCCATTACGCAACCTGCAGTTCAATCCGGGCCTGGATCAGCATGAGTTCGAGCGCGCCAGTTACGAAGCGCTGAATATCTATGACCCCTGGGAGTCACTGAACCGGCGCATGTACTACTTCAACTATCGACTGGATCAGTTCGTGATGTTGCCTGCCGTGCGCGGCTACCGTTACGTCACGCCGAAGATCGTGCGGACCGGCGTCAGCAACTTCTTCGATAACCTCGGGGAAATCCCGACACTTTTCAACAGCGTCGCTCAGCTCAAGGGCGAGCGCGCCATGACCACCACGGCGCGCCTGCTGTTCAACACGATCCTTGGCATCGGAGGCGTCTGGGACCCTGCATCGCGCATGGGTTTGCCCCGCTATAACGAGGATTTCGGTCAGACCCTTGGCTTCTATGGCGTACCCCACGGCCCGTACCTGATCCTGCCGGCGCTCGGCCCGTCCAACCTGCGGGACACAGCGGGCCAGGCAGTGGATTTCGGCGTCGAGCGGCAGGTCGACTACTTCAGCTACGCCCAAGCCAGCGGTGGAGAATTCGGCCTCACGGCGCTGCGATTGATCGACATCCGCCACACCACGCCACTGCGTTACGGCCAGCTCAACTCGCCGTTCGAGTACGAGAAGGTCCGCTACGTCTATACCCGCGCGCGGGAGCTGCAGATCGGAGAATGATCGATTTGATCGATGCAATCGGTTCGAATTTCGCATAAACGAATCGAGTCGCTAGCCGTAGTCTTAACCCATCTGTCCATGGAGCGAAGCTATGACCACGCGCGACATTCTTTCCATCAGCACCGGCCGCGCCACCTCTGACGGCGCCGGCGTCAGCCTGACGCGACTGTTCGGGGGCGCCGCACCGGAGCGCTTCGATCCCTTCCTGATGCTCGACGAGTTCGGCTCGGACAACCCGGACGAGTATATCGCCGGCTTTCCGGCGCACCCGCACCGCGGCTTTGAGACGATTACCTACATGCTCGAAGGCCGCATGCGCCACGAGGATCACCTCGGTAATGTCGGCCTGCTGGAGAGCGGCGGCGTACAGTGGATGACCGCCGCACGCGGCGTCATTCACAGCGAGATGCCTCAACAGGAACACGGCGTGATGCGCGGTTTCCAGCTGTGGCTCAACCTGCCGGCGAAAAACAAGCTGGACGAACCGAGCTACCGAGACTTCTCCCCTGCCGAAATTCCGCGGATAACGCTACCGACTGGTGTCGAGGCGGTCGTGATCGCCGGCCAGCTCTGCGCCGAAGGCGTCACACAAGCCGGTGCTGTGCAACGACCGGATACCGAGCCACAGCTGTTCGATCTGCATCTTCCCGCCGGCACAGGGTTAAGCCCACAGCTGTCCGACGGGCTGCGAGTGATCCTCTATGTGTTCGAGGGCGAATTGTTGGTAGGCCGGCAACGCCTCGAGAAAAAGCAGCTGGCCAGGCTCTCGGAACAGGGCGAGCTGGCGCTTTCAACCAGCAGCGGCGCCCGCGTTCTGCTCCTGGCAGGCCGCCCGATCGGCGAACCGATTGTGCAGTACGGGCCGTTCGTGATGAACAGCCGCGAAGAGATCGAGCAGGCGCTGCGCGACTTCCGCGGCGGCGTGTTTACAGACTGACCGGCTTCTTCGGACGCTTGCGGTAAAGACTCGGATCTCCCGCCGGTCGCGTCTTGAAGCGCCGGTGGGCCCACAGATACTGCTCAGGGTGTTGCCTGACCGAGTCTTCGATCCACTCGTTGATTCGGCGGCAGTCGGCCTCCTCGCTTTCACCGGGAAAATCGTCCAATGGCGGATGCACCACCAGGCTGTAGCCCTTTCCGTCAGGTAGGCGTTCCAGCGTGTAAGGCACCACCCTGGCGCGTCCCAGGCGGGCGAATTTTGTCGTAGCGGTCACGGTTGCCGCCTGAATACCGAACCAGGGTACGAAGATGCTCTGCTTACGTCCGTAATCCTGGTCCGGCGCATACCAGATCGCCCGACCCGCACGCAGGACCTTGAGCATGGCACGCACATCCTCGCGTTCGATCGCCGTCGCATCCTGGTTATGCCGCTCCCGGCCACGCCGCTGCACATAATCGAACACCGGGTTCTTGTGCTCGCGGTACATGCCATCGATGGTGTGCCACTGACCGAGCAGCGCTCCACCGATTTCCAGCGTGGTGAAGTGCAGCGTCATCAGGATCACGCCCTGACCTTGCGCCTGTGCTTGCTGCAGATGTTCGAGCCCTTGGATTTGCGCCAGTCGCTGCAAACGCGACTTGGGCCACCACCAGCTCATAGCCATTTCGAAGAAGGCAATGCCGGTCGAGGCAAAGTTCTCGCGCAGCAGTCGCTCACGCTCCTTGTCGCTCAGTTCAGGAAAACACAGCTGCAGATTGCGCCGCGCAATCTGCCGTCTCGAGCGCGCAACCCGATACATCAGTGCGCCCAGTCCGCGTCCCAGCAGCAACAGCATCCGATAGGGCAACTGCACCACCAACCACAGCAAACCGAGGCCAAGCCACAGCAACCAGAAACGCGGGTGAAGAAATGATGAGCGGAAACGAGGACGATCCATTGGCAAGCCCGAACCGATGAAAGCGCGCATTCTAGCGATAAATTGCCCGCCAATGCGGCAGCATCGCGATGCACGGCACCCGTCCGACGGTGCTGGTGAGACTTGCAGGCGGCAGCCTCCCCCGCTATAAGTCCTCGCCATTTACCGCAGCAGGCAGACCATGAGCCAAGCCGATCTCACCGACCAAGCCCCCGTGTTCCAGCTCAAGGGCAGCATGCTCGCCATCACCGTGCTGGAGCTGACACAGAACGACCTGCAGCGTCTGGATCAGCAGCTCGCCGTCAAGGTCGAACAGGCCCCGGATTTCTTCAACAATACCCCGCTGGTGCTGGCCCTGGACAAGCTCCCGGCCGATTGCAACCTCGACCTGCCCGCGCTCATCGCGCTCTGCCGCAAGCACGGCCTGCGTACCCTGGCGTTGCGTGCAGGCGATCCGCAGATTGTCGAAGCGGCCGGCCAGCTCGATTTGCCCATATTGCCGCCGTCGGGCGCTCGCGAACGCAAGCTCGACATCGCCAGCAAAGCGCCAGCCGAGCCCGCCAAACCGGCGGAGCCTACCTACCGACCTACACGTGTGATCACCAGCCCGATCCGTGGCGGCCAGCAGGTCTATGCCCAGGGTGGCGATCTGATCGTGCTCGCTGCGGTGAGCCCCGGAGCGGAACTTCTCGCCGATGGAAACATCCATGTGTACGGTCCGTTGCGTGGACGCGCGCTGGCAGGCATCAAGGGCGATACCAATGCACGCATTTTCTGCCAGCAACTGGCCGCTGAAATGGTCTCGATTGCCGGGCATTACAAAGTCGCCGAAGACCTTAGACGCGACCCTCTGTGGGCCGAAGCCGTACAGATGAAGCTATCCGGCGACGTGTTGAACATCACCCGCCTTTAACGGATACTGCCGCGAATTTTCAAGCACCAAAACGGGCGCACTGTAAGCCGACTCGGCTACGGGCCCGACTTCATATTTAGGGTGAATCACCTTGGCCAAGATCCTCGTAGTCACTTCCGGCAAGGGTGGCGTCGGTAAAACCACTTCCAGCGCCGCCATCGGTACCGGTCTCGCCTTGCGCGGCCACAAGACCGTCATCGTCGACTTCGACGTCGGTCTGCGTAATCTGGACCTGATCATGGGCTGCGAGCGCCGTGTGGTGTATGACTTCGTCAACGTCATTCAGGGCGATGCCACCTTGACCCAGGCTCTGATCAAGGACAAGCGTCTCGAAAACCTCTATGTGCTGGCCGCCAGCCAGACCCGCGACAAGGATGCACTGACGCTCGAGGGCGTTGGCAAGGTCATCGATGAGCTGGCCAAGACCTTTGAATTCGTCATCTGCGACTCCCCGGCCGGTATCGAAAAGGGTGCGCACCTGGCGATGTACTTCGCCGATGAAGCCATCGTCGTGACCAACCCGGAAGTCTCGTCGGTTCGCGACTCGGATCGCATGCTGGGCCTGCTGGCCAGCAAATCCCGCCGCGCCGAAAACGGCGAAGAGCCAATCAAGGAACACCTGCTGCTGACCCGCTACAACCCCGAGCGCGTGGTCAAAGGCGAAATGCTCGGCGTCGAAGATGTCGAGGAGATTCTTTCGATCCGCCTGCTGGGCGTGATCCCGGAATCCCAAGCCGTTCTGAAAGCCTCCAACCAGGGCGTACCGGTCATTCTTGATGACCAGAGCGATGCCGGCCAGGCGTACAGCGACGCGGTGGATCGCCTGCTGGGCAAGGACGTGAACCATCGCTTCCTCGATGTGAAGAAACAGGGCTTCTTGCAACGCCTGTTTGGAGGCCGCGAATGAACCTTCTCGACTTCTTTCGCGAACGCAAGAAGAAGGAAACGCCAGCCAACATTGCCAAGGAACGCCTGCAGATCATCGTCGCCCATGAGCGCGGCCAGCGTACGCAGCCGGACTATCTGCCAGCCTTGCAGAAAGAGTTGGTCGAGGTAATCCGCAAATACGTCAACATCGACAGCGATCAGGTCCAGGTCGCCCTGGAGGATCAGGGCAGTTGCTCGATCCTCGAACTGAACATCACCCTGCCGGATCGTTGATCGACCGGTTGTCGCCAGCACTTTGTGCAGCGACAGATCCATCGGCGACTTCGGTCGCCGATGTCGTTTGCGGAATCCGAAAAATGCCCCTCAGCAACATCCAGATCGTTCATCAAGACGCCGCTCTGCTGGTTATCAACAAGCCTACCCTGCTGCTATCGGTGCCCGGCCGCGCGGATGACAACAAGGATTGCCTGGTCACCCGGCTACAGGAGAACGGCTATCCGGAGGCGCGCATCGTCCACCGTCTGGATTGGGAAACCTCAGGCCTGATCGTGCTGGCGCGTGACGCTGACAGCCACCGCGAGCTCTCGCGACAGTTCCATGACCGCGAGACAGAAAAAGCTTACACCGCCTTATGCTGGGGCGAACCCGAGCAGGACAGCGGAAGCATCGATCTACCGCTGCGCTATGACCCTCCGACAAAACCACGGCATGTAGTCGATCATGAACTGGGCAAACACGCGCTGACATATTGGCGAGTCCTGGAACGCTTCGGTGATTACAGCCGGGTCGAGCTCACCCCGATCACTGGTCGCTCCCATCAGCTGCGCGTGCACATGCTTTCGATCGGCCACCCGCTACTGGGCGACCGGCTCTATGCGCACGAACAGGCCCTCGCCGCGCATGACCGGCTCTGCCTGCACGCCAGCATGCTTGCCCTGACCCATCCTCAAACTGGCGAACGCTTGCGCTTCGACTGCCCTGCCCCGTTCTGACTGGCGAACTGTCAATCGCTCTTACCCAGGCTCCACGAAGAACAAAAAAAAGGGTGGACCGAAGTCCACCCTTTCTGTTTCTGACGAGGCCCAGCCTTAGCGCGTGCCGCTGCAGCTAAGCATCAATCCTCGCGATAGCGACGCAGCTTCAGCTGCTTGCCGCCAACGCGGGTGTCCTTGAGTTTGCCGAGCAGGCGCTCAAGGCCTTCTTCCGGTAGTTCGACCAGGCTGAAGCTGTCGCGCACCTGGATGCGGCCGATGTCTTCACGGGCCAGGCCGCCCTCATTGAGGATGGCGCCGAGCAGGTTGCGCGCGGCGATGCCGTCGCGGGCACCGAGTGCAGTGCGGCAGCGGGCGCGGCCTTCGGCCAGCGGGACCGGGGCACGACGTTCGCGGTCGCCGCTGCGCTCTGGACGATCGGAGCGCTCGCGCGGGCTGCTGGTCGGCACCAGTGGTTGCTCTTTTTCGACTTGAGCCAGGGTCAGCGCCTGGCCATTGGTGGCCTTGCGCAACAGTGCGGCAGCCAGGGCGCGCGGGCTGCAACCGATGTCGGCGATCAGTTTGTCGAGCAGTTCACCGTGGCTTGCTTCGGCATCGGCTACCAGCGGCGACAGGCTGTTGGTCAGCTTTTTGATGCGCGCGTCCAGCACTTGCTGAGCGTTCGGCAGACGAGCTTCGGCGACCTTCTGGTTGGTGACGCGCTCGATGACCTGCAGCATGCGACGCTCACGCGGAGTCACCAGCAGCAACGCACGCCCTTCACGACCGGCACGGCCGGTACGACCGATACGGTGTACGTAGGATTCCGGATCGTAAGGCATGTCTACGTTGAACACGTGGGTGATACGCGCTACGTCGAGGCCACGGGCGGCGACGTCAGTGGCAACCACGATATCCAGGCGACCATCCTTGAGCGAGTCGATGACACGCTCACGCTGGTTCTGCGCGATGTCACCGTTCAGCGCGGCAGCCTTGTAGCCCTTGGCTTCCAACGCAGCAGCCAGATCCAGCGTGGCCTGCTTCGTACGCACGAAGGCGATCAGCGCATCGAAGTCTTCGACTTCCAGCAGACGCAGCACGGCCGGGATCTTCTGGTCGGCGTGGACCATCAGGTGCGCCTGCTCGATACGAGCGACTGTCTGGGTCTTGGCGGCAATCTTGATGTGCTGCGGCTCGCGCAGGTGCTTCTCGGCGATCGCGCGGATCGAATGCGGCAGGGTCGCGGAGAACAGCACGCTCTGACGACTTTCCGGCATGGCTTCGAAGATCACCTCGAGGTCATCCATGAAACCCAGCTTGAGCATTTCGTCGGCTTCGTCGAGCACCAGGAACTGGATTGTCGACAGCAGCGTGCTGTTGCGGCTCAGGTGGTCGACCAGACGGCCTGGGGTGGCGACGATGATCTGCGCGCCCTGGCGGATCGCCTTGAGCTGCGGACCCATCGGAGCGCCACCGTAGACAGCGACAACGCCAACGCCGGGCATCTGCTTGGAGTAGGTTTCAAATGCCGTGGCGACCTGCAAGGCAAGTTCGCGAGTCGGCGCGAGGATCAGCGCCTGCGGTTCCCGCTTGGCCGGGTCAATCTTGGACAGAATGGGCAACGCAAATGCAGCGGTCTTGCCGGTACCGGTCTGGGCCTGGCCGATCATGTCGTGGCCGCCGAGGATTACCGGGATAGCCTGGCTCTGGATCGCGGAAGGCTCTTCGTAGCCCACTGCGATGACTGCAGCGAGTACGGATGGATGAATACCGAGTGCGGCAAAGCCGCCGATTTCCTGGGTCATGGGTCTTTTCCTGATGCTCCGCAAAGACCCATGTTCCGAAGCTGCGCATGCCATGCAAAACCCGAAGGTCACCCTGGCAGCCTGGTCGGCGGGGTTTGCGAAAACGTAATGAATGATGAATCGTCTAGGACAGCCGCGAGAAGCGGAAAGCAGCCGAAGCAGCGCTTCGTGTGTTGCAGTACCTGAACGCAGGCTGAGTTTCAGCCGGCGCGTACTATACCGGAATTATGTGAAGCTGTGCGTGTAATTTGTCTTTGGAGTTAGGTTCACGAATGCGGGTTTTCTCGCAGCCCGCCGCCAGCCAAAGGCGGTGTCACCAGGGCGCGCGACTAATGGCGAAGGGTTCGAGTCAGCCTTGCGAGCAAGCTCGTTCCTACCAGAGCAACGTGCTAACCCGTCGTTTGCGAGACCTGTGCATCGTAATGGCGTCGATTGGCAGCATCGCGCAATCAGCTGGCCGGCCTTAGCGCGCCGATCAATGAATCCAGCGAGTAGCCCAGCCGCGGAGCCAACGTCGCGGCGCGTTCACGCAGGCCGGCCTCATTGAGCGTCTGCTCCAGATCGGCAGGTACGAACAGGACGACGTTACCCTCCTTCACCGGGCATTCCCAATAGTGACGGTGAAACAAACCGCGAAGCAGCGCCGCACCCAACGGCTTGTCCTCGTCGGTGCCCCACTGGTTGATGACCAACCAGCCGTCCGGATTCAGCTTTTGCTGGCAGCGTTCAAGAAAGCGCCACGCCAGATGCGCGGCTGCTGGGCCTAAGTCGGTGTAGAGGTCAACGAATATCAGATCGGCAGTTTCGGCCGAATCGAGCAGTTCCACCGCATCGCCAATGCGAATGTAAAGCCGCGAGTCATTCTGCAGGCCCATATACCGCATCGCCAGCTCAGGCACGTCCGGCCGTAGCTCGATGGCCTCAACGTCTTCCAGCGGCAGAACCTCAAGGCATGCCTGGGTCAGCGTGCCAGCACCTAGCCCGAGAAACAGCGCGGTTTCCGGCGCCGCATGCAGCAAGCCGCCCATCAACATGGCGCGCGTATAGTCATACTCCAGCCAGCTCGGGTCGCGGGTGAACACACAGCTTTGCTCGACCGCCGCGCCGAACTCGAGAAACCGGTACTCCCCTACCTCCAGCACACGGATCAAACCGAACGCGTCATGCACTTCGGCTAGCAACACTTCCTGCTTGTCCACTGCGCTCACTCCCAAACCGGTCGGCGCATCTTACCAGCCCGATTGGCAAGGGCTATCAGCGCCGAGCTGGCGCATCAGGTAAAATTCGCACACTTTTTACGGACGGAATAAATTTCCATGAGCCAAGCCTGGAGCCCCACCAGTTGGAGAAACAAGCCCATCCAGCAGCAGCCTGAGTATCCGGACGCCGCCCATCTGCAGCGCGTTGAGGCGACTCTAGCGAGCTTGCCGCCACTGGTGTTCGCTGGCGAGGCACGGGAGCTGCGCCGGCAATTCGCCGAGGTCACTCAGGGTCGCGCTTTTCTGCTGCAAGGCGGCGATTGCGCGGAAAGCTTCGCCGAGTTTTCCGCACCGAAAATCCGCGACACGTTCAAGGTGCTGCTGCAGATGGCGGTGGTGATGACCTTTGCCGCGGGCTGCCCGGTTATCAAGGTCGGGCGCATGGCGGGCCAGTTCGCCAAGCCGCGCTCGTCCGGTGGCGAGACCATCGACGGCGTTACCTTGCCGGCGTACCGCGGCGATATCGTTAACGGCATTGGCTTCGATGAGAAAAGCCGCGTACCGGATCCGGAGCGCCTGCTGCAGGCCTACCATCAATCGACGTCCAGCCTGAACCTGCTGCGCGCGTTCGCCCAGGGCGGCTTCGCCGACTTGCATCAGGTGCATCAGTGGAATCTCGATTTCATCGCCAATTCGCAGATGGCGGAGAAGTACCACCAGTTGGGCGCGCGGATCGACCAGGCGCTGAGATTCATGCGTGCCTGTGGAATGGACAATGCACCGCAGTTGCGCGAAACCAGCTTCTTCACCGCGCACGAGGCGCTGCTGCTGAATTACGAGCAGGCGTTTGTGCGCCAGGATAGCCTCACTGGCGGCTGGTATGACTGCTCGGCACACATGCTCTGGATCGGTGATCGTACGCGGCAGCTGGACGGCGCCCATGTGGAATTCCTGCGTGGCGTCGGTAACCCGATCGGCGTAAAGGTCGGGCCAAGCATGGACAGCGATGAGCTGATCCGCCTGATCGATACCCTCAATCCCGAGAACGATCCCGGCCGCCTTAACCTTATCGTGCGCATGGGTGCCGACAAGGTCCAAGAGGGCCTGCCACGGCTGATCCAGGCCGTGCAGTGTGAAGGTCGTCAAGTGCTGTGGAGCTCCGACCCGATGCACGGCAACACCATGAAAGCGTCCAGCGGCTACAAGACCCGGGACTTTGCTCGGGTACTGGCCGAAGTGCGGCAGTTTTTCGACGTGCATCGCGCCGAAGGCAGTTACCCCGGCGGGATTCACATCGAAATGACCGGGCAAAACGTCACCGAGTGCATCGGAGGTTCGCGCCCGATCACCGAAGACGGCCTCTGCGACCGTTACCACACCCACTGCGATCCGCGGCTCAACGCCGATCAGTCGCTGGAAATGGCCTTCATGATCGCTGAAACGTTGAAGCAGGTTCGACCGAGCTGACATTGCATACGCTGGGTTACACCCTGGCTCGGATGGCGAGCCGGGGCAAAACCTCACCTCAAACGACAGCGTAGATCGCTAGTATCAGAAGCACCGGGCCGATGCAGAACACCGCATGGCCCGCGACCAGGTTACAGTTGCCGTCGGGGCTGAAACACGCCCCACAAGAGCTTCCCTACGACTTATAGCTTGCAGCTTGCGGCTGCCGTTACACACTCATCACGTCGAAAAAGCGTGGCGTAGCGTCGTTGTCGATGCGCAGGCTGGTGAAATCGAACAGGTTGCGATCAGCCAGTTGAGACGGCACCACGTTCTGCAAGGCGCGGAACATGATCTCGACGCGACCCGGCGACTTGCGCTCCCACTCCTGCAGCATCTCCTTGACCACCTGGCGTTGCAGGTTTTCCTGCGAGCCGCAGAGGTTGCACGGGATGATCGGGAATTCCTTCATCTGCGAGTAGGCTTCGATATCCGCCTCGCTGCAGTAGGCCAACGGGCGAATCACTACGTTGCGCCCATCATCGGAAAGCAGCTTGGGCGGCATAGCCTTGAGGGTGCCGCCGTAGAACATGTTGAGGAAGAACGTCTCGAGGATGTCGTCACGGTGGTGACCGAGCGCCATTTTGGTCGCACCGATCTCGTCGGCGAAGGTATACAGCGTGCCGCGACGCAGGCGCGAGCACAGCGAGCAGGTGGTCCTGCCTTCCGGAATCTTCTCCTTGACCACCGAGTAGGTGTCCTTCTCGACGATGTGGTACTCGACACCGATGGATTTCAGGTACTCAGGCAGCACGTGCTCGGGGAAGCCGGGCTGCTTCTGGTCCATGTTCACGGCGACGATCTCGAACCTGACCGGCGCGACCTTTTGCAGGTATAGCAACACGTCGAGCATGGTGTAGCTGTCCTTGCCGCCGGACAGGCAGACCATCACCTTGTCGCCTTCCTCGATCATGTTGAAATCGGTGACCGCCTCGCCAGCAAGGCGACGCAGACGCTTCTGCAGTTTGTTCTGGTTGACCGAGAGGTTGCCCATTTCAGAGTCCGGTGAGATGCGAAAGGCGCGCATTTTACGCGCAAAAAGCACCAGTGCCCCACCCCATCCATCCAGCCATTTGCAACGCTGGCCTTATGCTAGGCTTTCGCCATGAATAATGATCTCGAATCCGACATGGACCTGGCCGAGCAGATATTCGTACTGCTGCGCGAACAGCCGGACGGCTGCAGCGAATACGAACTGATTCAGCAACTCAAGGCCCGTCATAGCACGCATATCCCGAACCTGCCGCTGCTCGACAAGCTGGTGCTGTTCCGTACCCATTTCCTCGTGTTCAACGCGTTGTACCGCTTGCGCGACCAGCTTTGGGGCGAGACGAGCCACAGCGTGCAGATTTCGCCGTTGTGCGTCCAGCTTCAACCCTACGTGCCCGGGGTCAGCGGTCTTGTTGAAAGCGATCCGCTGCGCGACTACTACCTCGACCTGACGAACCTCCGTGACACCGATGAGACAGAAGTGGAACGGTTACTGGCGAGCTTCTGGTCGCGCATGCGCGGCGATCACCTGGGTGAACGCAACGAAATATGGGATCCAGAGCAGAAGCGTGCAGCCCTGGAACTGTTCGAGCTGGATCAGGAAGCCGCGTCGTTGAGCCTGCATACCATCAAGCGCCGCTATCGTCAGTTGGTAAGCATTCACCACCCGGACCGAGGCGGCAGCACGACACGCCTGCAGTCAATCAATCTGGCGATGGAAATACTGCAACGCTATTACCGATAGGCTGATAGCTTCCAATTGCTCTAACCCATCCCGTACACCGTAACGCCTCCTCCCTATACTGCGACATAAGGTCGCACGCCCGTCCAACTGACGGCACGCCAGGCGAAGCGACCCTCCAAAACCGAGGAGACGCTGGCATGATCAATCACGTTTGGGGACTGTTTGCTCACCCTGGCCAGGAATGGCAGGAAATCACCGGAGAAGAACGCGCCGTAGGCCGTTTGCACCTTGGAGAGGTGGCGGCACTGGCGGCTATTCCCGCCATCTCGGCTTTCATCGGCACAACCCAGATCGGCTGGAGCATTGGCGGAGGCGAAGCGGTCAAGCTAACCGAAAGCAGTGCACTACAACTGACCATCCTTTCTTACCTGGCGATGCTTGCCGGCGTCGCCGTCATGGGTGGCTTCATCCACTGGATGTCCCGTACCTATGACGCCAGTCCAACGCTTGTCCAGTGCATCGTGTTCGCAGCGTACACCGCCACGCCACTGTTCGTCGGCGGGCTGGCCGCGCTCTACCCGGACATCTGGCTGGGAATGATCGTGGGTACGGCTGCAATCTGCTACACAACCTACCTGCTCTATGTTGGTCTGCCGACATTCATGAACATACCCTCCGATGAGGGTTTCCTGTTCTCCAGTTCGGTATTGGCTGTAGGGCTGGTGGTCCTGGTAGCGATTCTGGCGCTGTCGGTAATTACGTGGGGCATGGGCGTCGGGCCGATCTACATCCGCTAACCTCGCCAGCAACTGGGCCGACGCGATCGCCTTCAGCGTCGGCCCGTTTTCGTCTGCGACACAGTGGCGTTGAATCCCTGCCACGCTTGAGCGTCTATACCAGAAGGTTCGCGCTCAAGCATCGGCATCAGGAGGTCGCCATGACACCAGAATTCATCAGCCTGTTTACCCGGCCAGACCGAGCCTGGGAGATCATTCGCCAGAAGGAAGACGCTCACGGCTTGCATTACATGACGCATTTGCTGTTGTTGGCGCTGATTCCTGCGGTATGCCTGTTTATCGGTGTCACGTTCGTGGGCTGGAGCCTGGTCGAAGATGAACGCGTTCGGCTCACCATTACCAGTGCTTTGCAATTGTGCGTGTTGCTGTATCTGGCCATCGTCATCGGCACCGTGATCATGGGCTTCTTCGTACGCTGGATGGCTCGCGCGTTCGACGTACAACCCAGCCTCAATCAATGCATCGGCTTCGTCGCGTATGTGATCACGCCCTTCCTACTCGCCGGCGTGACGGGTCTGTACCCGAATCGCTGGTTTGCCGCCATTGTTCTGCTGATCGCAGGTATCTATTCCACGTATCTGCTGTTCACCGGCCTGCCCGCATTCATGCGCCAGCGCAGTTCGCAGAGCTTTCTCTACGCGAGCTCGATCTGGGCCGTGGCGTTGCTGGTGATGGTGACTATTCTGGTGTCCATGATTCTGTTCTGGTCGCAGTTCATCCAGCCGAACTATGAGCGCACAGACCAACAGGACCAGGCATATGGCACCCAGGAGGAACGGCCACAAAGCGAGCCCGGCGGTCTCTGAACGGTTGTCAGCCAGGCGTGATACGGCATAATTCGGGGCTTCTCCGGAGGCCCTATGCCCGATCAGCTACACGCCCGAGTCGAGGCCTGTTATCAACAGGCTGAAGCTTTTTTCAACAAGCGCTTCGAACGACCGCAAGTCAGCTTCAAACTGCGTGGGCAGAAAGCCGGCGTTGCGCATCTGACGACCAATCTGCTGCGCTTCAATCCGCAGCTGTATCAGGAAAACCGCGAGCACTTCCTGAAGCAGACCGTGGCTCACGAAGTGGCCCATCTGGTCGCTCACCAGATGTTCGGCGGTCGGATTCGCCCCCATGGTGAAGAGTGGCAATTGATCATGCGCGGCGTGTACGAACTGACTCCCGATCGCTGCCATAGCTACGCGATCAGCCGGCGGCAGACCAGCGCCTACATCTATCGCTGCGCCTGCCCCGAGCGCGATTTTCCGTTTACAGCGCAGCGCCATGCGTTGGTACGCAAAGGTCGCCGTTACTTCTGTCGCAGCTGCCGTGCCACCCTGGCCTTTAGCGGTGAACAGCGAATCGACTGACTGCCCAGCGCGTTACAGGCGACTGGCACGCCAGGCGGCAATCACGAACAGCGCAGCGAGCACCGCCATCAACGGCAGCCATCCCGCATGCTCCCATACGTAGCCCGCGGCATAACCCACCACACTCGAACCCAGGTAATAGGCGCACAGGTAAAGCGCCGACGCCTGCGCCTTCGCGCCCCTGGCATGCACCCCAACCTGCCCGCTGGCCACGGCATGCGCGGCGAAAAAGCCCAACGTGAACAACGCCAGTCCGGCCACGATCGCGATCAGCCAGGGCGTTGAGCACAGCCCCACACCCAAAAGCATCAGCACGACACCGCCTTGCAGCACCTTTCTCGCGCCCAGGCGTGGCACCAGCCGCCCGGCCCAACCCGCGCTGAAGATTCCGGCCAGATACACGGTAAACAGTAGACCGATGACGGTCGAGGAAAGACCGAACGGCGGCCCGGCCAGACGAAACCCAATGTAGTTGAACAAGGCGACGAAGCCGCCCATGAGCAGGAATGCCTGTAGGAACAGGTTACGCAGAATGGGGTTGCTCAGGTGCTCGGAAAAATTGCTCAGCAGCCCGCGCAGCGACAACGGTTGCGCCTTGAAATGACGAGAGGCCGGCAGCAGCCAGACGAAAGCTACCAGCGCTGCCAGACCCAAGCCGGCAATCCCGCCGAGCGCCAGTTGCCAACCACCAAGATCACTTAGCAGGCCCGACAGAAGCCTGCCCAAAAGCCCACCTAGAGCAGTTCCACCGATATACAGACCCATCGCTGCGGGCAACGATTCGGGGTCGAACTCCTCCCCCACGTAAGCCATCGCCAATGCCGGAAGCCCGCTGAGCGCTAGCCCCAGCAAGGCCCGCAACACAAGCAGCAGCGCCCAGGATTCCACCATTGCGCAAGCAAGACCGAGCAAGCCAGCCAACAGGAGTGCCACGCCCATGACACGCTTTCGTCCCCAGCTTTCGGCCAAGCCTCCAGCTATTAACAGGCAGAGCGCCAGCGACAGCGTCGTTAACGACAAAGCCAGGCTGCTGGTCGCTGCCGACACCGAAAAATGCGAGGCCAACAACGGCAGCAATGGCTGCACGCAATAGAGCATGGCAAAGGTTGCGAATCCGGCGCAGAACAGCGCCAGCGTTGCCCGATGATAAGCAGCGGTGCCGCGTTTCAGATGAGAATCAAACGAGTCACAAGGCATGGATACAATCCCTAGGCCCGCCACAGCGCGAGCTTAAAAAGCGGTGCAGCCTACCACAGCCTCTGCGGCACCAAGCCGCTTGCCAGAGCCGTTCCAGCGGGATATTACTACTGAACACGATCAACCAAGCGCGGCCAGCTAGAGCCCATTCCTTGATCCAGATCAATAACATCAGTTTTAGCCCATATAGCCGAAGTCAAATAGACAGCTGACTTTGATTAAGCAAAGAAGGCTAACTAGACTCGGCGAACGCCACTCCGATTTAAAGGTGAACGCAGTGCCGCACCATACCGATCCCACGCCTGCGGGTAAGCCCGAGGAAACACGGCTATTCCTCTTTCTGCTGGTCTTTCTCTTTCCGCTTTTGAGCGTCCTGACCGTATCGGGCTATGGCTTCATCGTCTGGATAAGCCAGTTGTTTTTCGGCCCGCCCGGCCCGCCGAGCTGATGGCCTGAAACATGAACACTCCCTTTCAATATTTACTTGCTCGTTTCAGGGCAGGTGGAGCTTCTTGACAAAAAATGACCGACGCCTTGCATATCGCGAGCCTCCTCGTGCACTGCCGCCCCGAGCTGATGGATGCAGTGAAACAGAACATCGTGCTATTGCCGGGCGCAGAGCTGCACCAGGAAAGCGCCGCCGGAAAAGTGGTGGTGGTCCTCGAGGCAGAGCATGAAAGCCGCATTCTTGACACCATCAGCCACATCCAACAATTGCCCGGCGTCCTCAACGCTGCTTTGATTTATCACGAACTCCTCAGCCCCGAAGGAGAGTCTGAATGAGCCTCACACGACGTCAATTCGCCAAAGCCAACGCCGCCGCTATCGCCGCCAGCGTGGCGGGCCTGCCGATCGCCACCAGCGCCAGCAACCTCGTTACTGACCCGCAGGCGACAGCACTCAAGTGGCACAAGGCGCCGTGCCGGTTCTGCGGTACCGGCTGCGGCGTAATGGTCGCCACCAGCGGCGACCGCGTCGTCGCCACACATGGCGATGTGAAGGCCGAGGTCAACCGCGGCATCAATTGCGTCAAAGGCTATTTCCTGTCGAAGATCATGTACGGCTCTGACCGCCTGACCGAACCGCTGCTGCGGATGAAAAACGGCAAGTACGACAAGCAAGGCGAATTCCAGCCGGTGAGCTGGGAACAAGCATTCGACATCATGGAAGAGAAGTTCAAGGCCGCGCTGCGTGACCACGGCCCCACCGCCGTCGGCATGTTCGGCTCCGGCCAGTGGACCGTTTGGGAAGGCTATGCGGCCAGCAAACTGATGAAGGCAGGCTTTCGCTCCAACAACCTGGACCCGAACGCACGTCACTGCATGGCCTCAGCTGCTGTCGGCTTCATGCGTACATTCGGCATGGACGAGCCCATGGGCTGCTATGACGATATCGAGGCCGCCGACGCGTTCGTGCTCTGGGGCTCGAACATGGCCGAGATGCATCCGGTGCTCTGGACCCGCGTGACCGACCGCCGCCTGAGCGCGCCGCATGTGAAAGTCGCCGTGATGTCGACCTTCGAGCACCGCAGCTTCGATCTCGCGGATATTCCGATGGTGTTCACCCCGCAGACCGATCTGGTGATTCTCAACTACATCGCCAACCACATTATCGAGAGTGGCGCAGTCAACCAGGACTTCATCAAGAATCACACAAAGTTCGCCAAAGGCAATACCAACATCGGTTATGGCCTACGGGCAACCGATCCGCGGGAAATCAAGGCCGAGAATGCCGCCAATGCAGGCGGTTGGACCGATATCAGCTTTGAGGACTATGCCGAGTTCCTCAAGCCCTACACCCTGGACCGCGCCGCTCGCGAGTCGGGTGTTCCGGCCGAACGGCTGAAGATGCTGGCCGAGCTCTATGCCGATCCGAAAACCAAGGTGATGTCGTTCTGGACCATGGGTTTCAACCAGCACACCCGTGGGGTCTGGGCGAACAACATGATCTACAACATCCATTTGCTGACCGGAAAGATCAGCGAGCCCGGCAACAGCCCGTTCTCGCTTACCGGGCAACCGTCAGCCTGTGGCACCGCGCGTGAAGTCGGCACTTTTTCGCACCGTTTGCCCGCGGACATGGTCGTTACCAATCCCAAGCATCGCGCAGTCACCGAGAAGATCTGGAAACTGCCCGAAGGCACCATTCCGGAAAAGCCCGGCTACCATGCCGTGCAGCAAAGCCGCGAACTGAACGATGGCAACCTCAAGGTCTATTGGACCCAGGCCACCAACAACATGCAGGCCGGGCCGAACATCATGCAGGAAGTGTTGCCCGGCTGGCGCAACCCGGAAACCTTTGTCATCGTTTCAGAC
>NZ_AGSX01000131.1 GCF_000235745.1 Stutzerimonas stutzeri SDM-LAC | reverse complement strand
GCTCGAAGAATTGCAAAATGAAAGCGCCTCGGCTGCGGCAGCCGAGCCGTGCGCGGGCTAAAGCAGGCCGCGCGCTGCGAGGTTTTTTAATCAGAGCCAGCACGCCGAATTGCCACGGCGGCACCGAGTCGCTGTGATTGACCCGGTTGTGCAGAGCGCCCAGCTGAGCGCTGCGTATGCTGACCCGGTCACCCAGTTTGTGGACGCTGGCGAGCGCCGCTGCGCAACGCGAAGGCACACCCAGGCCGCGGGACGTTTCGATCGTCGACTACCAGATTCTTGCGCGTGAAAGCACCGCACAGCACCGCTAGCCGGCGGCCAGATCATCGCTACTGCCTGATCTACCTGTCGTTATGCCCGAGATCCCGCTGCGGATCGATCTGATCACGCACACGCTGTTTCAGCTCCTTGGCCTCAGGAAAACCGCCGTCGCGCTTGCGCTCCCATATCTGCACGCCGTTGCAGGTGATATGGAAGGCGCCGCCGGTCGCCGGGACGAGCGAGACCTTCCCCAGGTCGTCGGCAAAGGTGGACAAAAGTTCCTGCGCAAGCCAGGCAGCGCGCAGCAGCCACTGACATTGAGTGCAGTAGGTAATGACGATCTCCGGCTTGCTATCGGGCATGACAGGGCGCTCGCTGACTGACGGGACGCTTATAATAACCGCCATTTCGCAGTCCTCCTCCCCGCCGGTGTTGCCATGTCCCGCCTACTCTTTCTGCTGATCCTCCTGATGCCGCTGGCAGGATTCGCCGATGCCCAGCCCCGCACCGGTCTGGTGCTTTCCGGAGGCGCTGCAAGAGGATTGGCGCATATCGGCGTACTGAAAGCCCTGGAGGAGCACGGTGTGCAAATCGACGCGATTGCCGGCACCAGCATGGGTGCCGTAATCGGCGGACTCTACGCGGCAGGCTATAGCGTTGAAGAACTGGAAGAGCTGGCACTCGGTATCGACTGGCAACAAGTGCTGTCGGACGATCCGCCGCGACAGGATGTGCCTTTTCGGCGCAAACAGGACGACCGCGATTTCCTGGTCAAGCGCAAGCTCAGCTTCCGCGACGATGGCAGCCTCGGGCTGCCGCTGGGTGTCATTCAAGGACAGAACCTCGCACTGCTGCTTGAACGCCTGCTTGTGCACACCAGCGACACCCGTGACTTCGACCGGCTGCCGATTCCCTTCCGCGCGGTAGCAACCGATATCGCCAACGACAAGAAAGTCATCTTCCGCAGCGGCCATCTGCCTCAGGCCATTCGCGCCAGCATGTCGATCCCCGCGGTATTCGCCCCGGTCGAGATAGACGGCCGTCTGCTCGTCGACGGCGGTATGGTCGACAACATTCCCATGGATGTGGCGCGTGACATGGGCGTGGATCGACTGATCGTGGTGGATATCGGCTCACCGCTGCAGCCTCGCGAGCAATTGCTCACCGTTGTCGATGTGCTCAACCAATCGATCACGATGATGACCCGGCGCAATTCCGAAGCGCAGCTGGCGACCCTGCGGCCGGAAGATTTGCTGGTGCAACCGATGCTGGCGGGATTCGGTTCGACCGATTTCGGTCGCACGGAGGCCCTTATCGACGCCGGCTATCGTGCGGCCACTGCACTGGACGCTCGGCTGACCGCCATGCGCAGCGAGAGCGACGGCAACCTTGCGCTGAGCCTTGCCCGCTCAGCCGAGCCCCGCACGCCGCTGATTACCGCTGTGCGGATCGAGAATGACTCGAAAGTCGGTGACGCAGTGATTCGCCGGCATATCCGTCAGCAGCTGGGCAAGCGGCTGGATCTTCAAGACCTGCAGAAAGACATGGGTACCCTGTACGGTCTGGACTATTTCGAGCAGGTCGAATACCGCGTCGTGCACGGCAATCCAGGCAATACGCTGGTCATCACGACCCGTGAAAAGCGCTCCGGCACCGACTATTTACGCCTGGGTATCAACCTCTCGGATGATTTTCGCGGTGACAGCGCGTTCAACATCGGTGCAAGCTTCCGTAAGAACGGCATCAACGAGCTCGGCGCGGAATGGCTGACACGCCTGCAACTCGGTGATCGACAGGAATTTTTCAGCGAGTTCTATCAACCACTGGATGCCGGCTCACGCTGGTTCGTCGCGCCCAACCTTTTTGCCGAAGCGAAGAACGTCGAGGCGATTCTGGATAACGACCCGATTGCCGAGTACCGGCTGCAGCGCTACGGCTACGGGCTGAATATCGGTCGTCAGATTGCCAATAACGGTGAAATCCGCTTTGGTGTGGGGCAGGCCTGGGGTGAAGCCGATGTTCGCGTCGGTGACCAGCAACTGCCGGATTTCTCCTTCGAGGAAGGCTACTACCAGCTGCAGTATTCGTTCGACACGGTGGACAACGTCGACTTCCCTCGTGAGGGAGAAGATATCGGTTTGTCCCTTCGCCAGTACGACCCAAGCCTGGGTTCTGATGGGCGTTATCGCCAATGGGAGTTCCGCCTGGACAAGGCCATCAGCTTCGGCCTGGATACGTTGGTGCTTGGCGGACGCTACGGACGCACCCTGGATGACGCCGAGATCGTCACCTCAAGTTTTCTACTGGGTGGTGCGCGGCAATTGTCGGGGTTCAGGCAGGATGCCGTCTCCGGTCAGAACATCAGCCTGGCCCGCATGATCTATTTCCGCCGGATGACGCCGCGCTCGTTTCTGCCGCTGGATTTTCCGCTGTACCTGGGGGCATCGCTGGAACGCGGTCGCGCCTGGAACAACGACAATGCGTTCGACACTGGTTATATCAACGCCGGCAGCGTTTTCATCGGCTACGAGACACCGCTGGGGCCGCTGAACTTCAGCTATGGCCTGAACGATGAATCCGAGCGTGCGCTGTACATGAATCTTGGCCGCAGCTTCTGAAGCACTACGACTGGCCGCAACCGGCCTTGTAGAGCGCACTTGACGGTCAGACAATCTGCGCCAGCAACTCGTTGACCTGCTGTCGCTGCGCTTCATCACCCTCAGTCGCGAGGGTTTCAAGAATGGCGCACGCACTTTCCATGTTGCCCTGCTTGATATACGCAACGGCCTGGTTAAGACGGACCAGGTGTTCGGGATTCGGCTCGAGCTGGCGCAGTTCCTCCGCTGTTGGTTTCGACTCGACCGGCTCCGCATTACCGAGCAACGATGTCAGCTCGCCAAGCGTCAGTACCTCATCGAAACCATCAATCAACGGCTGCGCGGGGTGAGCCTGCCCAGACTCCACCGCTGATGCTTGCTGGGCGGGTTCGGATGCAGCCTCCAGAAAATCTGCCGCCAATGCTTCGTCCAAAACAAAGGTGATGTCCGGATCCAGAAACGTCTCAGATGCTACTGGTGCGGCTGCAGCAACCGCAGAAGCCAGAGCGGGATGCAACGCGAGCAACCGATCGAGCTGCGCCTGTTCGCCACCTGCGTGCAGGTAGCCATCGGCAGCCGCGCAGTAACTGGCAATGTCGCCGGCCTCAGCAACAAGCTCGAGATGGCGAAGCCGAATATCAAGTTGAGCAGGTGCCCGCTCTATTCCGCGCGAAAGCACGTCAATCGCTTCATCGCGACGGCCGTAGGTGATGTATATAGCTGCCGCTTCGAGCGCGTCGGTTTCGCTGACAGATGCATGTGCCGGCTGGCGGGGCATTTCCGGGGCAACAGCAACCGGCGGCACATGCTTCGGCTGCGCCGCGGCCAGGGGTGTCGCATCTGGGTATGTGCTCTCGGGCTTTTTACGGCGACCGAACCACAAGCCACCCAGCAGCATGGAGATCAGTACTCCACTGCCGGGCAATGCCCAGTCCTGCCATCGGAACGACGACACAGGCTCGGCTGGGGTCGACTCCATCGGCTGCGCAACCGCCGGCTCTTGCGGCGTGATTGTCGGTGTCGACTGTTCCACAGCCGGCGAGCCAGTCGGCTGTGCTCGCCCCTGCTCAACCAGCTGTGCGGTAACGGTTTCGAGCTGAGCCCGCATGTCGATCAGCATCTGCTTGAGCTGCTGATTCTCTTCACGGCTGGCGGCCAGCTCTTCGAACAGTTGACGGCGCAGCGTGGCGACCTGATCGTCAACACGTGCCGGATCGGCAGGCACGGGCTCAGCTGGACTGGCATCGGGTGTCAGCTCGCTCAGCATGGTGGTCTCGGCGACCGGCGCCGCCGAAGCGGGCTCGATGGGAGCCGGAGCGGCGCGAGTAGCTGCATCGGGCAGCAGCAGATTCGCGCCCGCTTTGAGAAGCGCCGCATCACCACCGGCAAAGGCATCAGGATTCAACGCCTGAATGTCGCGCATGACCTGCGCCTGTGACGTCCGTGAACCACCGGCATACGCGCCGGCGATAGACCACAGACTCTCGCCACTGGTCACCCGGTGGCGTTTACCCTGAGACGCTTGCGGTAGCTCGGCAGGTGGCACGAAACGCACCGGCTCGACAGGTGCCGGCGAAGCCACGGCTTGCGGATCCTGCCCGACGAAGCTGCTGGGGACCTCAGACGGGCCTGGCATCGGGTCGAGCAGAACGGTGTATTCCCGGAGCATCCGGCTCTTCGCCTGGGTGATCTCGACCAGAAAGTTCAGATAAGGCTCGCGGACTGGCTTATTGCTCGCAACGCGGATCCTGCTGCGGTTACCGTCGATCACCGGCGTGAAACGCAGATCCTGCAAAAACGCCAGCCGCTCGACACCGACACGCGCAAAGTCGGTGCTGGAGGCCAACACGACGCGAATCTCATCGGCGCTGAGATCGCCTGCGTCCAGCAATTCGATTTCGGCACTCAGTGGCTGATTCAGAGCAGAGTTGAGCGTGATATTGCCCATGCCCAGGGCGGAAACCATGCCCGAATAGATCAGCGAGCCAGAAGCCACTGTGAACAAGACTCGACGACCGAGTGCCATGAAACCTCCGCTGGTGGCGCTCGGCGGACTTCGTCGCCGGTCCACGGTTCGATTACTGAACTGTGACGCGGTTATCGACTGATGCAGCAGAAATTAGAGGCAGTTCGTCGGTTTGCGCGAGAAGGCATTGTGCCACTACTGGCAAAATATCGCCTAGCGTCAAAAGACAAACGGTATAGAAATGCAGTGCCTGAAATCGGGCGCTGATGTAGACGAGTTTAGATGTCGCGTATGGCGCGGCCATCGCGGCCCTGATCATGGCCAAATCGCTCGTCGCCTCTGCGCCGAACGCGCACTGGCCAGGGCTACCGCTAACGCTTGGCTTTGACCAGATTCGCCAGAATCCGCTCATGCACTTGTTGGCATTTGCGCAGGTCTTCTTCCTCGATACCGTCGAAAAGCTCGTGGCGAACCTGAGTGGAAATCGCCTCGATTCTCTGGATAAGCGGGAGCGCCGGGGCACCGAGCGTAATCAGCTTGGCGCGGCGATCACCGGGAGCCGGCTGACGATGAACCAGCCCTTGTGCTTCGAGGCTATCCAGCAACCGCGCCAATGTTGGTCCCTCGACCGCAACGCTCTGTGCAAGCTCACGTTGGGTAGGGTCGTGATCGAAGCGCGCCAAATGCAGCAGCACCAACCATCGGGCCTGAGAAAGATCGAGATCTGCCAGACGGCGGTCCAGCTCGGCGCGCCAGCCACGCGAAAGTTGAGCCAGCTGCATGGCGAAGCGGTGTTGGTCGGGGTACATGGAGCGATCTTTCCGGAAAAACTAATTATTAGCGAGCTAACCACAGCACCGGAAGGCTGGCAAGGCTACCATCGGCTCGGTACGTAACCCTGTGTTGCGGCGCCCCCGCGCCAGACACCTTGGAGAGCACACGTTGCGGCGACGCGCCGCATCGCACGAGTTGACCGCTAGAGCTCGAATTCCGCTTGCAGCGAGGCGCGCACGCAGAACAGCACGGCTTCCGGAACACGCCCGGCGAATTGTTCGGCGACTGCTGCAACCGGTGGCAATTCCCCTTCTCCGTCGAGGAAGGCCTCCTGAATCTCGCCGAGCAGCTCCTCAGGCAGATCCAGCGCCTGCTCAAGGCTCAACTGCTGCTGACCGATGGCTTCTGCAAGCATGGCGTAAACGTTCTTTTCGCTGCAGTCGAGTTGCCTTGCGATCTGCGCCGGCGTCATCCCGGCACGCGCCAGTGTGATCAGTTCATGACGAACATCGGCAGGCGACTTGACCACCGCTGCCGAACCCTGCAGCGCTTGGAGAAACGCCTGGCCGTAGCGCTCCAGCTTGCGTGCGCCGACACCGCTGATGCGGGACATATCGCTGAGCGTGCCAGGCTGGCTGCGCAGCATCTCCAGCAACGTCGCATCCGGGAAGATTACGTAAGGCGGTACGCCATGCTCTTCGGCAAGCTTGCGGCGCAGCGTCCGCAACGCTTCCCAGGTCTCGCGCTCTTCACTGCGCACCAGCTGACTCGCCGCACTGGCGGCGGGCTTCGGCGCCTTGGTGGACAGCTCGCGACGCAGCTCAAGGGTCACCTCACCTCGAAGCAAGGTACGGCAAGTGTCGCTCAGACGCAGATCACCGAAACCCTCCAGATCGACGTCAGCCAAACCCCGCGCAACCAACTGGCGAAACAGCGACCGCCACTCTCCTTCGGACAGCGCCTTGCCTACGCCAAACACCGACAGATGCTGATGACCGAGACTGCGGATCTTCTCATTGTCCCGCCCGAGCAAGATATCGACCAGGTGGCCAACACCGTAGCGTTGGCCGCTGCGGTAGATCGCCGACAGTGCTTGCCGAGCCGGTTCGGTGGCATCCCAGGTCTGCACGCCGTCGACACAGTTATCGCAATGGCCGCACGGCTCCGGCATCTGCTCATCGAAATAGGCCAGCAACACCTGGCGCCGGCAGCGGGTTTCTTCGCACAGCGAGAGCATCGCATCGAGTTTATGCTGCTCGATGCGTTTATGCCGCTCGTCACCTTCGGAGTTATTGAGCATCTGCTTGAGGAAGATCACGTCTTGCAACCCGTACGCCATCCAGGCATCGGCAGGCAGACCATCTCGACCTGCGCGACCGGTTTCCTGGTAGTAGGCTTCCAGCGACTTCGGCAGATCAAGATGCGCCACGAAACGCACGTTGGGCTTGTCGATGCCCATGCCGAACGCGATGGTAGCGACCATGATCAGGCCTTCCTCATTGAGAAAGCGCTTCTGGTGAAAAGCCCGCAGATCGTTCGGTAAACCAGCGTGGTAGGGCAAGGCCGGAAAGCCCTGCTCGGTGAGAAAGGCCGCAATGTCATCGACCTTCTTGCGCGACATGCAATAGATGATACCGGCATCACCACGCCGCTCGGCAAGGAACCCCATGAGCTGCTTGCGCGGCTGTTCCTTGGGCACGATGCGATAAAAGATGTTCGGCCGATCGAAACTCGACAGGAATCGCTCGGCGTTCCCCAGATGTAGGCGCTGGACGATTTCTTCCCGCGTGCGCTTGTCTGCCGTTGCAGTCAGCGCAATTCGTGGAACGCTGGGGAAAAATTCAGCCAACTGGCCGAGCTGCAGGTACTCGGGACGAAAATCATGCCCCCATTGTGATACGCAGTGCGCCTCATCGATGGCAAACAAACCGATCTGCAAGCGCTGCAGGAACGCCAGCATGCGCGGCTGGACCAGCCGTTCGGGCGCCAGATAAAGCATCTTGATTTCGTTTCGGCGCAAACGGTCGGCGATGTCCCGCTGCTGCTCAGGCGTCAGGGTGGAGTTGAGCGCCGCCGCCGCAACACCCAGCTCTTCAAGCGTGGCAACCTGATCGTCCATCAACGCAATCAGCGGCGACACCACCACAGCCAGACCGTCGCGAAGCAACGCCGGCACCTGATAGCAAAGCGATTTACCACCGCCGGTCGGCATCAGCACCAACGCATCGTCGCCGTCGGCCACGCGCTGGATGATCGCACCCTGGTTGCCACGAAACGCGTCGTAGCCGAATACATCTTTGAGAATGCGCTGTGCCTGATCGAGCATGCCGGTCTCCGAAACAAGACGCGCGAGTATACGCGACACGGCCGCCCGGTTCAGGTAGAACACTGCAGCTGCGCGATAGTCGGGTAGCCCACGCTTGTACAGCGGAACTCCGCGCGAATTTTCCAATCAGTCGAAGACGCAGGGGCTGGAAACGGCTTCAGCTGCCGTGGCGTCAAAGCGCGCGGTAGCCGGAGACCTGCAGCTCGTCTAGAATCAGCGCTGTTTTCTCTCCAAGGTAGCCATCGATGTCCTTCGCCGAGCAACTCGCCCGCCTGCAAGTGTTTCTGGATGCAGATGATCTGCACGAAGAAGCCCTCGATTACATCGCCGCCCATGGCTACCTGACCGCCCTGTGCATCTGCTCTGAGCAAGTGCCCGAGCGCGAGTGGATCGACGCACTGTTTGCCGAGCCGCCAAAATACGCGGACGACACCGAGCGCGATGCCATCGAGGCGACGCTGATTCAGCTCAAGGCACACATCGCCCGGCAGCTGGCCAGTGATGAAGACATGGAGCTCCCTTGCGAACTCGACATGGGCGACGAGCCTGACGAATCCGACCTGCGCGGCTGGTGTATCGGCTTCATGGAAGGCGTGTTCATGCGCGAGTCGGTTTGGTTCGAAGACTCCGAGGAAGAAGTCAGCGAGCTGCTCCTGCCGATCATGGTTGGGTCAGGGCTGTTTGACGAGCAACCCGAGTTCAGCGATATCGCCACCGACCAGGATCTGGTTGCCGAGATGGTCGAGCAGATTCCTGAGATCCTCACAGCCCTGTATCTGATCTGCCATGCGCCTGAAGAGAAGCCCGCGCTTCTCAAACCGCGCAAGCACTGACGTCGGACGGCCTCTTGGCTCATCGCGATATTCCGACGTATCGCAACCCAGTAGCGCGCTATGTGCTACTGGTGATCGGCTGGCTAAGCGTCACGCTCGGCATCATCGGGATTTTCCTGCCGATCCTACCCACTACGCCTTTCCTCCTTCTCGCTGCCGCCTGTTTCGTCCGCAGCTCTCGCCGTTTCTACGACTGGCTGGTGAAACATCCGCGGCTCGGCCCCTGGTTCCGTGATTACCTGGAAGGCAACGGCATCCCGGTCAAGGCCAAGGTGTACGCCATCGCGACCATGTGGTTCAGCATTGGCGTCTCCTGCTGGCTGGTACCGATGTTCTGGGCGCGTATCGGCATGCTGGCCAGCGCGACACTGGTCAGCATCTATATTATTCGCGTGAAAACACTCCCTGCACGTTGAACGCGCTCAGCCGTCATGGCCATGATTGCGCTGGTAGGTTTCTGCACCCATCGCAGCGATCTGCGACTCGATCAGCGCATCGAACGGACGAAGCAAGCCGTCGAATAGCCCTTCGCCCTCCAGTATGTTCAAGGCCGTGACGATCGCCTCGAGCGTTGAAAGCGCACCTGGCGCTGGCGCCTTACGCAGCCGGTAACGCGAAACAAGCCCCGAAGGGAGCGAGACGCGGGGCAAGGTCGCCAACTCTGGATTGAGATGCAGCATTTTGCGCGCTTTTTTCCAGGTGCCGTCAGGAACGATCAATCGCAACGGCGTCTCGCTTTTCGCCAGGTTCTCAAGCGGAATGGCATCGGCGCCAGGGAACAGCAGGTAGTTGTCGTGCTCGTCAGCGGGAAGACTGACCCTTTCACCGACCAGCAATTCAGCGCTGCGCAACCCCAAGGCAGCCAGCCGAGCCGTATTGAGCGCATGCGCGGTTTCACTGGGATGTTGCAGGATCAGCACTCGCGTTGCGCTGGTCAGCGAGGGGATCAACGGGCACAGGCAGTGGCTGGCAGGACGCTGACAGCGAGAACAGTGTGGGCGGGACATGGCTTCTCCTATAACAGCGAGAAGTCTGCCATACCGCAGGCTATGCTGGTCGCAGTCAACGGGCCCTAGGAGGTATCCACCAATGATCAGGCTTCACCATCTGGAAAACTCCCGCTCGCAACGTGTGCTGTGGCTGTTGGAAGAGCTGCAGGTACCTTACGAAATCAAGCGTTACGCCCGGGACTCGAAAACCATGCTGGCGCCGCCGGAACTGAAGCAGGTTCACCCCTTGGGCAAGTCTCCGGTCATTACAGACGGCGATCTGACGATGGCCGAGTCCGCAGCCATTCTGGAGTATTTGCTGGACCGCTATGGCGAAGGTCGGCTGGCGCCAGCTGCAGGGACGCCGGAATACCTTCGTTTTCGCTACTGGATGCACTACGCGGAAGGCTCAGCGATGCCCCCATTGCTGCTGCGGCTGGTCTTCGACCGCGTCGCCAACGGGCCGATGCCATTCTTCATTCGCCCCGTGGCCCGGGCGATAGCCAAAGGCGCCAATCAGGCATTCATTGGCCCGCAGCTCAAACTTCATCTGGACTATATGGAGAACGAGTTATCTAAAACGCAGTGGTTCGCCGGCAACAATTTCAGTGTGGCGGACATTCAGATGAGTTTTCCGCTGGAGGCCGCTCAGTCACGCGCAGGGCTGGACGCCAGCCGACCGAATCTGACTGCATTCTTGAAACGTATAAGAGACAGGCCCGCTTATCAGCGCGCCGTTGAGAAAGGTGGTCCGGTGATGCCGGGACGCTAAGCCACCACGCCCGGCATCGCCAAGGTCAGCGATGTCGGGCCGCTGCCTTGTCTCGTTCCGCACGCACCGGGATAGGCTGCAAACGAGGCGGTTCGACAAACCCAAGCGCCACTGCCAGATTCCAGCACACACTATTGAGCCATGCTTTCATGGTCTAACCCCTCCTGCTGATACGGGTTTTGGTGGAGCCATGGGACTTCGAGATCAGCATAACCCAACAACTGCAACATCGCCTGTGCTAGGTGTTGCAGAGTGTGCAGCCGCCGCGCCGTTCGTCCGGCCCTTATCAATAGCGACCCATATCGTATGGAAGCGTTCGCCTCGCACGACTACTGGGCAGTCTGCGCCTTGCGACGATACGGAAAGACGTCGATCACCTTGCCCGCGCTGATGGCCTGTTGCAGCCCCTTCCAGTAGTTGGCGTCGTAGAGTTCTCCGTGCAGCCTTGCGAACAGTCGGCGCTGCTGGATATCCGCAAACAGGAAGCGAGGAAACTCCTCGGGAAACACATCGTTGGGCCCAACGGAATACCAGGGTTCGGAGGCCATTTCATCTTCGGGGTATCGGGGCTCGGGTATATGGCGGAAATTAACCTCGGTGAGAAAGCAGATCTCGTCGTAATCGTAAAATACGACACGGCCATGGCGGGTCACCCCGAAGTTCTTCAGCAGCATGTCGCCAGGAAAGATGTTGGCGGCTGCCAGTTGCTTGATGGCGAGCCCGTAATCTTCCAACGCTTCATGCACCTGCTGTTCGCTTGCGTTTTCGACGTATAGGTTCAAGGGCGTCATCCGCCGCTCGGTCCAACAGTGACGCACCAATACCGTATCGCCCTGAACCTCGACCGTAGAGGGCGCGACCTCGAGCAGTTCGGCAAGGCACTCGGGATCGAACTTGCCCTTGGGGAAGCGAAAGTCTGCGAACTCCTGGGTATCAGCCATGCGCCCCACGCGATCGACGCTTTTCACCAACCGGTATTTGTCTACAACCGTCGCGCGGCTGACATTCTTGGTATGGGAAAAACGATCCTTGATGATCTTGAACACGGTATTGAAGCCCGGCAGCGTGAACACGCTCATGACCATCCCGCGCACGCCCGGCGCCATGATAAATGTGTCGTCGGTAGTCGCCAGATGGTTGATCAGCGCGCGGTAGAACTCCGACTTGCCGTGCTTGTAGAAGCCGATCGAGGTGTAGAGCTCGGCGATGTGTTTGCCTGGTAACATCCGCTTGAGGAAGCCGATGAACTCCGCCGGGATCGGAACTTCAACCATGAAGTACGAACGGGTGAACGAGAAAATGATTGAGACTTCCGCCTCGTCAGTAATCAGGGCATCGGCGACCAGCCCATCGCCTTCGCGGTGCAACAGCGGGATGACCAGCGGCCATTGCTCGTCGCGGGTGAAGATGCGCCCGACAAGGTAGGCACCCTTGTTGCGATACAGCACCGAAGTGAAGAGCTCAACGATCAGCTCCGGGTCTCTGCAGACCCAGTCTGGCAAGGACAACTGCAGCTGCGCCTCGAGTCGCTGCAGATCCCCCTCCCGGTCACCGTACGGCACGTCGAACGCGAAATCGCTGAGGATCTGCTCCAGCACGCCATGCAGATCCCCGCCGGGTTGGTAGCGTCGCGTCTGCGCCATCCGTTGAGCGCGGTTAGCGGGCCGGGTGGTGTGGATGAACATGGTGCTGTCGTTGATGCAGTCATGGCTGAACAAGTTACAGAAGATCGAGTTGTACCAAGTCTCCGAAAGCTCATCGTCAAAGCGCGGGTTGATCAATCCAATGTATTGGCCTTTGATCTGCGGCCAGCGGTTCACGTCGAGCAGAACCTGTGGGTCCATAACAGAGCGCAGCGCTGCAGCGGTTTCGCCGACCTTCTGTTCGTACAGATTGATACGCGCCGCCGATGCGTGTTGCGCATCCTGCCACCGGGCTTGCTCGAAGCGCGCCCTGGCGCCTGCGGTGATCAGCCTGAAATGTTCGCGGTAGTCATCGAACCCCAGAAGGATCTGTCGGGCGATCTCGAGGTCCGGCGAATGCTGCGCCATAGCATTTTTCTCGCTGCGTAAAAGCCTCGAGCTTATCCACCGACCATGCCCAATGAAAGCCGGACAGCTCAACGGGAGTTTTGAAAGCCAGATCCGAGTTGCCAGAAGCGCCCACCTCGCCAACACTGATAAGCCGTCCGCCGGAGCCCTGCCATGCGACCGCTCGACCTGTTGCGCCTGCTCAGTCTCGCCGCTATCTGGGGCGCCAGTTTTCTGTTCATGCGCATCATCGCGCCGGAGCTTGGCACCTTCCCCACCGCGTTCTTCCGAGTGCTGTTCGCCTGCATCGGTCTGCTGGCGATTCTGATGATCATGCGGACCCGCTGGGACTTTCGCGGCAAGCTCAAGCTGTGCCTGATCCTGGGGATGATAAATTCCGGCGTGCCATTCGCGCTGTATGCCTTGGCGGCGCGATTCCTGCCAACGGGCTATTCGGCGATATTCAATGCAACCACACCGATGATGGGCGTACTCATCGGTGCCTTGTTCTTCGCCGAAGCATTGACTGCAGCGAAACTGGTCGGCGTACTGTTTGGCCTGAGCGGCGTAGCCTTGCTGACGCGCACCGGCCCGGTGGCCTTCGACCTTCAACTGCTGGTCGGTGCACTCGCGTGCCTGGGTGCGACAGCGTGCTATGGGTTTGGCGGATTCCTGACCCGGCGCTGGATCAACCAACATGGCGGTCTGACGAGCGAATTGGTCGCCTTTGGAAGCCAGGCCGGAGCAGCGCTATGTCTGCTGCCGCCGTTCATCATTTCGCTGCTGATCGCACCTCCGGTTTCCTGGGGTGACAGCACCGTCTGGCTAAGCCTCGCTGGCCTCGGCATCGTCTGCACGGCCTTCGCTTACATTCTGTACTTCCGCTTGCTTGCGGATATTGGTCCGGTTCGAACCTTGACGGTGACGTTCATCATCCCGCCATTTGGCGTGCTGTGGGGCGCCCTGTTTCTGGGCGAACCGCTGGACTGGGCCTATGCCTACGGCGGAGCGCTGATCGCTGTGGCGCTCTGGCTCGTGCTGAAGCAGGCACCGAGCCCAATCGCACCGCTTCAGGCCCAACGCGACCAGACGAATGCGGCGCTCGTTCCCTCTGATGAACTGGAGCTGCGTCGGGACTGAAGATTCAGTCCTGACGCAGGACCAATTACTGCTGCAGTTCCTGCTCGCCGAACACGTCGGAAAACAGCATGGTCGACAGGTAGCGTTCGCCGGAATCGGGCAGGATCACCACGATGTTCTTGCCCTGCATTTCCGGCTTCTCGGCCAGGCGTACCGCTGCCACCATCGCCGCACCGCAGGAGATACCGCAGAGGATGCCTTCCTCACGCATCAGGCGCAGCGCCATGGCCTTCGATTCATCGTCATCGACACACTCAACCTGATCGATGATCGACAGATCCAGGTTCTTCGGAATGAAGCCGGCGCCAATGCCCTGAATCTTATGCGGGCCGGGTTTGAGCTCTTCGCCGGCCATGGCCTGGCTGATCACGGGTGAGCTGACTGGCTCCACCGCGACGCTCAGAATCTGCTTGCCCTGGGTGTTCTTGATATAGCGCGACACGCCGGTAATAGTCCCGCCCGTCCCCACGCCAGCCACCAACACGTCGATGCTGCCTTCGGTGTCGTTCCAGATTTCCGGCCCGGTGGTCTTTTCGTGAATGGCGGGGTTCGACGGGTTTTCGAACTGTTGCGGCATGAAATAGGTGTCCGGCGCAGAAGCCGCGATCTCGGCGGCTTTCTCGATTGCCCCGTTCATGCCTTTTGCGGGTTCGGTAAGCACCAGCTCAGCGCCAAGCGCCTTCAATACCTTGCGCCGCTCCAGGCTCATCGAGGCAGGCATTGTCAGCATCAGCTTGTAGCCACGCGCCGCTGCGACGAACGCCAGGCCGATGCCCGTGTTGCCCGAGGTCGGTTCGACAAGCGTCATGCCCGGCTTCAAGCGTCCACTTTGCTCGGCGTCCCAGATCATTGCCGCACCGATCCGGCACTTGACTGAATAGCCGGGGTTTCGACCCTCGATCTTGGCCATGATGCTGACGCCCTTGGGCCCCAGCCGGTTGATCATGACCAGTGGCGTATTGCCGATGGTTTGCGCGTTGTCAGCGAAGATGCGGCTCATGACGAATTCCCTGTGATGAAAAAACCAGACTGGTGAGCCTAAGCCCAGTCTCCCAACTCGTCCAGCCGAACTCATGGTCGGCAAGCAGGGTCCATCCAGAAGCACAGCCGCCCATGTTTCCGCACGATCAGGTCGCCCATGAAGACACGCTACCGACGCCCGCTATGGATCTTGTTGTCGCTTGCACTAGTGCTGCTGGTTGTCCATCTGGCACTGCCCTACGTTGTTCTCAACTACCTGAACGGCAAACTCGCCGACATGGGTGACTACCGCGGCCACATCGAGGACGTCGATCTTGCCTGGTGGCGTGGCGCCTATCGAATCGACGACCTGCTGATCGAGAAAAAAAACCAGCAGGTCCAGGCGCCGCTGTTCACCGCTGACGCCATCGATATCGGGCTGAGCTGGGGGGCGCTATGGGAGGATCAAGCGCTGGTCGGCGAAATCACGCTGGAACAGCCGCACCTGAACTTCGTGGACGGTGAGGAGAAGGAAAGCTCGCAGACCGGCGACGGAGTCGACTGGCGGGATCGCCTCAATGAACTGATGCCATTCACGCTTAACGAACTGAAAGTGGTGGACGGACAGGTCTCGTTTCGCAACTTTCAGGCAGATCCGCCGGTTCATGTCTATGCCAGCGCAGTCAACGCGAGCCTCTTCAACCTGACCAATACTGCCGACCAGAAGCAAGGGCGCGTCGCGCGGTTTGAAGGTAATGCCAAGTTTTTCAACCAGGCCCCGATGGAAGCCCGTGCGCAGTTCGATCCCTATACGGACTGGGAAGATTTCCAGTTCAGCTTGCGTGTAACGGATGTTGATCTGACCAAACTGAATGATTTCAGCAACGCCTACGGAAGCTTTGACTTCGCCGACGGTACCGGCGACCTGGTAATCGAGGCCGAGGCCAACGACGCTCAACTCGATGGCTATATCAAGCCACTGCTGCGAAATGTCGAGGTATTCAACTTCGAGCAGGACATCAAGAATGAAGACAAGGGATTTTTTCGCGGCATCTGGGAAGCGGTTGTCGGCGGTGGCGAGGAAGTCCTGCAGAACCAGCGCAAGGAGCAATTCGCTACACGCGTTGAGCTGAATGGCAGCACCAGGAACGCTGATGTGAGTCCGTTCCAGGCGTTCATCGCAATTCTGCGTAATGCATTCGTGGAAGCCTTCTCGGCACGTTTCGAGCGCTCGCTGGGCGAAGATGAAGGCTAAGCGTGAGCATCCATCGAACGGCCGCTCATTCAGTGACTGAATGATCTCCTCACGTTCACACTCATGCGCCCATCACTTATAGTCGGCGGTCTAATTAACACGAAGCGCCTGCGTGCCAGGCCCGATCCAAGGAAACTCCGATGAAGTTCGAAGGCACCCAGTCCTACGTCGCCACAGACGATCTCAAGCTTGCCGTGAATGCTGCCATAACGCTCGAGCGTCCTTTGTTGGTGAAAGGCGAACCGGGCACCGGTAAAACCATGCTGGCCGAGCAGCTCGCAGAATCATTTGGCGCGCAGTTGATCACCTGGCACATCAAATCCACCACCAAAGCCCATCAAGGCCTTTACGAATACGATGCGGTGAGCCGTCTGCGCGACTCGCAGCTGGACTCGGACCGCGTTCACGACGTACGCAACTACATCAAGAAGGGCAAGCTGTGGGAGGCGTTCGAGTCCGAGCAGCGCGTCATCCTGCTGATCGACGAGATCGACAAGGCCGACATCGAGTTCCCCAACGACCTGCTGCAAGAACTCGACAAGATGGAGTTCTACGTTTACGAGACCAACGAAACCATCAAGGCTAAGCAGCGGCCCATCATCATCATTACCTCGAACAACGAGAAGGAATTGCCCGACGCCTTCCTGCGCCGCTGCTTCTTTCACTACATCGCCTTCCCCGATCGCGACACGCTGCAGCGGATTGTCGATGTGCATTACCCCAACATCAAGAAGGACCTGGTGGCCGAAGCGCTCGATGTGTTCTTTGATGTACGTAAGGTGCCAGGCCTGAAGAAGAAGCCGTCCACCAGCGAACTGGTCGACTGGCTGAAGCTTTTGATGGCCGACAACATCGGCGAGGCCGTCCTGCGCGAGCGCGATCCGACCAAGGCGATCCCGCCGTTGGCTGGCGCCCTGGTGAAAAACGAGCAGGATGTGCAATTGCTTGAACGTCTGGCGTTCATGAGTCGTCGCGCCAGCCGTTGACCGGCGGCGGTTCACGGGAGCCGGACGCCTCATTTACTGGAGGAAGATCCATGCAAACGCATACCGGTAGTTGCCTCTGTGGTGTCGTGCGCTATCGCATCGACGCCCCGATCAACGAGCTGACCCACTGTCACTGCAAGAAGTGCCGCAAAGCCCACGGTGCGGCTTTCGCCACTTACGCGAGCGTGCCGCTGGATGCGTTTCACTTCCTTTCAGGCAAGGACCAGTTAGGTGTCTATCACTCCTCCGATCATGTGACGCGGACGTTCTGCATTCGCTGCGGCTCCAACCTGCAATTCGTCGACAACCGCGAGCATGAGCTCGGCGTCGCAGCCGGCACATTCGACTCACCATTGCCCGCCCCGCCGCAGACGCACATTTTCGTGCGATCCAAGGCGGACTGGTACGAGATCCGAGACGGCCTCCCGACTCACGACGAAGATATCTGAATCAATCATGAAAGCTGCCGCCAAGACGGCACGCTAGAGGTTCTGCCATGCTGCTTGGCTTGTTCAATGAGATGCGCGCCGCCAAGGTTCCGGTGTCGGTGCGCGAACTGCTCGATCTGATCAACGCGCTGAAACACAACGTCGTATTCGCCGACATGGATGAGTTCTACTATCTTTCGCGTGCGATCCTGGTGAAGGACGAGCGGCATTTCGATAAGTTTGATCGTGCCTTCGGCGTCTATTTCAAAGGTCTGGAAAACCTCAACCAACACATTGAGGCGCTGATTCCAGAAGAGTGGCTGCGCAAGGAATTCGAGCGCTCGCTGAGCGACGAAGAGCGGGCCAAGATCGAATCGCTAGGCGGTCTGGATAAGCTGATCGAGGAATTCAAAAAGCGTCTGGAGGAGCAGAAGGAAAAGCACGCCGGTGGCAACAAATGGATCGGTACCGGTGGCACCAGCCCGTTCGGCTCCGGCGGCTACAACCCCGAGGGCATCCGCATCGGTGATGCAGGCAAGCGCCAGGGCAAAGCGGTAAAAGTCTGGGATCAGCGCGAATACAAGAACCTCGACGATCAGGTCGAGCTGGGCACGCGCAACATCAAGGTCGCGCTACGCCGCTTGCGCAAGTTCGCTCGCCAGGGTGCGCAGGATGAACTGGACCTGGACGGCACCATCGACCACACCGCTAAAGACGGCGGCCTGCTGAATATCCAGATGCGCCCCGAGCGCCGCAATGCCGTCAAGCTGCTGATCCTGTTCGATATCGGCGGCTCGATGGATGCGCACGTGAAGGTCTGCGAAGAGTTGTTTTCGGCCTGCAAGACCGAGTTCAAGCACCTCGAGTATTTCTACTTTCACAACTTCATTTACGAATCGGTCTGGAAAAACAACTTCCGCCGCACCTCGGAGCGCACTTCGACCCTCGATCTGCTGCACAAGTACGGCGCGGACTACAAAGTCGTGTTCGTTGGCGATGCGGCCATGGCGCCCTACGAAGTTACCCAGCCCGGGGGCAGCGTTGAACACTGGAATGAAGAGGCCGGTTACGTCTGGATGCAGCGCTTCATGGAAAAATACAAGAAGCTCATCTGGATCAACCCTTACCCGAAAGACACCTGGGGCTACACCTCATCCACCGGCATCATCCGCGACTTGCTGGAAGACCGCATGTATCCGCTGACCTTGAGCGGGCTGGAAGAAGGCATGAAGTTCCTGTCGAAATAGGCCGTTTCCGGTTAACCATTGCAAGGATGCAAATAATGAAACAGCGCTGGGCGATTGCCGCAGTAACCGGGTTTACGGCGCTCATAGCGGTTAACGATCTCCGCTTGGTTATTGCGGTGCTGCAGTCTGGCTCTTATAGCTGGCCAGCAGCCCCATCGCATGCATTCTTGCTGGGCAACGGAGGGATTCTTCCTGCCCTGTGGAAAATGTCGTTATCGATGACCTTGCTGGTGTGGTGGCTAGGCGCTCTGCTGGTGCCAGCGCACCGCCCGTGGCTGCGAATTGCCAATGGGATTTTCGGCGGCTGGCAGCTCGCTCAAGTCACTGTGATATGGCTCGGGGTTATCGGTGTCCTGCTGCAGGTTGCCGAAATGCCCACGACCCTTCGAAACGTGAGGCTGATTGTGGGAGATACCGACCTGCTGTGGATCATACCTCTGACACTGTGCCTGCCTGCCCTGCAGTTCGGTCTAGGGGAGTGGGCGTATCGCGTAAACAGGCGAGTCGAGCAAACCCAGGCGACCAATACTATCGCTTCGACGGAAGCGAGTTAGCCGTACGACGCCGACGTCGATTGCGTTGTGGAAACAGCGCCTGGCGAAGCAATACGAAGAGACTTTCGACGATCCAGGCGAGCAATAGCGCACAGCTCAGGCCCCAGGCGATCGCCTCGGGCGACAGCAGTACCTGGAAACGGTAGCTGTTCCAGACCTGACGCCTGATCGCCTGATCCGCGCCGACCAGGACGTGCCAGGCCTGTGCATACCAAGGCCCCTCCATGATTCGCCATTCGCGGTCGAGTAAACGCGCACGTTCGACCAATGCCGAAACGCTGCGCGCATCGCTCTGGATTACCGGATCTTCGCTGGCTCGATAATGTTCGACCAACGCATTCAGATCACCTTTGAAAAATCGCCCTGCCGTATCCTGGAATCCCTCCAACCCCTGTTGTGCCTCGAGGCGGCGCGCCTCGACGTGGTTGCCGTATGCCTCAATGAAGCCCGGCACCTGAACACCAACCAGCAGCCCCAAGGCGAACAAGGTCAAACGCAAATAGCTTCTCAGCATCACCCCACCTGCCCGCGCGCGACGCACTCGCCCAGCCGCCAAAGCGTCCATTCGCCCGATTGGTGCACATCCCACTGTTCATTGTCAGTTAACGGCTCGGTCGCCAGCACGGTTACGACATCGTTTGGCGTCGTCTCGGCCTCGAAGTCCACCGTCAACTCGGCATCTTTCAATTGAGCCGGGCCGAACGGCGCGCGACGGGTAATCTGCGCCAACTTGGTCGAGCAGAAGCTGAACAGCCACTCGCCATTGCTCAGCAGGCAGTTGAATACGCCCTTGGCACGGTAGCCGGCACAAGCATCGAGCAGATGCGGGATCAAATCCTCCGCAGCGACCCGCTCGGGAAAATCGCCGCGTATCCGATTGAGCAGGTCACAAAATGCCGCTTCGCTGTCGGTATCCCCTACCGGCTGATAGAAACCACGCGCCGGAGCGAAATCCCCCAGCTGGCCGTTGTGGGCAAAACACCAGTGCTGACCCCACAACTCACGTACGAAAGGATGCGTGTTGACCAGAGCGACCTTGCCGACGTTGGCGTGACGGATATGGCCGATCACCACATGACTTTTGATCAGATAGCACTGGACCATTTTCGCCACTTCCGACTCGCAGCTAGCCACCGGATCCTGGAACAGCCGCAAACCACGGCCTTCGTAAAAAGCGATCCCCCAGCCGTCCTTGTGTGGTCCAGTACGGCCACCGCGTTGCATCAGGCCGGTAAAACTGAAGTGGATGTCGGTGGGTACATTGGCGCTCATGCCGAGCAATTCACACATGCGCTATCTCCCGATAGGTCCTGCCGCGCCTTGGGCGAGAAGGTTCTTCAGAGTCTGGGTTCAGTCCGTGCCTCGTAGCGGTTTGTCGGGCGAATGTCCTCGTCGTCATCCTCGAGTCGTTCACGCAGGGTACGAGGATCATCGTGTCGCGATTGGCTCCGCTGCTGCTTAGTCCGGCGCTCGATCAGCCAGCGTATGACAACAAACACTGCGTAGATCGCAAATGCGATCAGTCCATACAGCGCCAGGTCAGCCACGGCACGCCAGGCATTGCTGCCAACCTTGAATAACAAATCCAGTGCCGTGATGGCGACCGCTGGGGCGAACAGGTCCTTGGCGGGGTCGACGATGGTGGGCGTCAGCAACAGCACGGCAACGATCAGCCGCAACGGCTCGCGCAGCCAGCGCCACATTGGGCGGGTGATGCGCATCCAGACCAGCAGGCAACCCAGCGCGGCGATACCGTAGGCTGACCAGGCGAGCAAATATTCATTGGCGAATAGGGACATAGCGATCTCTGTACAGGCCGGAGGAAGCACCGGCATCAGCGACGTGCATGATAACAGTCGTGACCGGCGGCACGGCTAGTGACCTGATGCGCTGCACGCTGGCCATTACGCATCCAACGCCGTATAAACCCTGAAAAAAAACGCGTCCTTACCCACACCGCGCGCCGAGAAGCCATACTTGTAGCAACCGACATTTCAGGAGATTCAACATGATCTACCAGCATATTCTGGTCGCCACCGACCTGAACGACGATTGTCATCCGGTGGTAGCGCGCGCTCAGGCGCTGGCGACTGCCAGCGGTGCGAAACTGGCGCTGGTCCATGTCATCGAGCCGATGGCCATGGCGTTCGGCGGGGACGTGCCGATGGATCTTTCCATGCTGCAGCAGCAGCAGTTCGATCAGGCGCGCGAGCGTTTGGCCGGGTTTGCCGACCGTTACCCCGGACTCACTGCGGAACAACGTCACCTGGCTTACGGCCAGCCTCGCCAGGAAGTTCACCGACTGGCCAAGGAGCAGGGCTGCGATCTGGTAGTGGTCGGCAGCCATGGTCGCCATGGCCTGGCGTTGCTGCTGGGCTCCACCTCCAACGACATCCTGCATGGAGCACCTTGCGATGTGCTCGCCGTGCGCCTGAAAAAGCCCGAGTGAGCTCTCCAAACGGCCTGAACCGGCAACCAGTTCAGGCCGTTTCGGCGTTTTCCTCGGCGCTCATCACCAAAGGGCGGATCTTCTGCAGCTGGGTTTCCAGTGAATAGGTCAAGCTCGACGCCATCGAGAAAAAACTCAGGAATGCCTTGAGATTCGAATCACCGTGGCAGGTGTCATGGATACGCTGCCAGAACGCCTGATTGACCAGCTGCAGTTGCTGAAATGACCGTACCAGCCCGCGCAGCTCCCAGTCAGCATGCCGCCCCTCGCGCAGATTGAAATACTGCTGCGCCAGATGCAGAGATACCGCGCGCAACACGAACTCCTGATTGCTGGCGAATGGCAGGTGCTGATGGGCCATGGGTTTCAGCCGGCCGAGCACCGGGCAAGCACTGGTCGCCATGATAACGCCAAGCAATGCGCGCAAGCCCTCCTCCAGCCCCACCAGCTTGCTGTATTCCCGCTCTGGCGTGCGAACGTGAACCTGCGCCTTGCGGATGGCTGGCAGGCCCTGAAAGTCTTCGATCACTCGATGCAGGTCGACCGCCGCCGGGCAATGGCGGAACTGGTCGCGGCTCAGCGGGCAGTTGTTGCATTGCTGATGATCCAGACGCGTCCACTTGGGCGCTTGTCTGGCTGCCTCGTGATCAAACACACGGTCCAGTTCGATCCGGTAACTGAACTCGTGCTCATCATCGAGGATGATGCGGTATTCGATTGCCATCTATGCCCGTCCAGTGCTGACAGATGTTTCGTTTAACGGCGTCCTGCAACTTGCTAGACGTTTCGCGCCGCATACGCCGAAGGCTGTATGCGGCTTTTTCGAGAACGCCGAGCAAAACCTACCCGGCGTCTCAGCCTTCCAGCTCAGCCCAACGCTCAAGCAGCTCATCGAGCTGCTGTTGCATCGTTTCGAGCTTCGCTATCGCTTCGCCAGTACGCTCAGCAGTCTGCTGGTAGAAGGTCGGCTGCGCCATTTCCTCCTGAAGCGCGGCGATGCTCTTTTCCATGGCATCGATTTTCCCCGGTAGCGCCTCCAGTTCGCGCTGTACCTTGTAGCTCAGCTTCTTCTTCGCTGGTACGGGTTCGGCGGGCATCGGCGCAGCCGCTGGCGCCGCTTCGGGTTTGCTCTCCTTGCCATCCTTCGCATCGCCGACGCCGAGCAGCTTTACCGAACCGCCCTGGCGTAGCCAATCCTGATAGCCACCGACGTACTCGCGAACCAGACCATTACCTTCGAATACCAGCGTGCTGGTCACCACGTTATCGAGGAACGCCCGGTCGTGACTGACCATCAGCACCGTGCCCTGGAAATTCAGCAAAACTTCCTCCAGCAGCTCAAGCGTTTCCACATCGAGATCGTTGGTGGGTTCGTCCAGGACCAGCAGGTTGGCGGGCTTACTGAACAGCTTGGCCAGCAAGAGCCGTGCCCGTTCGCCGCCCGAGAGCGCCTTGACAGGCGTGCGTGCACGCTGGGGGCTGAACAGGAAATCTCCGAGGTAGCTCAGCACATGTCGATTCTGGCCGTCGATGGCAATGAAATCACGACCCTCAGCGACGTTGTCGACGACGGTTTTTTCCAGCTCCAGCTGGTGACGCAGTTGGTCGAAATATGCCACTTCCAGCTTGGTCCCGGCTTCCACCGTACCGCTAGTCGGTTGCAGATCACCCAACAGCAGCTTGAGCAGCGTGGTCTTGCCAGTGCCATTGGCGCCGAGCAAGCCGATCCGGTCACCGCGCTGCAACACCATCGAGAAATCTCGGATCAGCGGCTCACCACCGGGATGAGCAAAACTCGCATGCTCCACGACGATGACCTGTTTGCCGGACTTTTCCGCAGCATCGATCTGAATGTTCGCCTTGCCCTGATGCTCACGTCGCTCGCTACGCTCACTACGCAATGCCTTGAGTGCCCGCACGCGTCCTTCGTTGCGGGTGCGCCGCGCCTTGATGCCCTGGCGAATCCACACCTCCTCCTGTGCCAGCTTCTTGTCGAACAGCGCATTGGCTGTCTCTTCGGCGGCCAATTGCTGCTCTTTGTGCACCAGGAAGCTGGAGTAGTCGCCGTTCCAGTCGATCATGTGGCCACGATCGAGCTCCAGGATTCGGGTCGCCAGGTTCTGCAAGAATGCCCGGTCATGGGTGATGAAGAGCACTGCGCCATTGAAACCACTGAGCGCCTCTTCCAACCACGCGATAGCGCCGATATCGAGATGGTTGGTGGGCTCGTCGAGCAACAGCAGATCAGGCTCTGAGACTAGCGCCTGGGCCAGCAGCACGCGTCTGCGCCAACCGCCGGACAGCTCGGCGAGTGTTTTGTCCGCTGGCAACTGCAAACGACTCAAGGTGCTGTCCACCAATTGCTGCAGGCGCCATCCATCCTTGGCTTCGAGCGCTTGCTGGACATGCATGAGCTTGTCGAGATCGGCTTCGTTGTGGATGTTCTGACTCAGGTGATGATATTCGGCGAGCAACTGCCCCACCCCGGCCAGCCCTTCGGCAACAACATCGAAGACAGTGCGCTCATCGGCGACCGGCAGTTCCTGCGGCAACTCGCCAATCTTCAATCCTGGCGCTCGCCAGATTTCGCCGTCATCCGGCAGCTGGCTGCCCTTGACCAGGCTGAGCATGCTGGATTTGCCGGTGCCGTTACGGCCGATGATGCAAACCCGCTCACCCCGCGCAATCTGCCAGGACACTCCATCGAGTAATGGATTGTTGCCATAGGCGAGGGACACATCGGTCAACTTGAGCAGGGTCATGACGATCTCCGGAAAACAGGGCGCGCATTCTAACAGAAGGCATTGCTCCGCCGGGCTGTGACGGATATCTGCAAGCTGCTTGAGGACAGGTTATCGCCCGCCCTGCCGGCCTCCATCCGAACGAGCCGCGCCCGCCTGGGGCGAGGCATTGGCATGACGTTCGTCGGAAGTTTCGCTTTGAGCGTTTGCAACGCTTAATCCTCGTTTAACTGCTTGACCGCTCAAGCTAAGCTAGCCGCAGAAACTCCCCGTACCCCCCGTTTTCGGAAGTCTCATGCGCGGTCGACTCTCCAGTGTCTGTTTGTGTCTTTTTTTCACCATCGTCACCCTCGAAACCACTCAAGCCGCGAGCCTGCAGCAGCAGCGCCAGCTCTATGACGAAGCCAAGCGGGCGCTGGCCAAGGGCGATAGTGGGCCGTACCGGCGTCATGCCAACGCCCTGCGTGACTATCCGCTCGAACCCTATCTGGCCTATGACGACCTGACCGCACGATTGAAAACCGCCAGCAACGAGGAAGTGGAGAAATTTCTCGCCGAGCACGGTGATTTGCCACAGGCGAGCTGGATGAAGCTGCGCTGGCTGCGACTGCTGGCTGCGCGCGGCGACTGGCGTCCCTTTGTCGCCCACTACGACCCAAAGATGAACTTCACCGAGCTTGACTGCCTGTATGGTCAGTACCAGCTCATCAGCGGTCGGAAAGACCAGGGCTATGCCACGGCTGAAAAGCTCTGGCTGGTTGGCAAATCCCAGCACAACGCCTGCGATGCCTTGTTCGAGCGCTGGGAAGACGCAGGTCAACTTACCGAGAACCTGCGCTGGAAGCGCACCAAACTGGCCGTCGAAAGTGGCAACTATGGGCTGGCCAAGTTCCTGGTCAAAAGCCTGCCAACGCTGAAAGCTCAGGGTGAACTGCTAATCGACGTTGCGCAGAAACCGCAATTGCTGAGCCACCCTGAGCGGTTCTCCCCAGCTACCGAGGCCATGGGTGATATCGTCTCGATCGGCTTGCGCCGGCTGGCCCGTACCAAACCGGAGCAAGCGCTTGGGTTGCTGGACAGTTACTCCAGGCGGATGTCGTTCTCGGCGGAAGAAAAGGTTTCCATTGCCCGCCAGATCGGCCTGACGTTGGCCAAGCGGTTCGATCCCCGCGCGCTGAAAATCATGGCCGAATACGACCCCGAGCTACGCGATGACACGGTTAGCGAATGGCGGGCTCGTCTGTTGCTCCGCCTCGGCCGCTGGGACGACGTCTATGCGCTGACTCAGCGATTCCCCGAGGAGCTGGCAAACAGCAATCGCTGGCGGTACTGGAAAGCTCGCAGCCTGGAGCTGGCCAGACCCAACGACAAGCAAGCCGCCCAGCTCTACCAGCCGGTCGCGGGGGAACGCGACTTTTACGGCTTCCTGTCGGCAGACCGTATCCAGGCGCCCTACAAACTCAACCATCAACCCCTCGCGCTTGACCCGGAACTGGTGCAGAAGGTTCGTAATACCGCGGGCATTCGCCGTGCCATGGAATTCCATGCGCGCGGGCAGATCGTCGATGGGCGCCGCGAGTGGTATCACGCCAGCCGGTTGTTCAGCCGCGACGAACTGGTTGCCCAGGCGCGACTGGCGTACGAAATGGAATGGTACTTCCCGGCCATCCGCACCATCAGTCAGGCGAAGTACTGGGACGACCTGGACATCCGTTTCCCCATGGCTCATCGCAGCAGCCTGGTGAAAGCCGCAAAAGCGCGTGAAATCCACCCGAGCTGGATATTTGCGATCACTCGCCAGGAAAGCGCATTCATGGCCGATGCTCGCTCTCACGTGGGCGCCACAGGTCTGATGCAACTAATGCCGGCCACCGCGAAAGAAACCGCGAGGCGCTTCGATATTCCGTTGTCGTCGCCTAAGCAAGTGCTCAATCCCAGCGTCAACATTCAGCTGGGCGCTGCCTATCTCAGCCAGATCTACGGTCAGTTCAACGGCAACCGGGTGCTAGCCTCAGCCGCTTATAACGCAGGTCCTGGGCGGGTCCGCCAGTGGCTGAAGAATGCGGAACACCTTCCGTTTGACGTATGGGTCGAGAACATCCCGTTCGATGAAACCCGCCAGTACGTGCAAAACGTACTGACCTATTCGGTCATCTACGGGCAAAAGCTCAATTCACCGCAGCCACTGGTGGAATGGCACGAGCGCTACTTCGATAACCAGCGATAAACGCGTATCCGGCCTGACGGCCGCATGCGCGGTGCCGCCGCCACCAAATCGGCCCAGGCTTAGCCGTAGCGTTATTTCATGGGCGTCAGTGGCGCCCTGGCTGGGCCTATTCGAGCACTTCGACCGGCATGCCGACCTGCAACAAACCAGTGCCTTCGGCGATGAGGTTCTGTCCGAAGAACACGCCACCGTCGCCCTTGCGGTAGTTCATCAGCGTCGCCAGCGGCTCGCGATCAAGGTTCCGTTCGCCGCTCAGCGGATCGATGGTCGGGATGATGCAGCGTGAGCAGGGCTTGACCACGCGGAACGCAAGATCACCAATGCGAATTCGCCGCCAGCCATCCTCGGCGTACGGCGCCGCCCCGGCGATCACCAGATTCGGCCGAAACCGACGAGCGTCGAACAATCGTCCAACGCGCGCCGAGAGATCATCGAGTGACCGCTGACCGATCAGCAGAAACGGAAATCCATCGCTGAACGCCGTGCGCTCGCCCGGCCGAGCATAGTCCTGATCGATCTGGATGGCCCGCGACGTGGGCAGATGCACCAACCGACACGGACGCTCAAGCAAGCGTGTAAGCCACTCAGCCGCAGCGTCGCCCGCATCGGGCACCTGCAGACTTTCACGCCAGATAAGCACGCCTCGCTCAATGCCACCCTCCTCCGGGACCGAGACCGCCAACGCCTCCATCCCCGGCGCCGTCAACAGCAGCTCGGCGTCGCCTTGCCAGCGGGCGTCCAGCAACGCCATGCGGGGCAGTATGCGTTGGGTCAGGAATTTCCCGGTCGCGGCGTCCACTACCATCCAGCGCCGGTCGCCAGACAGACCCAGTTCGTCACATCGCCCCTGTTCCAGTGACTCAGCCGAACCGGACTTGAGTGGAAAACGGTACAACGAGGCAAGGTGCATACGGGGCCCTCGAGCGATGGGTCAGGTCAGCGTGTTTCGTCCAGCAACAAGCGCTCGCGGACGACATCCACCAGTTTCTCCGGCTGGAACTTGGAAAGGAAGTTGTCACAGCCAACTTTCTGCACCATCGCCAGGTTGAAGCTACCGGAAAGCGAGGTATGCAACACCACGTAAAGATCACGCAGACGCGGATCGTTGCGGATCTCGGTGGTGAGCCGGTAGCCGTCCATCTCAGGCATTTCGGCATCGGTGAACACCATGAGCAGACGCTCGGTGAGCACCTCGCCGCTGTCGGCCCAGGCTTTGAGTCTGTTCAGCCCCTTCATGCCATCGCTGGCTGAGTGAACGGTAATTCCCAGCTGGCTCAGGGTTTCACGCAGTTGCGCCAAGGCTACGGTCGAGTCGTCGACACATAGCACTTCACGGCCCCTGGCACGCTCGAGCACCGGATCGGCCAAACGCTCCGGTGCGATGCTGGTGTTGTAGGGCACGATCTCGGCGAGGACCTTTTCCACATCGATGACTTCAACCAGCTTGTCCTCGACCTTGGTAATCGCCGTGAGGTAATGCTGACGTCCCGCAGTAGTCGGCGGCGGTAACACCTCTTCCCAGTTAAGGTTGAGGATGCGATCCACGCCGCCGACCAAAAATGCCTGAATCGATCGGTTGTATTCGGTCACGATGATGGTACTGCGCTCATCCGGCACCAGAGGACGCAAACCTATCGCGCGCGACAGGTCGATGACCGGCAGCGTCTGTCCGCGCAGATTGACCACGCCGCATACAGAACCATGGCGGTGCGGCATCAGCGTCATCTTTGGCAGCTGCACGACTTCCTGCACCTTGAACACGTTTATCGCGAACTGCTGCCGCCCCGAAAGACGGAACATGAGAATTTCCAGGCGGTTCTGCCCCACCAATCGGGTGCGTTGATCGACTGACTCTAGAATGCCGGCCATTGCAGGCTCCTTTGGCGAATAAGGGACTGAGGAGTTATCGGCCGCAAATGTCCGGGCTTTATCCAGCATCAACAGAATTTATCGACCCGTTTTCATGCGTGTCTGTGCACGGAGCCGTAAAGGGTCAGATGGGTGAATCATCGTCTTCGATCAGTGGTTCCTCTCGTAGTAGAGGGCTATCCACTGGAAGATGCAGTCGCAGCGCCCGACGCTTTACGGAAAAACGCATGTGCTTTGCCGCGAGCGGCTCGCCATCGAGATTAATGCTGATTTCTTCTGGCGCCTCCACTTCGAACCATGGCGCGCGGGCTTTGACCGAGACAGTGTCGATGCCAAGCAAGCCGCCACTCAGCAAAGTACCGAGTGTGCCGACCGTATCGGGCGGTGCCGGAACGATGCAGATGTCGAGCAAGCCGTCATCGATCGAGGCCTGTGGGCAAAGCAGCTGGCCGCCACCGGACTGACGGCCATTACCGATGCCCAGCGCCAGAAACTCCCCCTCCCAGGTGAAATCGGGCGCCACGAAGCGCCCCCAGGTGGCGCGCAACTCACTGAAGCGCGACAACCCGGTCAGCAGGTATGCGCTTCCGCCCAAAACCCGTTTCAATTCCGATGAAGTGGTGGCGGTCACTTTGGAGCCAAAGCCACCCGTCGCCATGTTCATGAACAGCTCACCGTTCATGTCCCCGACGTCGACCCAAACGGGCTCCCGATTGAGCAGCGTGAGCGCATCGAAAGGTGCCAGCGGGATTTCAGCCGCAGTGGCGAAATCATTAGCGGTGCCCAGCGGTAACACCGCCAGGCTTGCGTCAGAGCCGTTGTCGAGCAGGGCCTGAACCATCTCCCGCAAGGTCCCGTCACCGCCACCCGAGACCAGTGTCCGATAACCTGCGGCCAGCGCTTCGCCGACCAGGCGCGCGGTGTCTCCCGGCTCCCATGTCACCCGCACGGCCAGTTCATTACCCAGCTGACGCCATTCGGTAACGGCCTCCCTCAGTTCTTCGTTGAGTCCTTGCTTCCCGTGAAGGACGAGCAGCGCCTTAGGCTCATTCATACCAATGGTTCCCGTCGTCCGTTTCGATATGCGAGATAGACCTGTTCCCACCGCATAAAGTTGTGAAAAAGCAAAGCGTGCACCGACTTAAGTCGCCCAGGCAAAACGCTGACCATCGGTCAGCGAACAGCGATGGAACACCCTGCCGGAAACCCGCCATAACCGATTTATTATTTACATATCAATCACTTGCGAGAGGCATTTAATCCTTTCGGAGCGATCGGGTCTTTCCATGGTTTCTGTGAACTCATTTCCCGCAAGGCGGTCCGAGCACTTGTCCAGGTAAAGGTTGCGATAGCGGCCTGCCATCAGAACCGCGGATCGCGGCGATCAAAACGAGTATTGAGCTAGCAATAGCCATAGGAAGGAGCCTTGTATGCGCTTACAGTCCGTTGGAACCCTTGAGTACGCCCACCCCAGTTTCGTAGATTACTTTCTTGCCAGCATCCGTCTGATCCACGGGCTGACCGCAGTACTGCCGGGCGTTCTGTTGTTGCTGTTCCTGCCCCTCGACCTACCGGCAGGCGGAGGCACATTCAGCACCTTCCTGATGTTCTTCGGCGTAATCAGCGTCGTGATCTTCCAGTCGGTCGGCATCTATAGCGAGGAAGTGTTCAGCACACTGCTACGTTTTCGCACCATGATGGTCGCCTGGGCCGCGGCTTTCAGCCTGATGATCTTCATGCACCAGGGCCTGGGCATGTTCGGCTACCTGGAAGCCAAACACCTGACCTTCTGGTTCATTGCCAGTGGCATCCTGTTCGGCGCCGAGCGACTGATGATGCTGGCGCTGTTCCGCCGCCTGATGGCAAAAGGCGTGTATCTGCAGAATGCAGTCATCCTTGGCGGTACCGACAACGGTGTACGGGTTGCCGAGTATCTGGCTCATCACCGCGATATCCGCACGGGCGTGCTCGGCTTTATCGATGACCGCCTCGAGCGACTCCCGAACACCCTGGCGGATCTGCCGCTGTTGGGCAACACGCGCGATCTGGAGCAGATGATCCGCGAGGAAAAGGTGACCCAGGTGCTGGTTGCCCTGCCCTGGTTTGCAGACAGCCGTATCGGCCAGCTGATCAATGAGTTGCGCAGACTTCCGGTCAACGTCTTGCTGGTGCCGGACATGGTCGCCTTCCGCCATGCGAACAAGCGCATCACCGAAGTGGGCGGGCTGCCGACGCTGATTGCCTCCGACCTGCCGCTACGTGGCTGGTCACCGATGTTCAAGCGCATCGAAGACATCACGCTCTCCAGCCTGGCGCTGCTGGCCGCCGCCCCGGTCATGCTGCTGCTTGCGTTGGCAATCAAGCTCGATTCACCCGGTCCGGTGTTGTTTAAACAGAAGCGCTACGGCTACAACAACCGACTGATCGAAGTGTTCAAGTTCCGCTCGATGTACCACGCCAAGTCAGATGCCAATGCCGAACGGCAAACAACGCGCAACGATGACCGCATCACCCGAGTGGGTCGTTTCATTCGCAAAACCAGCCTCGACGAGCTGCCACAGTTGCTCAACGTGTTCCTCGGCAGCATGTCCATGGTCGGCCCTCGCCCCCATGCAACCGCGACCAAGGCCGCAGGCGTGCTGTTCGAGGACGCCGTATCGGAATACTCCGCACGCCACCGCGTCAAGCCGGGCATCACCGGCTGGGCGCAGATCAATGGCTACCGTGGCGAGACCGACACCGTGGAGAAGATCGAGAAGCGCGTCGAGTACGACCTCGACTACATCGAGCGCTGGTCGGTCTGGTTCGACATCTACATCCTGGCCCGAACCATCCCCGCCCTGCTGCTCAACAAGGATGTTTACTGACTGCCACACGCATTGACCAGCTCCAACCGGGCACCAAGCCACATTCATGCGCGAGCGCAGCAGGAAGATTGAACTAATGAAGCGAGCCAATATCAGATTTGCGTTCTGCAACAGGCACACCTGTTCGCCCACGAAACGCGGGCTACGAGGCTGAGCGAATGTTCCAGAACATATTGATCGTCTGTGTGGGCAACATCTGCAGAAGCCCCGCAGCCGAAGCGTTGTTAACCCACAAACTCGAGAACAAAGGCCTGACGATCAGTTCGGCAGGCATAGGTGCCTTAGTAGGCAACCCAATGGACAAGACTGCACATGAGGTGCTTAACGACCACGGAATAGAACATACGGCCCACCGTGCGCGTCAGGTCGATAGCGAGATGCTGCATCGCGCAGACCTGATCCTTGTGATGGAGCAGAGCCACATCCACCACATTCGTCAGATTGCACCCGAAGTACATGGCAAGACCTTCCTGCTGGGTAAATGGCTGGACGATACGGAAATCCCTGATCCCTACCGCCAGTCCAAGCCCGCATTCGAACATGTTCACAGCCTTCTGACCCAGTCCGTCGAAAGCTGGCTTCCTTACCTGAAATAAGAAGAAGGAACTTCAATGACCACCATGCCCCGACCCATCTATGAAACAAAAGAGGCCAAAGACATTGACTTGGCCCACCTCTTTGACACGTTTCTCAACAATCGCGCGCTGATACTCACCATCACGGGGTTTTTCGCCGCGCTGGGTGTTGCCTACGCCCTGCTCGCGACGCCGGTGTACCTGGCCAGCGCAATGATTCAAATCCAGCCGAAAGGCGGCCTGCCCAGCCTCACCGATGTGGTCGGCACCGCGCCAGCCGTTTCGCCGGCCCAGACCGAGATCGCCCTGCTCAAGTCGCGCTCGGTGGTCGGCGGAGCGGTCCAGGACCTGAACCTTGACATCATCATCGAGCCTCATCATTTCCCTGTGATCGGCGGTTATATCTTTCGTCGATTCGAGCCCACTGAGGAAGGTGAGCTGGGCTGGTATCCGGAAGGTTTCGAATCCTACGCCTGGGGCGGCGAGTCGCTGCGAGTCACGCAGCTGATCGTGCCGGACAAGATGCATGGCGAGGAACTGACGCTGGAAGCTGCCGAAAACAACGGCTTCATCCTGCGTGACACCGATGGCGAAGTGGTCGTTCAAGGCGTCATCGGCGAGCCGATCGAGACCCAGGATTACGGCATCACCGTGGCGGAGATGAATGCACGGCCAGGCACTACGTTTACCGTGATCAAGAACCGCACCTATGCCACCACAGAGGAGTACCAGAATCGCCTGAACGCCGGTGAGCGCGGCAAGCAGTCGGGCATCCTCAATGTGACGCTCGAGGGCACCGATCCAGAAAAAGCGGTCAAGGTGCTTGAGGCCGTGGCCCAGCGCTACGTCGATCAGAACATTGCGCGCAATGCGGCCGAAGCGACCCAAAGCCTTGAATTCCTGAGCGAGCAGGTACCTGAGGTCCGCCAGAAGCTCGATGCCGCTCAAACAGCACTGAACGAATTCCAAACCGGCAACCGCTCGGTGGACATCTCCGCGGAAACCCAGTCGGTACTCGACCGTATCGTGGACCTGGAAAGCCAGATTTCCGAGCAGAACCTCAAGCGCACCGAGATGGAGAGCCGGTTCACCCGTCAGCATCCTAATTTCCAGGCGCTGATGAACCAGATCAATCAGTTGCAAGCGCAAAAAGCTGAACTGGAGAAGCAGATTGGCACCCTGCCGTCCACTCAGCAGGAGCTGTTGCGCCTGAACCGCGATGTCGAGGTGTCCTCCGATACCTACTCGATGCTGCTGAACAAGACGCAGGAGCTGGATATCATCCGTGCGGGGACAGTGGGCAACGTTCGTATCGTTGACCACGCTGCGGCCGATATCGACGAGCCGATCAAACCCAACAAGCCGTTGATCGTCATTGTCGCTACGCTGCTTGGCGGAATTCTTGCAGTCGCCTTCGTATATGTTCGTGAAGCACTGAAGCGTGGCGTCGAAAATCCTGAAGAGATCGAGCGCGTAGGTATCCCTGTGTACGCAGCGATTCCGTTCAGCGAGAAGCAGGGATTACTGGAAAAACGTCTGGCCAATTTCAAGCGGGACAAGAGCAGCGCTTCGTATCTGCTTTCGATCAATGATCCAGCCGACCTTGCGACCGAAGCGATGCGCAGCCTGCGTACCAGCTTGCACTTCGCGATGATCGAAGCAAAAAACAACATCCTCATGATCACTGGACCAAGCCCAGCAGTGGGCAAGTCATTCGTGACCAGCAACCTTGCGGCCGTCATCGCGCAGTCTGGCAAGAAGGTGCTGCTGATCGACGCCGACATGCGCAAAGGCTATCTGCACAAGGTCATGCGCTGCCAGGGTGAGAAAGGCCTCTCCGACATCCTGTCAGGCCGAATCACACTGTTCGATGCCATTCAGAAAACCCAGCTGAACAATCTGCATGTGATCACCCACGGCCAGCTACCGCCAAACCCATCGGAGCTGCTGATGCACGAGAACTTCTCGCGCTTCGTCAAAGAGATCAGCGGCATGTACGACCTGGTCATTTTCGATACTCCACCGATCCTGGCCGTAACCGACGCCGCACTGGTCGGCAGCCAGGCCGGCACCACCCTAATGGTGACGCGCTACGGACTGAACGGCGTGAAGGAAATCGAGTTCGCCAAACGACGCCTTGAGCAGAACGGGCTCTTGGTCAAGGGCGTTATCTTCAATGCCGTCATACGCAAGGCGTCAACTTATAGCGAGTACGGTTATTACCAGTACGAGTACCAGAGCAAGTAACGTGTGCTTGGCTTGTAAGTATCAACACACTTTTCACTCTGCAAATCACCCCATGCTGCTAACCGAGCCGTTCTCCCGATAACACAGGGGAGCGGTTCGCATTATGCAACCGGCTGAATATCAAATAAGCCGCCGAGTTGACAGCGATCCTTAGGAGATAATGGTCATCATGGAACGTCGCCCCCTTTCTCTGCTGTTTCGCACTGCAAGGCTTGTAGTCAGTTTGACCCTGGCCGGCTGCGCGTCGCTTGTACAAGCTCAGCCCAGCGAACACACAGGCATCGACTTGATTGGCATCAATATGTCGGGTGCGAACTTCGCTCCGCACATCACACCAGGCAAAGTCGGCACGAACTACTTTTATCCGGAAGAAAAGTACTTCGAATATTATGCAAGCAAGAATATTCGCCTGATTCGGTTTCCGTTCATCTGGGAACGCCTGCAACATGATCTATATAAGGGCGTCAATTTCGATCAAATGCGGCTACTCCGGCGAACCCTCGACTTCGCCGCCAAACATGACCAGCAGGTTATCCTGGATATGCACAACTACGCCCGCTACAAAGGCAAGTTGATCGGATCACCGCAGGTGCCTTACGAAGCCTACGCAACTGTCTGGCGCAAGCTTGCAAAGGAATTCAAAGACCATCCCGCGCTGTTGGGCTACGACATCATGAACGAGCCCCACTCCACTGACGGGCTGTGGCCCGCTGCGGCCCAGGCGGCCGTCGACGCCATCCGCCAAGTGGACATGGACAGTTTGATCTTCGTCGAAGGCGATCGCTGGGCGAGCACCTTTCACTGGCGTTACGTCAATGAAGACTTTCTTATCAACGATCCCGCAGACAAGATAATTTACGAGGGCCACCTATACCTCGATAAGGATTTTTCAGGGCGTTATGCAAAAGACGAAGTGGTCGATCCAATGTTGGGCGTTGAGCGCGTTCGCCCGTTCGTCGAATGGCTAAAGGAAAACAACCTGAAGGGTTTCCTCGGCGAGTACGGTGTACCTGGGCACTCAGAGTCAATGCTGGTCGCCATGGACAACCTCCTCGACTACCTCAACGAAAACTGCATGCCAAGCGCTTACTGGGCTGGCGGTCCGGGCTGGGGCAAATACGTGTTGGCTGTCGAACCCGTCGATGGAAAGGACAGACCTCAGATGGAGCTTCTGCAAAAGCACATTTCCAATAGCTGCACGGAATACGGCCCTAAGCAGCAACGTTGAAAAGGCTCCTTTGCCTCGCTGGCTGCAGCTGTCGGCATCGCCCCTACTCAACAATGTGAAGCTGTTCGGAAAGATTTCAGCGAAACCCGAAAAATTTACGCAACCCTGCCCGCAGTTGCTTGTCCAAATTTGACCATCCATCGAGCGGCTTAATGCGTGCGGAACTCAAATGACCTAGCGGCTATCGAAACCGGTTCTTTACAGGCTCATTACCGGATTCGGATTGATTAAGGCGCTTAGGCGGTCAGCGATTCACAGAGTGACGACGCACCGAAGGCAACGATATGGCAATGCTAAAGCTTGAGTTTGTTGCGACGTAGTTAATCTGGAATGGAATGCACCTAAGGACTCAGGTGATGACAAACATCAGCTCAAAATTTTTCTTTTTGCCGTTGACCGTGCTGGCGATTGTCCTGCACTTTTCGGTGTTCGGGGACAGTACGCACAACCCGATCGGCTTCAAGTTTTTGAACGAAGCCTATCTGGCTGTAAGCTTGGGATTCTCGCTTCTGTTGATTCTTGCCAGTACTGAAGAATCATCCAGAGAGTTCCGCATCCTGATGTATTACGCGTTTTACAGCGTTTTCGTATTCACCATACTACCGGCGATCTTTTCGTTTTATACCTTTGGCCAGCCCATCACTTACGGTTTGATCGAAGAGCGCCGAATTCTTTTTACATTCGGTTTCGTACCGCTGCTATTGCTCACCAAGTACGTCAGCACGCGCCAGTTCGAGCATGCATTAATCTACGCCGCATTGATCGCTATAGCCCTGTCCTGGGGTTTCAAGTTTGGGCTGGTTCCGGATTTGCGTGAGGAGCAAACCTCATGGGACCGCCCGGACCGTTCGTCCATAGGGCCGTTTCTGATCTGTTTTGCGTATTTCTATTGCATTCAGGTCTGGGCAAGAGGCAAGTCGCCAATCAATGGCGAAGAACGGCAGCGAGTATTTTATCTCGTTATCGCAGCCCTACTGTTGCTGACCTTGGTGTTCGCAACGCAGACTCGCCAATTGATCGTGCTATGCCTGGCATTCACATTGTTTTCGCTGCGGGCCAAGGCCATTATCTGGGCCGCCTCTCTTTGCGTGTTGTTGTCACCGCTGTTTTTTTATCCGGAACTACTCGACGTCCTCGGTCTGAACGTCGAGTTTTACGAGAACAGTCTGGACGGTGACCTCGAGGATGGGGTGCGGCCGCATACGATCGCATCCGTGTTCAGCCATTTGAGCCTGGTTAACTGGCTCCCCAGCGGGTCCCTGTCGCTGATGTGGCAGGACGGTTTCATTCCCTACTTCGGCGAACACTTCTTTCTTTCCGATATCGGCATCATTGGCACACTGTTCCGTTTCGGTTTTCTAACTTTCCTTCTGGTTCCGCTGACGCTGTTCATCTATCGGCGGATTGCCCGCAGCATTAACGCGGATATGGAGTTCACCTATGCGGTGATGCTGGCCTTCTTTGTGATATGGCCACTTAACGGCCTGTTCGAATATACGCAACCAGTTATTTGTATGCTTTTCGTACTACATGCTCTACGGGCACGCCATCTTCGCAGCAAGGAACGAGTACATGAACGTCGCACTTATTCTCAACTACAAAGCTGCTACTGAAACGATCAGCTGCGCTGAAAGCCTGCTCGAATATTGCGCGACGATTGGCCATATCGTCATCATCGACAATGATTCGCAGGACGGCTCAGCCATCGCCCTTCAAAATTGGCGCGATGAAAAAGCTTATTCAAATGTGACGCTGCTTTGTAATCCAGAAAACAGCGGTTATGCAGGCGGCAACAATTATGGGTTGCGCTGGGCCATGGAGCATCTGCAACCCGAGTATTTCTGGGTTATCAATAACGATACTTATGTAGACAGTGATGCCTTCTCACCGTTGTTGGCGGCATTGCAGCGCAACGACCGTCAGTTCGTCGGCTCGCTCGTATTGAGTGCCGATACAGGTCGCCTGGAGTGCTACGGCGGCGGCAAGCTCTACCCGATCCTAGGCAAGGCTCGACTACTCGGAAAAGATCAGAGCATCGAAGCCTCTCAGCGGCAAAATCCACAACACACGCCTGATTACATCATGGGCTGCAGCCTGGCTTTTTCGGCCGCTTTGACTGAAGAAATCGGTTTGATGGATGAAGATTACTTCATGTATTTCGAAGAGGTGGATTGGCAATACCGTGCGAGACGCTTTGGTATTTCAACGAGCGTGATCGCTGAAAGTCGCCTCTATCACTACGGTTCACTCAGTCTGGGCAATCGCTCGGCGTTTTATCACTACTACCGCAACCGTGCAGCTACCCGTTTCAACAAGCGTTTCTACGGCCCGGCATTCGCTGTCGTCTCCGCGTTTCTGCTTTCGGCTGTTACAACCATCAAGGAATACAAAAATCCCACCCTCGCCTGGTCAGGTATCAAGGGCGCCTTCAAGGGAGTAGCAATGAGTGTCGAGTGATACTACTGCGTTCGGAATAGATTTCTATTCCGGCAATAAGAAGACTTTATTGACCTGCATACGCGAGGGAGTCAAGCAACCCTATTCGTTTGTGGTGACGCCGAATGTTGACCATCTCGTTCAACTGGAACATGACGAACAGCTGCGTGACGCTTATTTCAAGGCGCGCTGGAGACTGTGTGACAGCCGCATCCTGGTGTCGCTGTTAAGTCGTCTGGGCGTCCATCTGGATGAAGCTATTCCCGGCAGCGATCTAACGCTCGACCTGCTCAAATGGGCAGACCGGGACCGGCTGCGAATTGTCCTGATCGGTTCAGCGAAATCCGAAGCCGACAAACTCAGAGCGCTTTATCCCGGCATCTCTCTGTATCACTACAACCCACCGATGGGCTTTATAAAAAAGCCGGAAGAAGTGCAGCGTTGCTTGCAATTCGTTCGCGAAAATCCGTCGGAATTGGTTCTGTACGCGGTGGGTACGCCACGCGGTGAGGTCCTGGCTGCAGCGACACAACCGTATGAGCGCACCGGTATGGGTTTCAGTATCGGCGCCTCCATTTCGTTTGCGACGGGTACGATTAAGCGAGCCCCAAAGTGGATGCGCGAATACAAACTCGAATGGCTGCATCGCATGTGCATGGAGCCCCGCAGGCTGGCCAAACGCTATTGGGCAGATGCGGTGTATATCGTGCCTGCCTTCCTGCGGGAAAAAAGCGCCAGGCAGAAAGCCAGCCCAGCCAAACAGGAATCTTGAACAGATATCGAACGTCATCTTCCGGAACTACCGGGCACCGGTACGCGGCGCTCGATAGTCAGTGAAGCTTACCGAAGCACTTCGCTGCGCTTCAGTGCCCTGTGCCAGGCAGGAGCGAAGCAAGAGCATTTAGAAACCTATCCTTCGAACAGGGAAGAAAATGAAAGCGATTATCACGGGTATCACAGGACAAGACGGCGCCTACTTGGCAGAACTTCTGCTGGAAAAAGGCTATACCGTCTACGGCACGTTTCGTCGCACCAGTTCGGTCAATTTCTGGCGAATTGAAGAGTTGGGTATCGACAAGCATCCCAACCTGAATCTTGTCGAGTACGACCTGACTGACTTGTCGTCCAGCATTCGCCTGCTGCAGAGCACTGGCGCGACAGAGGTGTACAACCTCGCCGCACAGAGCTTCGTGGGTGTTTCCTTCGAGCAGCCGCTGACTACCCTTGATATTACCGGTGCAGGTGCTGTGAACCTGCTGGAAGCAATTCGCATCGTCAATCCGAAGATCCGCTTCTACCAGGCCTCGACCTCGGAAATGTTCGGCCAGGTGCAGGCCATTCCACAATCCGAAACCACACCGTTCTACCCACGCAGCCCCTACGGCGTCGCCAAGCTGTATGCACACTGGATGACCATCAACTACCGCGAGTCATACGGCATATTCGGCTGCAGCGGCATTCTGTTCAATCACGAATCGCCACTGCGTGGGCGCGAGTTCGTGACTCGGAAAATTACCGATTCGGTAGCCAAGATCAAGTTGGGCAAGCTCGACGTCTTGGAACTGGGCAACATCGACGCGAAGCGTGATTGGGGTTTTGCCAAGGAATATGTCGAAGGCATGTGGCGCATGCTGCAGGCCGACGAGCCCGGCGTGTTCGTGCTAGCGACCAACCGCACCGAAACCGTGCGCGATTTCGTGACATTGGCGTTCAAGGCAGTTGATGTCGAACTCCAATGGGAAGGTTCCGGTGAGCAGGAACAAGCCATCGACGCAGCAACCGGTAAGGTGGTTGTGCGGGTCAACCCGAAATTCTATCGCCCAGCGGAGGTCGACCTGCTGATCGGCGACCCGCAAAAGGCCAAGGACGTATTGGGCTGGGAGCCGAAAACCACACTGGAGCAATTGTGCCGCATGATGGTGGACGCCGATATGCGCCGCAATCAGCAGGGTTTTTCATTCTAGACGCCATCGGCTGGCGACGGCCGCTCTCGTTCCGGCATCTGCGTCCGGTTACTCCACGGGGGTAACCATGCCGGAGAGCCAGCCGGTGCATTAGTTCAGAGCGGTCTTGGTGGCTCCAGCGGTCGAGACAGGTGCCTTTGGAACACCGAGTACGCACTGGGGTTACGGCACTGATCGTCGAACTGGCCGTCGGCAGTCATCGGAACGCCATGTCTCGCACCTATATCTGGGCTTTGCATCGCCGTCTAAACTGGAATTCATCCTATCGGGAAGATCATGCGCAAAGTGCTGATTACCGGCGCCACCGGTTTTACCGGCCGCTATATGGCAGAAGAGCTCGCAGCCTGCGGCTACGAGGTTCATGGCCTCAGCTATCGCCAGCCCGTCGGCGAGCTGCCTGCGGCTCTCTCAGCTGTCCATTGCTGTTCGTTGAACAATGCAGAGCTGCTACGAACCCTGCTGGCAGAAATACGCCCAACCTACGTCGTCCATCTGGCGGCGGTCTCGTTCGTCGCCCACAGCGATGCGGACGCAATCTACACCGCCAATCTGCTCGGCACTCGCCACCTGCTGGAAGCGTTACGCACCACTGCAACCGAGCTCGAAGGCGTGCTGCTCGCCAGCAGTGCAAACGTCTATGGGAACGCTACCGAAGGTGTCCTCGATGAATCATCGCCCTTTGCTCCGGCGAATGATTATGCCGTGAGCAAAGCCGCCATGGAGTTCGTCGCGAGGCTGTACCAGGATCGCTTGCCGCTGATAATCAGCCGTCCGTTCAACTACACGGGAGTTGGCCAGGCAGAGCAATTCCTCATCCCGAAAATCGTGATGCACACGCGTCGAAGGGCCGCGGTGATAGAGCTCGGCAATTTGGACATCGCCCGTGATTTCTGCGATGTCCGTCACGTCGCCCAAGCCTATCGACGCCTGCTTGAAACCCCCGCCGCGATTGGCCAGACCGTCAATATCTGCTCTGGGTCTGCCTATACGCTGGAGTATGTCCTCGAGCAGGCAGCGGCTATCTCTGGCCATCGTATGGAGGTCAGGGTCAATCCGGCCTTCGTGCGCAGCGCCGATGTGAAGAACCTGTTCGGTAGCCGAGCCAAACTGGATTCACTGATCGGCGACATGTCCCGGATCGAATTGAAGGACACGCTGCGCTGGATGATCGAGCACGCCTCTTCAACCGATGCATGACCCGACGTTCGTTGCACGTAGCGAAGTAGACACCTCAAGCCATGGCGATACGCGCTTTTGCTGGCACTGGAGCAATGAGCGCAGGCCTGGCGTTGCCCACGGTCTGCTGCGTTCACGAAGCGTTGATTGATAGCTGTCAACGATCAGAACCCGGGCTCAAACCGCAGATCGCTTGTCATCGCTACCTCCTAATTCGACCTGCATCGGCAAGCTTTGCGTTACCGCCGCATTTATGCACATCACCGTGAACCGCAGAGAAACGGAGCGGTCTATGGCTACTGTGAGCAACGCAGCGTCGGTTTTCCATCCGAGGAAGGCGCTAGACAAAGGTTGAGCGGAACCTGCTCAGTGGCTCAATCGGAACTGATCTCACACGAGTCTGGAGGTAGACCTCACAGAGCTTGCAGTAGCGACACCCGGAACAGCAGAGATTGGATGCGTCTGTTACACCGTCGAAACACGTTCGGCGAGGCGATAGACGAGTCAGTGTTCGCTCGCTCCTTTAGGTAAAGGTGAATTGCGCTGTTTCACTTCGTAAAAACAACTATTCCGTCAAGGATGAAGAAACCATGAAACCATTATTTGCTCTCGCCTTCTCTTCCGTGCTGGTACTGCAGGGTTGCGTATTCTCGCCTGGTCAGCACCTGGATCCCGACCAGTTCAAGGAAGGCGCAGAAACGGAAGACGGCACAGTCCAACTGATGCGCATCACCCCCGATATGCTCAAGGGCGAGCTCTCCTCCGATAAAGGCACCTCCAGCAAGCAAGAGCTACTGGGCTTCAAGCCCGAGGCCTATCGCATCGGCGCCAACGACCTTCTCTACATCACTGTCTGGGACCACCCAGAGCTGACCGCTCCGTCGGGCCCACAACAACAGCTCGACGCTAATGGTCGCTTGGTTCGCCCCGATGGCACGCTGTTCTATCCCTATATCGGGAACATCGAAGCTGCGGGCAAGACGATCGAACAGCTTCGCTCCGATATTTCCAAAAGGTTGGCCAATTACATCGATAGCCCTCAAGTAGACGTCAGTCTGCTGCGTTTCGGTAGCCAGCGCATCGTGCTCTCCGGTGCATTCACTACGGCCGGCGAGGTTGAAATGACAACCGCCCCGATGACCATCATGCAAGCTATTGGTCAAGCCGGTGTCGATACCGATACCGCGGATCTGTCCGGCCTGATACTCAAGCGTGACGGCCGTGAGTACATGCTCAATCTTGATGACCTGAACCGTCCGGACTCCTGGCTGCATCAGGTGTATCTGAAAGACGGCGACCAGCTCCATCTGCCATACAACGATCAGAAAAAGATCTACGTGCTGGGTGAGGTGGTGAATCCGCAGGCGCTGACCTTCAAGGCAACCAGTCTTAACTTGATGGATGCTATCGGCACTGCGGGCGGTATTCGTCAGGACACCGCCGATGGCGAAGCGGTCTACGTTATCCGTGGCGCAGAGAACATCGCCACTGAAAAGGCCACCGTATTCCAGTTGAATGCCGAATCGCCTGCGGCATTTGCTCTGGCTCAACACTTCCCTCTGCAACCGCAGGATGTGGTGTTCGTCGGACCGGCCGGGATCACTCGCTGGAACCGCTTCATCAGCCAGTTGCTGCCGTCGGCTAGCGTCATTGGTACCGGTGCTGCGTTCAACCGGTAAAAGCGGTAATCCTCAGGTCGAGATCGGCCTGATCTAAACCGCAGTCAGCGACCAGCGACTGCGGTTTTTTATTGGCCTCTCGAACCCGCTCGGGCCGCCTACATACGCCGACCTGGCTAGTCGGTCGGGATCGTAGATCATCCTGAACATATCGACGTCGTCATCGCTGATCTTCGTTTCATCCGGGCGTGTCCAATGACATTTCATCTCGCATGATTCACCGGCGCTTCAGGCCGCCAGCGACCTGAAACTTTGAACATACGAACGCTGATAGTGCGCACCCGCCAATCGGGCTCCGCATCGCTTTTGCAAGAACACGCCCGGCGTCGCGTGGCGGACTCATACACGGAGCCCTCGCTCTCCTGATAAACTTGCCAGCCATTTTTCGAGGCGATTGGTTAAGCAACCGCTCCAGTCGACCTTCGGCGCGCTCTGATAGTCGCTGTTTCGCCACCGCCAACCGGTATAAACCTGTCGAAACAGCTGCAGCGCTTCCGAAACACTCCGCCGGAATGCCGCATGAACGTTAGCAACAAGCCCGCCAGCACGTCTTCTCAACTGTCGCGCCGGTTCTCTGTCGCGCCCATGATGGATTGGACGGATAGGCATTGCCGGTATTTTTTGCGTCTGCTTTCACGGCACACCCTGCTCTACACCGAGATGGTCACCACGGGCGCATTGATCAACGGCGATGCCAAACGTTTTCTGCGTCACGATGAGGCGGAGCACCCATTGGCGTTGCAGCTTGGCGGCAGCGTGCCGGGTGATCTCGCCGTCTGCGCAAAGATGGCCGAAGCAGCAGGGTACGACGAGGTTAATCTCAATGTTGGGTGCCCCAGCGACCGCGTACAGAACAACCTGATCGGCGCATGCCTGATGGGCTATCCGGCACTAGTGGCCGATTGCGTGAAAGCGATGCGTGATGCAGTTGGGATCGAGGTAACGGTCAAGCACCGCATCGGCATCAATGGACGCGACAGCTACGCCGAACTTTGTGATTTCGTCGGCCAGGTCCAAGCGGCCGGCTGTCGCAGTTTTACCGTTCATGCGCGTATCGCTATTCTGGAAGGGCTTTCACCGAAGGAAAACCGGGAGGTTCCACCCCTCCGCTATGACGTAGCGCAACAATTGAAGCGCGACTTTCCGGATCTGGAAATTATCCTCAACGGCGGCATTAAAACGCTGGACCAGTGTGAAGCCCACCTGGAGCAGTTCGATGGTGTGATGCTCGGACGCGAGGCTTACCACAATCCTTACTTGCTTGCGCAGGTTGACGCCAGGCTGTTTGGCAGCGAGGAACCACTCATTACCCGCGCCGACGCACTGAGACAGATGCGCCCCTACATTCAGAATCATCTTGATGACGGTGGCTCGATGCACCATGTTACCCGGCACGTACTGGGGCTGGGCCAGGGTTTTCCAGGCGCCAGACGTTTTCGCCAGCTGCTGTCGGTCGACATCCATAGAGCCAGAGAGCCACTGGTGCTGCTTGATCAGGCGACCGCGCTGCTCGAAGGACACTGATACGCAGCAGGGAACATGCGGCCGCATTTTCGATCCAACAGCTGCCACACCCGGACCATCCCAGATGGCGCGATGGCCACGGAATTCGAGTCATGACAACCAAAGGATAGAGCGCCCTTATGACGTCAAAGCTGGAACAACTCAAGCAATTCACTACCGTGGTCGCCGACACTGGCGATCTCGACGCGATCGCCCGCCTCCAACCGGTTGATGCCACTACCAACCCTTCGCTTCTGCTCAAAGCTGCTGCCCTGCCGCGCTATGCCGAGCACCTCAAGGCAGCTATGTCCCACTGTGGCGGTGATATTGGCCTGGGCTGCGATCTGTTCGCGGTCGCGGTGGGTCAGGAAGTGCTCAAGCTGATTCCGGGTCGCATCTCCACTGAGGTCGATGCGCGGCTGTCATTCGATACACACGCGATGGTCCAGCGCGGCGAACGCCTGATCGGCGTATACGAGCAGGCCGGGGTATCCCGTGACCGCGTATTGATCAAGCTGGCCTCTACCTGGGAGGGCATCCGTGCCGCTGAGCAGCTGGGAAAATCGGGTATCCAGACCAACCTGACACTGTTGTTCTCTTTCACCCAGGCAGTGGCATGTGCCGAGGCCGGGGTATTTTTGATCTCGCCTTTCGTCGGTCGCATCTATGACTGGTACAGGAAATCCGAAGGCCGTGACTACGTCGGTGACGAAGATCCAGGCGTACAGTCGGTCAGTCGGATTTACGACTACTACAAAGCGCACGGCTATAAGACCGTCGTGATGGGTGCGAGCTTCCGCAACGCCGGTCAAATCGAAGCCTTGGCAGGCTGCGATCGCCTGACAATCAGCCCTGAGTTACTCGGCCAGCTGGCCCAGGAAGAGGGCACGCTGGAGCGCAAGCTGTCTCCCGGACGTGCTTCCGAGCCGCGCATCAGCATGGATGAGCGTAGCTTCCGCTGGGGATTGAACGAAGATCCGATGGCGACGGAGAAGCTGGCCGAGGGGATTCGCCAGTTCGCGCGGGATCAGGAAAAGCTCGAAGCACTTCTGCCAACCAAGCTGTAGCTTAGCAGCGCTCCAACGCCGTCACGAGGTCGCGGAACGCCTCGCGGTTCGACTCGTTAAGGCTCATCAGAATACGGTGAGCCTCGAGCACCTTGCCCTTCACAATATCCTCGGACTGATCCTGGCTCGGCAAATCAGCCAGTTGTTCAGGCGACGGCAGCGGCTGGTCGACAATATTGAAGACCTGATCGAAGCCCATAGACTGCAGAAGACGCGTGATGTCCTCATGCGTGGTGACCAAGGTCGGCAGCATGCCGACCTTCTGCCGCGAAAGGATCGAAAGTTTGGCGAGCAGGCCGAGCGTCGTGCTGTCGATGCTACGGCTTTCGGTGAGATCGATGACGATCGATGAGAAATTGCGCGAAGAAAAGATCTTCTCGATCGTTGCGTCCAGCGCCGAGCAAAGCGTTAGGCGGATCTCTCCGACGAACTTGAGAACGAATGTACCGTTCTGCTCAGCAAACTGGATTTTCCCAGTGCTCATGCAAGGTTCCTGCTCAGTACCAATAGCGCGATGTCATCCGGCATATCTTCCAGTTCGGCTAGGCCTAACACACGCTGCAGCCCGCCCAGCGTGCCGCCTGCTTCGCGAATCAACCCGGGTAGTCCAGTCTCTTTATCTTTGAGGGTGTCGCCGGGCAAAAGGTCCAGAATGCCATCGGAAAGTAGCGTCAGACTGAAAGAATCGGGTAGTTCAATCTCATAATTGTCGTAGGTCGCTTCGACGAACAAACCGACCGGCAAACCTTTCCCTTCGAGATATCGCGCAACGCCGTCGGCGTATAACACCGGCATCGGAAGGTGACCACCGATACTGTAGTGCAGCAGGTTGCGCTCCTGATCGATGACGCCGCCCAGCATCGTGACGTGTTTGCCGAGCTTGCAGTTGATCAAACCGCGATTGATATGATCGAGCACCTCGGACGGTTTGAATGCGCGCAGCGTCCTACCCCGCCGAGATTCATAGAGCAATCGCGTGGTCATGAATTTCAGCAGGACGGTGACGAACGCAGAAGAGGCGCCGTGACCGGAAACATCTGCCAGATAGAAGCCGATGCGGTGCTCGTCGACCCGAAAGTAATCGACGAAATCGCCCGAGAGGTAAAGCGACGGGATGATCTGATGGGCGAACTGGAAGTCGTCAAGACTGCAGGGCGTGGCTGGCAGCATGTTCATCTGCACCTGCCGGCCAGCATCCTGGTCTTCCTGAAGGAGGTGCAAGCTCGCCTGCAAATCGCGATTGGCCGTTTCCAGCTGTTCACGGTAGCGCCGGTTTTCCAGACGCAAGCGAGAACGATCAAGGGCCCGGCGGACCGAATGCTCGAGCATCGCCAGGTCTTCGAGGGGTTTGATCAGGTAGTCGGCTGCGCCCAACCGCAGAGCTTCGACCGCATCACTCATCACGCCGGCACCGGAGACCACGATCACCGGCAGATCAGCCTGGCGCTCGCTGATCAAGCGGATCAGCTCCAGGCCGTCCATCTGCGGCATGCGCAGATCGCAAATCACCAGATCGGGGTGTTCGGCATCGAACAGCTCCACACCGCGCGGCCCGTTAGGCGCCTGCAACACCTTGAAACCACTGTCATCCAGATAGGCAGCCAGGCTGGCTCGTACCACATCGTCGTCATCTATGATCAGCAGCGTCGCGCTTGGGTTATGCATGTTCCTACCAGGCGGTATCGCCAGGATGATTGGCGAAAGCATCGGCCCCGCGCGAGCGCCGGGCATGGGATCGTTTCAAGGCGCAGACGGTACTCCCATACGATCTGCGTTTCAAGCCAGGCGCAGCCGCTCCGTCTGTGCTTTACAGGCTGATTTGACGGGCGTTATAAGAGCTGGCGTAACCAGAACCCAAAGGACGAAAACAATGACTCAGCGTGATCGAGACTACAGTGAAAAACGCGACTTCATTCGCATGAATATCGAGACCGCAATTACCCTGACCCAGGGTGACCAGCACTACGAGGCAAGCTGCCTGGACCTTTCCAGCACGGGAATGCAGGTAGTCGCAGCGACCCGCTTGCAGACCGGTGACAAGGTTCAGGTGCACATTCCTTCGGAGCACAGCGAACTGAAGGGACTGGAGGCTGAAACAGAAGTAGTGCGAGTCGCTACGCTCGAAGACGGACGGCAAAGCCTGGGCCTGGCGATCCTTTCGATGAGTTGAGTTTTTTAACACCAAGGTCTTGGCTTGACCGTGGCATAAAGGGCCGAGGGACCGCACTGGCCGAGCCGATGCGGTCCGGATGACGGTTAGAAGTCGTCTTCGACCTGGCCATCCTGCGTGCGGAATTCGCGATTCTGCAGGTAGGCGTTGCGCACGAAGATGTACCTGTCGCCCGTGATCATTTTTTCAGCCGAGAGCAGGCCGGCGCGCAGGTCCACCACGTTGACGGCTCGCGTCACGTTGCGTGTCGGCACATGGTCCATGTACGGATACGGCTGCAGGAAAGAGTCTGGCACCCGTCCTGCCGCATCGCGCACAGTGCTTGGGCCCAGCAGCGGCAACACCACATAAGGCCCGCTACCAAGCCCCCAAACACCCAAGGTCTGACCGAAGTCCTCATCGTTCTTCTGCAAACCCATAGGCGTTGCAACATCGAAGAAACCCAGTACACCGAAGGTGCTGTTGAACAGGATGCGGCTGGTGTCGATGCCCGCGTCACGAACCTTGCCTTGCAGCAGGTCGTTGGTCAGCACCACTACGTCGCCAAGATTGCTGAATATGTTGCTGATGCCGTCTTCGAGAAAGTTTGGTGTGATCGTCTGGTAGCCCTGCGCCAACGGCTTGAGCGTGTAGGTATCGACTTTGTCGTTGAAAGTGAAGATCGCCCGATTCACGCCTTCCCAGGGGTCTTGTTCGGCGGCGTGAAGCGACGATGCGCCAAACACGGCCAGCGCCATTACCAGCGTTATCCTGATATACCCAACCAAATCCTTGCTGATGACCTGCATCGCGACCCTCTCCTATTTCGAATGAGGACAATTGCCCAACAAAGCGCAGCAGTATAAATCGATAGCGGTCGGTTTCGGCAGCGGGCAGACACACGGAAGCCTGACAGATTTCACAGGCTGCTTGAGCTTCAAAATCAAGGACAAGCCCAGCACGCTGGTTTACCCTGCTCCTATCAAGCGCTGGCGACTTTGCGCCGTAAGACAAACCAGAGAGGGTAGCAACATGCCGGAACATGATCTGCAGTTGCAGCTAGCAGAGCTGCGTAGCCAACTGGCCCAGGACACACCGCTCACCGAAGAAGAGCGCGCCTCGCTGCAGGTGATTGCTCATGACATCGAGCTGCGGCTTGCCAACCAAGGCGTAGTCGATCATCAGAACGACTCACTGGTCGACGGCGTCAACCTGGCGGTCGAGCGCTTCGAGGTCAGCCATCCCAACACGGCAATGACGCTGCGCAACATCATGCAAACCCTGGCGAACATGGGAATCTGAGCGAAAGCTGTCAAGCCAGCAGAGCGTGGACGCGTCCGCGCTCTGCTATCGCGGCGGTTATTGCCGAACCAGCCGGCGATTGTCTGGCGAAACGGGATGAGTGCTGCGGTAGGGATTGATATCCAGCCCGCCGCGCCGCACATAGCGCGCATGCACGCTCAGTTGCTCTGGCCGCAGCACCCGCTGCAAGTCGAGAAAGATCCGTTCCACGCACTGCTCGTGAAAGTCCGCGTGCTGGCGAAAGCTCACCAAATAGGCAAGCAAGCTAGCGTGGTCCAACGCGGCGCCCCGATACTCGATCACCACTGTGCCCCAATCCGGTTGGCCGGTGACCGGGCAGTTGGATTTCAACAAATGGCTGTAGACGCGCTCTTCGACCTGGCGCGCAGGGTCGCTGCTGAGCAGATCTGGGCGTGGCGAATCATAGTGCAGGATGCCGACATCCAGATCATCGATACAGTGGCCATCTAGCGCTGCAATCCCCTCCTCGGCAACCTCGTCCAGCGTCCGCAGGCGAACGCCGACGGGCTTACCCGCTGCGGCTGACAAATCCCGCGTCATCACGTCAACGAGCGCACCGAAACTCTCGAAGGCCGACTGGTTAAGCGAGTTCAGATAGAGCTTGAAGGACTTGGATTCGATGATATTTGGCGAGTCCGCAGGAATGCTGAACTCACCGATAGCCACCACGGGCTTGCCGGATGGCAACAGCCATGACAGCTCATAGCAGTTCCAGATATCGACGCCGCCATAGGGTAAAGACTCAGCCGTCAGCCCAAGCTCGGCCCACTTCGGCGCACGCGGAATGGGGAACAGCTGCTCGGGACAGTAGGTCGCGACATAGGCGCTGGATTTGCCCAGCGGCGACAGTTCGGCGGGGTGCTGCATAGCGGGAACCTGTACGAAAAATGACCGCCAGTGTAGCGGTTCCCGCACTGTTTATCACCGCGCCGTCATTGGCAGATTGAAAGCGGCATCGGGTTACTGGCGCATACCTCGGCCGCTCTTGAGCAAGTGAATGCACCATAGGTACATGACTATTGCCGCGACGACCATGAAACTGATGGCAATGCCGATACGGATGTCCGAGACGCCCAGGATGCCGTAACGGAACGCATTGACCATGTGCAGGATGGGGTTGGCCAGTGAGAGGGTCTGCCAGAACGGCGACAGCAGGTTGATTGAATAGAACACGCCGCCCAGGTAGGTCAGAGGGGTTAGCACGAAGGTCGGAATGATCGAGATGTCATCGAAGTTGCGTGCGTAAATCGCATTGAGAAACCCGCCAAAAGCGAAGATCGTCGATGTAAGGGTAATCACCAACAAGGTGATACCTAGATGGTGCACCTGCAGATCGGTGAAGAACATCGACAGCAGCGTCACGATAAAGGCCACGGCCAGACCGCGCGTAATACCACCCAGGGCGAAGCCGATGAGGATCACGTGAGGCGACACTGGCGAGACCAGCAACTCCTCGACAGAGCGCTGAAACTTGCTGCTGAAAAAACTCGAGACCACGTTGCTGTATGAATTGGTGATCACCGACATCATGATCAGCCCCGGCACGATGTACTCCATATACGTGAAGCCATCCATTTCGCCGATCCGCGCGCCGATCAGATTCCCGAAAATGACGAAGTACAACACCATGGTGATGGCCGGGGGCAGCAAGGTCTGCGGCCAGATGCGGGTGTAGCGGCGAATTTCGCGGTGAACGATGGTCTGCAGGGCAACCAGATTGGGCCGGAATTCTGTGTTCATTTGGCCACCTTAGGCAGGTTGTTTTCCACCATCGAAACGAACAACTCCTCCAGCCGATTGGTCTTGTTGCGCAGGCTCAGCACCTCGATGCCCTGCGCCGACAGCATACGAAACAGGTCGGTCACGCCCTGGCTCTTGTCCACCTGCACTTCGAGGGTGTGATGATCAACCAGGCGCGCCGGGTAGCTGCCAAGCTCTGGCGGCACCAGCTGCGACTCCTTCAGATCGAGCAGGAAGGTCTCGACATGCAGTTGCTTGAGCAACTCGCGCATGCTGGTGTTCTTGACGATCTGGCCATGATCGATGATGCCGATGTTTCGGCACAGCTGCTCGGCCTCCTCCAGATAGTGTGTGGTGAGGATGATGGTGATGCCTTCCCGGTTCAGCTCGGTGAGGAATGACCACATCGAACGGCGGAGCTCGATATCCACGCCCGCGGTGGGCTCGTCGAGGATCAGCAGCCGCGGCCGGTGAATCAACGCTCGTGCGATCATCAGGCGCCGCTTCATACCACCGGACAACATGCGCGAGGACACGTCGCGCTTGTCCCACAGTCCCAACTGGGTCAAGTACTGCTCGGCGCGCTCCTTGGCAACCTTAGCCGGGATGCCGTAGTAGCCGGCCTGGGTGACAAGAATGTCGAAGGCCTTCTCGAACTGGTTGAAATTGAATTCCTGCGGCACCACGCCCAGACAACGCTTGAGGCCTGAAGGGTCGCGATCAAGGTCGTGACCGAACACATTGACCGTGCCGCCGGTCTTGTTCACCAGCGTGGAAAGGATGCCGATGGTGGTGGACTTGCCAGCGCCGTTGGGTCCCAGCAATGCAAAGAAATCGCCTTCGGCGACGTCCAGATCGATGCCCTTGAGAGCCTCGAAGCCGTTTCCGTAAACCTTGGTCAACTGCCGAATGGACAGAGCGGTAGTCATATTAGAACGCACACAACGCAGAGAGATTCAGAGTAGATAAGGGCACGCCAAGGCAATTGCAACGCCGAACCGAAAACGGCGCCCGGCAGCCACCAAGGCGAAAAAAACGTTGTGATCAGCGACGGTCACTTTCGAACTCGTTTGTTAAGGTCCGGTCATTATCTGAAACCAAACGCGCCGCCCTGTCTCTTCACCCCGCTCGCCACAAAAGCCTATGCTCAAGTAGGACGCCATTCGCTCAACAAGGAAAACCATATGACCCTGCTCTGGCTGCTCGTATTACTCATCGGTATCGCCGGCATAGCTCATTTACGGACGTCTCCCGTTCCGGCGCTGGCCATCGTTGCGGCTTATTTGGTGCTTATGGGCGCTGCCGACGAGACGCCAACCTGGTTGATGGTCATCCTCTGGCTCATGCTGATTGCAGTCGCGGTGCCCTTGCTGGTGGCCGACCTGCGCATCAAGTACTTCAGTGGCCCGATGTTCGACTGGTTCAAAAAGGTCCTGCCGCCTATCTCTGATACCGAGCGTGATGCGATCGACGCCGGCACAGTCTGGTGGGATGGCCAGCTATTCAGCGGAAAACCTGATTGGGACGTCTTGCTTGGCTATCCGAAGGCGGTCCTTACCGAGGAAGAACAGGCCTTCGTCGATGGCCCAACCGAAACCCTTTGCGCCATGGTCAGCGATTGGGAAATCGGCCAGCGCATGGACCTTCCCCAAGAGGCGTGGGACTACATCAAGGCCGAAGGATTCTTTGCCCTGATCATTCCCAAGGAGTACGGCGGCAAAGGCTTCTCCGCCTACGCCCACTCGCAGATCGTGATGAAGCTAGCCACCCGCAGCGGTGACCTGGCAACAACCGTGATGGTGCCCAACTCCCTCGGCCCTGCCGAACTGTTGATGCATTACGGCACCGATGAACAGCGCAACCATTACCTGCCTCGCCTGGCGAATGGCACGGACATCCCCTGCTTCGCCCTGACCGGCCCCTATGCGGGCTCCGATGCCGGCGCGATGAACGACAGCGGCGTCATCTGCCGTGGTCAATGGGAAGGCGAAGAAGTACTCGGCCTGCGCCTGAACTGGGAGAAGCGCTACATCACCCTCGGCCCTGTCGCCACCCTGCTCGGTGTCGCTTTCAAGACGTACGATCCTGAGCATTTGTTGGGCGATGAGGAAGAACTGGGCATCAGTCTCGCGCTGATTCCGACCGATACCAGCGGCGTCGAAATCGGTCGCCGTCACCTACCCCTCGGCGCCGCGTTCATGAACGGTCCGAACTGGGGCAAAGACGTGTTCGTGCCACTCGAAGCCATCATCGGCGGGCGCGACATGATCGGCAAAGGCTGGATGATGCTGATGAACTGCCTGTCGGTCGGGCGTTCGATTTCGCTGCCAGCGACCGGCGTCAGCGCAGCAAAGACCTGCAGCTATGTCAGCGGTCGCTATGCGCAGATTCGCGAGCAGTTCAACGTACCGCTGGCCGCTTTCGAAGGCATTCAGGAACCGCTTGCACGGATCGGCGGCAATGCCTGGCTGATGGACAGTGCACGAATCCTGACAGCCAATGCGGTCGACCTGGGCGAAAAACCCTCGGTGCTTTCGGCCATTCTCAAATATCACCTGACCGAGCGCGGCCGCGAGTGCATCACCGATGCGATGGATATCCACGGCGGCAAGGGCATCATCATGGGGCCCAGTAACTACCTCGGTCGCATGTGGTTGTCGGCACCCATTTCAATCACGGTCGAAGGGGCGAACATCCTCTCGCGCAACTTGATGATCTTCGGGCAAGGTGCAATCCGCTGCCATCCGTTCGTGCTCCGCGAAATGGAACTGGTGCACGAGCCTGACCGCGACGCCGCGATCAAGAAGTTCGATGGGTTGCTGATGCAGCACATTGGTTTTGCCGTCAGCAATACCGCCAGCACGCTGGTACTCGGCCTGACGTTCGGGCTGTTAGGCAAGGCGCCAGGCAACGAGCTGACTCGACCGTACTTCCGGGCGCTGGATCGGATCGCCGCCGCGTTCGCCATGCTCGCCGACCTGTCCATGATGTTGCTCGGCGGCGAACTCAAGCGTCGTGAGCGCCTCTCCGCGCGACTGGGCGATGTGCTCAGCCACCTCTACCTGGCGTCCGCTGCGCTCAAGCATTACCACGACCTGGGTCACCCGACGGAGCAAGCACCGCTGCTGCGTTGGGCGATGGAAGACTGCCTCTGCAAAGCCGAGCAAGCGCTAGCCGACACCCTGGCCAACTTCCCCAACCGTCTGCTGGGCGGTGTATTGCAGGTGCTGGTGTTCCCCTTCGGCGCGCGCCACAAAGGTCCATCGGATGAACTAGATGCCGAAGTGGCTGGCATTCTTGGTCGTCCGGAAGGCGATCCGGCGCTGGAACAGATTCTCGAAGGCGTCTATCGCCCGCAAGGCAGTGACGAAGCGCTTGGCGCCCTGCGCGACGCGTTCGACACGCTGGCCGCTTCGCAGCAGCTGCAGAAGAAACTGCACAAGGCGCTGAAGAGCGGCGAGGTCAAGCCGACCGCAGGCGAGGATCCGATCAGTGCAGCGCTTGCCGCCGGAGTGCTTGATGCTGCCGAGGCTCAGCAACTCATCGCGGCGGAAGCGGCGCGGCGCAAGGTCATCAGCGTTGATGATTTCGGCAAGGAGGAGCTGGTGCCGAGCGAGGGTCGTATTCGTTGACCCACCGCTGGCGACAGCGATGCCCCCAGGCTTCCGCCTACTGTTCGTTGACGACGCGCCGAGCGTTGGCGGAGCCTGCTGACCACGCAGTGCTGCGCTCAACGCTCATCCGCTCCATATCAGCAAGTCGCTAAGGCATTCGTTGAAATCCGATGCCAGACATTACCGCCCGACGGCCACTCGACCCGCGCACCGAACCCGGACCAGGGTCTCGAGTCAACAGGACACGCCCCAACTAATCCGAGCGCCGCTATAATCGCGCGCCCTTACGACACAGGTGAACCATGGCCAATCCTTATCACGATCACAACCTGGCACTCCTGGCCCATCTGCGCGGCATTCTGCTTGCCATGGGAGAGACGGAACAGGTTTCTGAAGAGAGCCACGCGCTATTTCTCGAGCGCTTCGACGAGCTGATCATGAACCTTCAGAACGTACCGGAAGAACGGCATATGGGTCAGGACATGATCTGCCAGGTTTTCCACCGCTACCCGCAAATCGCCCACCTCGTCCCACGGGATCTGCTCTGGTACTTCGGCGGCGATTGTCTGCACTTCATGCCCGACGAGGAAATCGAGATCTTCCAGCGTCTGGAAGAGCGGCGCTTTGAAGCCGAGGAAAACGACGAGCCTTTCGACTGGAACATGGAGCGCCAGCTGATGACAATGCCAGAAGAAGGCCCGCGCCACTGATTGCACGGACCATCGTCGGAGCGGTTACAGATCGCCGGCATATCTTTTCCAGGCCTTGGGGTGACGCTTCGCAGCTACTCATCCCACGGCCAGCAGACAAGCCCCTGAACAGCTGCATGACTCTCAACGAGCGCCCTGTCTCGGCAAGGTCGACTCCAGTTCAGTTTCGCACGTGCTTGACTTGGCGCACCCCTACGCTACCACTCGCGGCGCTACGCTGTTGTCGGCTGAGTAGGCCCCGGCATCGGCGTGCTGATAAATCCAATGTCTCCACGCAACCGCTCGCAGCTTCGAAGCGATAGCTGCGTTACTGCTGATCAGTGATCGCAGCGCCTCACCGCTGCGGTTGAAAAAGCGGAGCCTGTGGAATCCTGAGCGGGAAATACTGACCAAGCTGCAAGGTGTTATTTAAAAGGGAACCACGACCCTCGTTAACCCTAATCACATCAGATCGATGAAATACAACCGTAACCCGCGGAGTCGTTAACGGGTTGCCTTCACCGTTTTACTTGCCTAGGGTTGTTTGCCATGAAGACCTTAATTGCCCCGATCAGCTCGCTGCTGGGAGGCGTTGCATTACTACTGCTCGGCCACGGCCTGCTGAATACGCTGTTGACGCTGCGAGGCGTCGCCGAGGGGTATTCAACCGGAATGATCGGCCTGCTGATGTCTGGCTATTTCGCCGGCTTTCTCGTAGGGACCTGGCTTGCACCCTCTCTGATTCGCCGCGTCGGGCATATTCGCACGTTCGCCTTCTATGCCGCCTTGGCAGCGGTCGCCGTATTAATGCATGTGCTTATCGTCAACCCTTGGGTGTGGCTGGTTCTGAGGCTGATGTACGGCGTCGCTTTGGTAACGCTTTACATGGTGATTGAGAGCTGGCTGAACGCCCAGGTTAGCGGAGAGAAACGCGGGCAGGTGTTCGCGGTATACATGGCGGTGAACCTTGGCGCACTGGCTGCAGCTCAACAACTGCTGAGTCTGGACAGCCCGATGAACTTCACGCTGTTTGCGCTGGCCGCAATCCTGATCTGTGCAGCGCTGATGCCAATCACACTGACTCGCCAGGCACAGCCAGCGCAACCGGATATGCCTGCCACCGACCTGCTGCAGCTCGCGCGCATTGCACCGCTGCCGCTGATGGCCGCCGGCATCTCCGGCCTTACCTTAGGCGGATTCTGGGGACTGGCGCCGGTCTATGCGTCGCAGAGCGGCTTCGACGCCTCAGGTGTTGGCCTGCTGATGAGTATCACGATCCTTGGCGGTGCCGTTTTGCAGTGGCCCATCGGATTGTTTTCAGACAAGCATGATCGACGTCTGGTCCTAATCTGGGTGGTCGGTATCGGGGCCCTGATCGGTGCGCTCATGACGCCTTTAACATCTGGACCAATACTGCTGGCTATGATGTTCCTGTGGGGCGGGTTGGCATTTTCCATCTATTCGATTGCGGTCGCGCAAATGGTCGACCAGTTGCATCCAGACGAGATCCTTTCCGGCTCCAGCGGCCTGTTGCTGGCTAACGGTTTTGGCGCCGCGTTTGGCCCGGTAGTCGCGGGCGGGCTGATGAGCTTTTTTGGGCCCAAGGCGCTCCCGGTGTTCTTCGCGGTGACCTTGGCCTTTCTGGCCCTTTATTCGTACTTCCGCTCCCGCCGTGTGTTCGATCTGGTGACCGAACCGCATGGCCACTTCACGCCGATGTTGCGTACCAGCCATACCGTGCTCGAACTGATGCCAGACACGCCGGAAGGCGAAGTTGCCGAGGCCGATATGCTCGACGAAGGGCAGCATCCGAGAGAAGAAGAAATCGTAGAGCCACGAACAGGCACCCACTCGTAGCGCGAACGGTGCGTCCTGAAGCGTGCTGGTGGTGCAAAGCTATCGGCACGCTTCAGAAGTCGACCTTCCCACGGCCGGCCTTGATTGCGCCGCGTTTGCTCTTTCCCTCCAGACGCCGCTTCTTCGAACCCAGCGTGGGTCGCGTCGGACGGCGCGCCTTTTCCACCTTGGTCACACTGCGGATCAGTTCAGCCAGACGCTCAAGGGCATCAGCGCGGTTCTGTTCCTGGGTCCGGTACTGCTGGGCCTTGATGACGATGACACCATCGCCAGTGATGCGGCTGTCTCGCAGCGCCAACAGGCGTTCCTTGTAGAACTCCGGCAATGAAGATCCGTTGATATCGAAGCGCAGGTGCAGCGCGCTGGATACCTTATTGACGTTCTGCCCACCGGCTCCCTGGGCCCGAATCGCGGTGAGTTCGATCTCGCTGTCGGGCAGCTGCACGTTAGTGGAGATATCGAGCATCGGTCCTTCTTGATGTGAAATGAGCAGCCATTGTCTACGAGCCGGCTGACGTGGACACGTTTTTATAAGATTTCGAGCCGCTACAAACGAGTCGGTTCGGCTACTGTAGCTCGCTCGTTATAACTGGATTGCAGCATGGACTCGATTACCCAGGCTCTACTTGGCGCTACGGTTCAGGCGTCGCTGCTTGGTCGCTGGCAAGGTCGTAAGGCACTGGTTTACGGTGCTGTACTCGGCACCCTGCCCGACCTTGATGTCATCATCGATTACGGTGACGCCGTCGCTGACATGACCTATCACCGCGGTTTCAGCCACTCTCTTTTCGTTCTCAGTCTACTGGCCGTCGCGCTGACCTGGCTGACGAGACGAATACGGCCCGACCCGGACTACAGCAGCATGCGCCTGTTTCTGACGATCTGGGCGGTGCTGGCCACCCATGTGCTGCTTGACGCGTTCACCAGTTATGGCACCCAGCTGTTCTGGCCCCTGACCACACCGCCGGTGGCCGTGTCGAGCGTGTTCATCATCGACCCGCTTTACAGCGTCCCGCTATTGCTTGCGGTGCTGGTGACCGCGATCCGCGGATTGAAGGGCCGGAACCCTCGCTGGGCGAATATCGCGTTAGGACTTTCGACCGTCTATCTGGCCTTCACCGTAGCTGGCAAGCAGATGGCCGAACAGCGCGTGGAAGCGGTCATGGCCGAGCAAGGCATCCAGCCGAGCCAGTTATTTAGCACCCCGACGCCATTCAATAGCCTGCTATGGCGGGTCGTCGTCATCGACGGTGATCGCTACTACGAGGCATTGGTGAGCTGGTTTGATGACGAGCCACCTGAGTTGGTCAGCATTCCTCGCAGCGGCGAGCTCGCTGCGGCATTGAGCGAGTCGCCGCAACATGCCCGTTTGCAATGGTTTACCGGCGGCGTGTTGCGCTACGACGAGGTCGATGGCCAACTGCTGGTGACCGATATGCGCCTCGGCATGACCGGCTTCCACCCCTTTCGCTTCGCCCTGGCCGAACGAGACGGCGATGACTGGGCGCTCATCCCTTTCGTCGAACGACTCCCAGCCAATCGCGGCGATATGAATTGGCTCAAGCAGATCTGGCAGCGTATCTGGCATCAGCAGCCAGCGCTGCCATTGGCCGAATGGGCAGCAGGAATGAATCGAGGCTGACTAGCCGCGCCGCCCAGTGCGCCACCGGCCAAGCCCATAGAGCAAGGCGCCCAGCGCCATCAACAACCCGGCACGCAACCAAGTGCCGGCGTCTTGCTGGGAAAGCAGCACCAGACAGGAGATGATCGCCAGGATAGGTAAGAACGTTGGCGTGCGGAAATGCGGCGCATCGATCTTGTCCTTGCGCAACACAAGCACCGCCACGTTTGTGCTCATGAACACAAACAGCAGCAACAGGACCACTGTCTCAGCCAGCGCTGTCAGTGTGCCCGTTACGGTGAGGACCATGGCTAAGAGCGTGGTCAGTACAATTGCGAGCCAAGGCGTACGCCGTTCCGGCAGTACGCGGGTCAGTACAGAGGGAAGCAGGCCCTCGTCCGCCATGCCATAGGCCAACCGGCTGGACATGATCATCGTAAGCAACGCGCCATTGGCGACCGCTACGAGCGCTACGGCTGCAAACAGCCAGTGCGGTACGGCATAACCGGTAGCGCGCACTACATCGAGCAAGGGGGCAGACGATTCCGCCAACTCTGCGGGCGGGATTATTGCCGTAGCGGCGAGACCGACGCCCACATAGACAAGGCCGGCCACCAACAACGCACCGAACAGCGCGCGCGGGTAGTTGCGCCGCACATCCTTGACCTCTTCAGCTACGTTGGCCGACACCTCGAACCCCACGAAAGAATAGAACGCGATCAGCGCAGCGCCAAGTACGGCAATCGCTGGCGATACGCCTGGCGTGAATTCAAATACCCTCGACGGCTCGCCCTGCCCGTTCAGAAGGAAGCGCGCCGCCAGCACCACGACGAATAACAGGCCGGATACTTCGATTACCGTCATCACGGCGTTGGCACCCAACGACTCTTTGATCCCCCGTGCGTTCAGCAGCGCGACGATAGTTAGAAAAATCAGTGCGGTTGGCACTGCAGGGGTATCGAGAAAGGCGCTGAGGTAATCCCCAGCAAACGCCAGTGACAAACCCGCGGCACTTGTCACACCGGCAGCCAGCATGCAAAAACCTACGAGAAAGGACACTAATGGCTTGCCGAATGCTCGCTCGGCGAACACTGCCGCGCCGCCTGCTTTCGGATACTTGGTGACCAGCTCAGCGTAGGACGCCGCAGTGAGCATCGCGAAACCCAAAGCGACTACTAACGGCACCCAGGCTGCTCCGCCCGCTTCGCCAGCAATCTTGCCGACCAGCGCGTAAACACCGGCACCCAGCACATCACCGAGGATGAAGAGAAACAACGCAGGACCAGTTATCGCTTGTTTCAGTCGGGACTCGCCCGTAGCGAACGCGTTGGTTTTCATGGTCGGGCGGCCTCAAGTTCAAGGCCGCGATTGGCGAGCGACAGGGCTTTCAATCATATTCTCCAGAGCATGCGACGGTAGTCGCGTCACCTTTTCTAGATAGGTGGAATCTCGCCGGAGTTCAGCGCCAAAAACGACAAAGCCCCGGCGGGAGCCAGGGCTTTGGTAATGCAGGGTCGATTCAGGTGCGGAACCGAGCCACCAGTCCCTGCAGTTCAATACCAAGTCTCGCTAGCTCGGCGCTAGCCGCAGCGGTCTGCTCGCTACCGCTGGCGCTTTGCTCGCCGATGTCCCGAACACGGGTCACGCTCTCGGAGATGTTCTCAGCCACGGCGCTTTGCTGTTCGGCAGCCGCCGCGATTTGCTGGTTCATCTGTTCGATGGTCGATACCGACTCGGTGATGCGGCCCAGCGCGCTACCCGCTTCACTGGCGAGGTCGACGGTACGCTGGGTCAGGTTACGGCTGGTTTGCATTTGCTCGACGGCCTTTTGCGCCACACGCTGCAGGTTGGCGATCAGTCCCTCGATCTCCTCGGTGGAGTCGTGGGTACGGCGAGCCAAGGCGCGAACCTCATCAGCCACCACAGCGAAACCGCGGCCTTGCTCACCGGCGCGGGCGGCCTCGATCGCTGCGTTCAGTGCGAGCAGGTTGGTCTGCTCAGCCACCGCGCGGATCACTTCCAATACGGTGCCGATGCGGCCGCTTTCGGTATTCAGCTCTTCGATCGCATGCGCGGAATGCTCGACTTCACCGGACAGGCTGTCGATCTGGCCGATGGCCTCCTTGACCACCTGATCGCCCTGGCGCGCCTGCTGGTCGGCCTGACGCGCAGCAAGCGATGCCTGCTCGGCATTCTGTGCGACTTCCTGAACGGTGGCCGCCATCTCATGCATGGCGGTAGCGACCTGCTCGGTCTCGACCCGCTGTTTTTGTACGCCCGCGCTGGTCTGAGCGGTGACGGCCGAAAGCTGCTCTGCGGCAGTCGCAATCTGACCGACGCCACCACCGATGCGGCCGATCAGCGTGCGCAAGCTCACGGTCATCTCCGACATCGCCTTTTGCAGCTGGCCGAGTTCGTCGCGACGGGTCACCTCTTGCGACTGGGTCAGGTCACCTTCGGCCACCCGCTGTGCCAGCTGTACGGTATAGCGAAGGGGAACGACGATCATGCGGGAGATTGCCGTCGCAGCTGCCAGGCCGATTACCACGGCCAGAACGCTGATGATCCCAAGCAGCATGTAAGCACTGCGGCGCTGGTCCTGCATCGCTGCGGTGGCGTCAGCCAACGCCTGATCGGCGGTGTCCGTGATGTGCTGTGCCTGCGTCACCATCGTCTGCTCCAGCGCGACGCGGTTGGCGCGGCTGCCGCGAAATTCAGCGAATGCCTGCTGATACGACGCAAGCGCCGCCAGAGCACCATCCATAGTGGTTTTCTGCTCGTCGTTAAGCCAGGCTTTCAGACTGCTGCCGATGGTGGTGACGTCCTGATAGGACTCGTTCCAGCTGTCCACCGCAGTCTGGTCGCTGTTGGCGATGAACATGCTCTCGAAGGTGCGCAGATCGAGAATGCGCTTGGTCAGGCCGGAAGCAGCTTCGGCAATGGTCAACGGGTCACTGCCTTTCAGGTGATCACCTTCGAGGCGCAACACACGCACCGCGTCGTACATATCCAGCTCGATGTACTCGAATTCCTCTCGGCTCTTCTGTGCAGCCTCGGCCATGCGCTCGCGCAGTGCTACGCCCTTGCCGATCAACTGACCGTATTGGGCGAACTGGTCAGTGTATTCGGCCGCATCACTGCGGATCTGTTGCAGCGTCTGCCGGTGTTCTTCGGATGAGTCCTTAGCAAGCTCTTCCAGCTCCTGATCGAGTTTGGCCAAGGTGCTGCGCAGGGCATCGGCCGACTCGTCACTGCGCGTCAGTGCAAAATCACGTTCCAGGCCACGCGCTTCAAGAATCGCCGCATTGATGCGTGACAGCTGGTTCATCTGATACGAGCGGTCGAGGATCGAGTCCACAGCGTAAAAGCCGGTCCCGGCGACTCCCAGTGTCAGCAGAAGCACCATGGCGAAGCCAAGCAACAACTTCTTGCCTACGGACAGGTTGGCGAATATGTCGACGGACTGCATCAGAGAATCCCTTAAAAAGTAAGCGCGCTTATAAAGTCGGCAGATCGCGACCAAAGTTGAATGCGAAAGGGGCGCAATTTAAGCAGCAACTGACGTCATATTGCCAGCACACACTGGCCAGACGATAACTGAGCCCACCGGATCGCGTTCATTGCCTGGCTCAGTGTTGCTGAAGATGCCCGTAAAGCTTGGCGTAGAGCCCGCCGTCGGCGATCAGCTGCTGATGATCACCCTGCTCGGCAATGCGCCCGCCATCGAAAACGAGCACACGATCAGCCTGCTTCACCGCCGACAAACGGTGAGCGATGATCAGTGTGGTGCGACCTTGCAGGAAGCGATTGAGGCCTTGATGCAAGGCATACTCGGTAGCCGCATCCAGAGCCGATGTGGCTTCATCGAGGATCACCACCTTAGGCTCGGCCAAAACCATGCGCGCCACAGCCAGTCGTTGCCGTTGGCCCCCGGACAAACGCACACCAGAACGACCAACGATGCTGTCCAGCCCGGCTGGCAGTTGCCGGATGGTATCGGCCAGCTGGGCGATTTCGAGTGCCTGCCAGCACGCCTGGTCGTCGCGCTCACGCCCCATCAGCAGGTTGGCACGCACGGTGTCGTTGAACAGCGCCGGATGCTGCAGCACCACCGCCACATTGTCGCGAACCGTTGCCAGACCGATACCCTGCACCTCGACCCCAGCAAAGCGGATGTGCCCGGCCTGCGGCTGATAGAGGCCCAGCAGCAGTTGCACCAGCGTGCTCTTGCCGCCACCACTGGCGCCGACGATGGCGACTTTCTCACCGGCTGCGATGGTCAGGTCCAGCCCTTCCAGGACTGGCTCATCCTGATAGGAAAAACGCAGCCCTTGAACTTCAATATCGACGGTGTCGCGCCCAGCGAACGGATCCTGGCCACCGGAATATTGCGGCTCATCGGCTCGCGCCAGCAGCTGATTGATGCGGCTCAGCGCACCGCCCGCCGCGTAGAAGGCGTACTGCAGATTAAGCAGCTGCTCCACCGGGCCGATCATGAACCACAGGTAGCTGAACACCGCGAGCATCTGCCCGATGGACAGGTCGGAAAACAGCACCGTGAGCATAGCTGCGGCGCGGAAGATATCGATACCGAACTGGAACAGTAACCCGCTGGCACGGTTGGAGGCGTCCGTCTTCCACTGCGAGGCGACCGCATAATCTCGCACCTCGCGTGCCCGCAGACCGAGGCGCCCAAGGAAGAATCCCTGGCGGTTGCCGGCGCGGACTTCCTGAATCGCATCCAGGGTTTCGGTAAGCGCCTGGGTGAATAAAGACGTGCTGTCGTTCTCCAGCTTCTTGAGGTGCTTGACGCGCTTACCCAGCTGCACCGTGGCGTAGATCACCAAAGGGTTGAACAAGAGGATCAACAGCGCCAGCTGCCAGTGCATCCAGAGCAGGATCGCTGCCGTACCGGCAATAGAAAGCACGGCGACCAGCAAACGGCTAAGCGTCTCGCCGATGAATTTGTCGATGGTTTCGAGATCGGTGACCAAGTGAGCCGCAACGGTCCCTCCACCCAAACTTTCGTACTCGCTCAGCGCAATGCGCTTGAGTCGCTCGATCAAGCGGACCCGGATGCGATAGACCAGATCCTTCGACAGTCGAGCAAACAGCCGGGCCTGCAGCACGTTGAAGACCAACGCCGAAGCGCGCAGTGCCAAGGTCACGCAGAGCATCAGGCCGATATAGCCAACCGCCGTCTGCCACCCAACCGGGAGGAAATTGTTCATAACCTCGAGCGCTGCGTCGCCCTGCTTCAACAGCACCTCGTCGACCAGCAGTGGCAACAGCAAGGGAATCGGCACGCTGCACAGCGTTGCCAATACCGCGACCAGATTGGCCAGCACCAAGGCCTTGCGATGGTGAAGCGCGAGGCGGCGGATCTCGGCCCAACTGAGCTGATCAGGCATCGATGTTGTGATCCAGCCAGCGCGCCAGCAGCGGCGACAGCGCATCGAGCGGTTGGAAGCCGTTGGTCACCAACGCCAACTGACCGTCGTGCTCAGCCAGCAAGGTGGGGAAACCGGCAATACCAAGATTTCGCGACCATTCGAAATCCGCGGCGGTGGCATCGCGTGCGGCCTGGGAATCGAAGCGGTCGGCGAACTCGATACGCGGAATACCAGCAGCATCGGCCAGCTCGACAAGCTCCGGCGGCAGCGTGACGTTGCGTCCTTCGACGTAGAACGCGCGTTGAATCAGCCCGGCAAGCCGCCACGCAGCTTGCCTATCGAGATCGCGCGCGGCGACCAGCGCGCGGCAAGCCGGCTCGGTGTCGTAAACCAGCCCGTCCGGCAGGCCCGCCTCGAAGTTGAAGGGCTGGCCGCTCGCCTCGTGTACCGCGTGCCAGTAAGAAGCGGTGCGCTCGCGAGCGGCCTGGTCCATCGCAACACGCTCCTGACGGAGTCCGCCGACGACCAGATCCGCACCGACGCCGCGGGCCTGCGCCTGCTCGACCAATGCCTGCACGACCGGTGCGAAGCCCCAGCACCATGAGCACATCGGGTCCATTACGTAGATCAGTCGGCTGCTCATCAGCGCTCCGGTGCTATCAGGGTAAGGCGCATTTAGCGCGCCTCATGGCTGTCCTCGGTCACGCCCGCCTTGCGATAGTTGTAGCCGATGGGGTGTGGCTGGTTGCGCTTGAGCGCCAGTTCGATCTGCTTCTGCCGCTCGCGCGCACTGTGGCGGGTTTTCTCGCTGAGGTTATCCCAGCAATGCGGACAGCTGATGCCTGGAGCGTAGTGCTCCGATTGCCGGTCCTCCAGCGAAATCGGCGTGCGGCAGGCGTGGCACTGGTCGAAGTCGCCTTCTGTTAAGTCATGGCGGACGGTCACACGGTTGTCGAACACGAAGCAGTCGCCGCGCCAGCGTGTTTCTTCCTGCGGAACTTCTTCGAGGTATTTAAGGATGCCGCCCTTGAGGTGATAGACCTCCTCGAAGCCCTCTCCAAGCATGTAGCTGGACGCCTTCTCGCAACGGATGCCGCCCGTGCAGAACATCGCGACTTTCTTATGCCTGGCCGGATCGTAGTGCGCCTTGATGTACTCGGGAAACTCGCGGAAGGATTTCGTCTTCGGGTCGATTGCGCCCTCGAACGTACCGATGGCCACCTCGTAGTCGTTGCGGGTGTCGATCAGCAGTACTTCCGGATCTTCGATCAGCGCATTCCAATCCTTCGGATCGACATAGGTACCGACGCGCTGGTTGGGATCGACGCCTGGCACACCCAGGGTGACGATTTCCTTCTTCAGCTTGACCTTGGTGCGATAGAAGGGCTGCTCGTCACAGTAGGATTCCTTGTGATCGATATCAGCCAGGCGCGCATCGGTGCCGAACCATGCCATCAGCGCATCTATGGCCTGCCGACTACCGGATACCGTGCCGTTGATCCCTTCTTCGGCCAGCAGCAGCGTGCCTTTGATGCCATTGGTCTCGAGGGTTTCGAGCAGGGGCTCACGCAACGCGACGTAGTCCGGCAGGGAGACGAACTTGTACAGCGCCGCGACGACGATCTTCTGAGTCATGAATTATCCTCGAGCAGTCACCCGCGCAAAGGGCGGACCGGGAATGCGAAAACAACAACGCCGGCGTGAGCCGGCGCGGCGTGCATTCTAGCAGGGGCGATAAAGCCGAAGAAAGCGCCGGAGGCCGGACGGCCACCAAGGTGGATGCGCTTCCTGTACGTCCAGCCCCTAGCGCCTTCCGTTCTTACTTATGCCCGCCCGCGCAGACCGGGGATGCGGGTGCAACGCCCTGCTCGGCCCACTCTTGCGGGGTATAAGTGTGCAGCGCGAGGGCGTGAACCTGTTGCATCAGCTCACCCATTGCCGCGTAGGCCTTTTGATGGCGCTTGACCGCGTTCAGGCCGGCAAACTGCTCGCTGACGATCACCGCCTTGTAATGGGTTTCCTGACCGCGGCTGTGCATGTGGCTTTCATCGAACACCTGCAGGTGCTCGGGTTGCAATGCGCTTTGCAGCGCGGCTTGGATAAGGTCGATCTTGGACATGCCAGGCGGACTCCGTCAGGGCTTTTTCTGGGTATCGAGTTCGGCAGTCATTTCTGCCAGCAGTTTGTTCACCTGAGGCACGGCGCTTTCCAGCTTGGTCTGAGTGACCTGCGCAGAGCGCGCATTCAACTCAGGCAACTTGGTCAGCATCTTCTTGCCCAGCGCCGACTCGTAGAACTCGTTCAACTGGGTGAGCTCCTGCTCGGTAAAGGTCTCGGTGTAGAGCGTGATCAGCTCTGGCTTGACCTTTTCCCAGCCGATCGCTTGGTCCAGCGCGGCGTCAGCCTTGGACTGGTATTGCTCAAGCAGCGCGCGTTTGTTCTCCGGCGCCCGGGTCTGCTCGAAGCGTTGGGCAAACATCTGCTGCACCTGGGCATACACCGGCACCGCGAGCCTGTCGGCGTTGACCAATTCCAGAAAACGCTCGGCCTGGGCCTCGTGACCTGCGCTGTCAGCGCTGGCCTGGCCACTGAGCAGCGTCATCGACAAAACGCTACAAAGGCCGAATGTACGGAGAATGTGCATAAGATGATCCTTGGCGATCGATAGGTGAGCCTCAATGGACACATTCTGCGCGCGGAGTTCCCATCGCTCAAGGAACAGCTGCAGGCCAGATTGAACCTGTGCCCGTCGCCAGCAACCTAACAGGCATACCTCATTAATGGAGCACGGCATGACACGCACCGAAACCGACAGCCTGGGTCCCGTGGAAGTACCTGAGGCGGCTTACTGGGGGGCACAGACACAGCGCTCCCTGATCAATTTCGCCATCGGCGAGCAGCGCATGCCGCTTGCCGTCTGCCATGCTCTGGCACTGATCAAGAAAGCAGCGGCGCGAGTAAACGACCGCATCGGCGACCTGCCGCCAGACATCGCCCGCCTGATCGAACAGGCCGCGGACGAGGTTCTACATGGTCAGCACGACGATCAGTTTCCACTGGTGGTCTGGCAAACCGGGAGCGGCACCCAGAGCAACATGAACGTCAACGAGGTCATCGCCGGGCGCGCCAATGAACTGGCCGGAGGAGCACGCGGAGGCAAGAGCCCGGTGCACCCCAACGATCACGTCAACCGTGCGCAGAGCTCCAACGACTGTTTCCCGACTGCCATGCACATC
>NZ_AGSX01000132.1 GCF_000235745.1 Stutzerimonas stutzeri SDM-LAC | reverse complement strand
GCTCCTTGTTCTTCATGCCCTTCCATGCCTTCATCTCGTCCCGGCTGCGACCGCAGCCGATGCAGATGTTGTCCTTGAGCTTGCAGATACTGATGCAAGGGTTCTTCGCCTTGTCGCCCAAAACCACCTCCCGGTCAGCCACGGCACCTATGGCTAGTAGAGGCCTCGGCTGGCGGGAGGTTCTAAGCGAATTAGGCTATCGCACCGATCAGTCCCACCAGTACTCCACCTGAACGCCAAAGTTGGAACCATGCTGCGCGCTGCCAAAGGCGCCGGTTTCCGACAATGCGCTGCCAGCCGCCATCAGATTGGCAGCGTCTTGCGCAGCGTCGTTCCACTGAGCATAGGTGTAATACAGGCGGAACTCGGGACGCGCCCAGAATTCCGGGCCTGCAGGTGACCAGGTTGGGGCGATGGTGAACTTGGTCAGCTTGCGGGTTCCGGCGTCCGCATCGATCTGATCGTGCCCCAGCTCGGCGACCAGCTTGAACTCCTCGGTCAATGCATAAACCGGGCGCACACCGACCGATATCCAGTCCTGCTCGCCGCCACCCTGACGCTTGTCCTTCTGATACACCGCCTGGAACTGCCCGCCAAAACGCGGCGTCACCTGCCAGTCGAAGAACTCCACTACCCGCCAGCTCTTGGCGCTTTCGTCCAGTGACACGTCGCCCGTGTAGCCAAGCCCCGTACCCGGTCCTTCTCCATACTGCACGGCGAAGGTATTGCTGCCACCGAGGAAATCAGCCTGTTCGTGCTGAGCCGTCACCGACCAGCCGCTATTGGAGTCGCCACGGTCCGGATCGGCGATGTAACTGACGCCGAACTGCAGTTCCCCACCGGGGTTGGTGTCGAAGCCGCCGACGTTGAAGTCATGGCGATTGGTGTAGTTTTCCTGGAAGACGTTGTCCTTGCGCGAGAAGGCATAGCTGTATTTCAAGCCTCCGATTTCGACGTCCTCGATGCCGGCACCGGTAGCACTCTGGTTCCAGTAGTAGAAATCGGAGATGTGAATGTCATTTCGCTTGTAGAATCGCCGACCGGCCCACAACGACCCGTTGTTCAGCGCCGCAACGTTGCTCCATTCAGCGTAGGCCTGCACCAAGCGGGCAAAACCGTGGTCACCGGTGAACTTCGGGGTGTGGTCGTATTCGTTGTACAGCGCAGCCATGCCCTCGACGCTAAGGACCGAGCCGTCATCCATCGTGAACAGGTCCTGACGCAACCCCAGCTCGGCGTACTGCTCGCACTCGTTCCCTAGTCTGAACTTGGACGGTGCGCCTGGCAGCTGGAAGCAGGCTTGCGATTCGCTTGCAGTCGATTCACCAATACCACTGCGCACATAGCCGTTGAAGTCCAAAGCCTGCGCAGTAAACGGCATAGCGAGACCGGCCAGCGAAACTGCGAGGCCCAGGCGTGTCGTTTTCTTCATATCCGCTCCAATTAGCTCTTATTGTTGTTACTGCTCTTGGATTGAGCCGGTATGGCTCTCCTCTCGATCCGCATGCCAGCTTCGCTGCGTGTTGCGGCTCGATTTTTCGCTAGCAGCGACCCTGGCCACTACCTGCAAAAAAACCTGAAATATCAATAACATTCCTGGGCGCCAGGCGCCGGTACGCAAATACACGGCAACCCCGCCTTTTTCCCACTCTTCGTTTGGTCAGCGACTCACCGCGCGACCAATCGGGTAATGGTGCCGTTGCGACCGGACGAGTCGTTTCCAGGCATAACGCCCAGCCGTTCACCGGTCTGCGCATCGAACAGCAGCACCTTCTCAGGCTCGAATTGCAGCGTCAGGCTCTCGCCGGGATTCGGCGCGGCGTCGGGGGCCAACCGGCAGCAGACCTTGGTCTGGTTGAGGCTGACGAAGATCATGGTGTCGGGCCCTGTCGGCTCGATGACCTGAACTTCGGCACGTAGCGAAGGCAGATTTGCTTCAGTGCCGACGCTGATCTGCTCCGGGCGTATGCCAACGATGACCTCTCGGCCCTCCAGCGATTGCCCGTCCGCCAGGTGCAGCGGCAACTCGCAGCGATCCTGGCCACTCTCCAGCAGTGCGCGCGAGCCACCGGCCTGACGGCTCAGACGCAGCGGGATGAAGTTCATCGGCGGTGATCCGATAAAGCTCGCGACAAACAGGTTGGCCGGGTTGTTGTATATATCCTTGGGCGTGCCGAACTGCTGGACGATGCCGTCCTTCATCACGGCGACCTTATCGCCCAGGGTCATCGCCTCGATCTGGTCATGGGTGACGTAGACCGTGGTGGTCTTCAGGCGCTGATGCATCAGCTTGATTTCGGTGCGCATTTCCACCCGCAGCTTGGCATCGAGGTTGGAAAGCGGCTCGTCGAACAGATAGATTTTCGGCCGCCGCGCCAGCGCCCGCCCCATGGCGACGCGTTGCTGCTGACCGCCGGACAGTTGGGCGGGCTTGCGACCGAGCAGGTGTTCGATCTGCAACAGCTTGGCGACACGCGAAACCTCCTCGTCAATCTTCGACGCAGGCACTTTGCGCATCTTCAAGCCGAAGGCGATGTTTTCCTGCACGGTCATGGTCGGATACAGGGCGTAAGACTGAAACACCATGGCGATGTCGCGATCCTTCGGGCTGGCGCCGCTGATATCGCCGCCGTCCAGGCGGATCTCGCCACCGGTGATCTCTTCCAGCCCTGCGATGCAGTTCATCAAGGTGGATTTACCGCAGCCGGACGGCCCGACAAGGATCAGAAACTCACCATCGTCAATTTTCAGGTCGATGTCTTTCAGCGTGTCGTGGTTGCTGCCGGGATAGCTCTTGCGGACGTTACAAAGTTCAAGTGCAGCCATGATTGTTGTTCTCCTACCCCTTGACCGCGCCGGCTGTGAGCCCACGCAGGAAATACTTGCCGGCGAGGATGTACACCACCAGCGTTGGTAGCCCGGCGATCATCGCCGCGGCCATATCGACGTTGTATTCCTTGACGCCCGTACTGGTGTTCACCAGGTTGTTCAGCGCCACGGTGATCGGCTGCGTATCGCCACTGGCGAACACCACACCGAAGAGGAAGTCATTCCAGATCTGGGTGAACTGCCAGATCAGGCAGACCATGATCGTGGGAATCGACATCGGCAACAGGATTCGCACAAAGATCGTAAAGAACCCCGCACCGTCCAGCCGTGCTGCACGAATCAACGCATCGGGCACACTCACGTAAAAGTTGCGGAAGAACAGCGTGGTAAAGGCCAGGCCATACACCAGGTGCACCAGCACCAGTCCTGGCGTGGTATTGGCCAACCCCAGCTGACCCAGGGTGAAGGATGCTGGCAGCAGGATGACCTGAAACGGCAGGAAGCAGCCGAACAGCAATAAGCCGAAGAACAGCTGCGAGCCGCGGAAGCGCCACATCGCCAACACATAGCCGTTCAGCGCACCGAGCAGGGTCGAAAGGATGACTGCCGGAACGGTGATCTTCACCGAGTTCCAGAAGTAACCGCCGACCACATCCCACGCCTTGACCCAACCGATCACAGTCGTGACCTCCGGCCACGACAGCAGGTTGCCGGTGCGGATGTCAGCCGGCGTCTTCAGGCTGGTCAGCAGCATGACCACCAGCGGTATGAGATACATCGCAACGGCGACAAGCAGCGTTGTGTAGATCGCTACGCGGCTGAACGTCAGGCGCTTTTGCCCTACATGGCTAGTCATGGCGCTTGTTCCTCAGTTCCGAATACAGATAAGGCACAACGATCGCCATCACAGCGCCCAGCATGAGGATCGCGCTCGCCGCGCCGAGCCCCATCTGCCCGCGAGTGAAGGTGTGCGTGTACATGAACATTGCCGGCAAGTCGGAGGCGTAGCCCGGCCCGCCCGCGGTCATTGCCGCCACCAGGTCGAACGCCTTGATGGCGATATGCGCAAGGATCATCAGCGCACTGAAGAACACCGGCCGCAAGCTGGGCAGGACGATGCGCAGATAGATGCTCGGCAGGCTGGCGCCGTCGATCTGTGCCGCACGTACGATGGATTGGTCGACTCCACGCAAGCCGGCGAGAAACAGCGCCATGACGAAACCCGAGGCCTGCCATACGGCAGCAATCACCAGGCAATAGACCACGCGGTCCGGGTCTACCAGCCAGTCGAAACGAAAGCCTTCCCAGCCCCAGTCCCGCAGCATCTTGTCGATACCCAGACCGGGGTTAAGCAGCCACTTCCAGGCGGTGCCGGTGACGATCATCGACAGCGCCATCGGGTAGAGATAGACGGTGCGGATGAAGCCTTCGCGGCGAATGCGTTGGTCCAGCAGGACGGCCAGCAGCACGCCAATCGCCAGGCTGATCGCAATGAACAGGCCGCCAAATACCAACAGGTTCTTGCTGGCCACCCACCAGCGATCGTTGTTCCAGAGGCGCTCGTACTGCAGCAGCCCAACCCACTTGTAGCTGGGCATGAAGCTTGAATTGGTGAACGAAAGCAGAAACGTCCACATGATGTAGCCGTAGAAGCCGACCAGAACGATCAGCATGCTGGGTGCCAGCACCAGCTTGGGAAGCCAGTTCTGCAGCGCATCCAGCGGCGAAGCCTTGGTGAATACAGCCGTTGAGCTCATGGTTGGCTCCGATTGAGTTCAGGTTCCATCACAGTCCCGTTACAGAAATCCCGGATGCGACGGCCAGAAGCCGACAGGCACCAAAGATTTCGAGCAAGCCGATCCCGTTGCGGTCAGCCGACAGGCCTGACCGCAGGGAGTCGATGCCTAAAGCATCCGGTTGTTTGTTGTCGGGCGGGGCACCAAGGGTTCGTGCCCCGCAAGCGTTACTGGACCGCCTGAATCGCAGCGGCCAGCTGCTGGGCAGCTTTCTTCGGATCGGCATCCGGGTCGTTGAAGAAATTGGTCACGACATCGAACACAGCGCCCTGCACATAGCTCGATGCGGCCATGCCGTGAGCAAGGCTAGGCACCAGCCCCGGGCCTTGTGCCGCCTCCTTGAAATCCTTCATGGATTGTTGGGCACAGGCATCGAACTCAGCCATGTCCTGATCCAGACGTACTGGAATGGAGCCTTTGTTCTGATTGAAGAACTGCTGGAATTCCGGCTCCATGACAATGCGGGCCAGATCCTGCTGGGCCTTGCGATTGTCATCGTTGTTCAGCTTGAACATCGCCAGTGAGTCGATGTTGTAGGCAAAGCTGCCCTGGGTGCCCGGGAACGGCACGCACGTGTAGTCCTCACCAGCGATTTTCTTGGCCGCGCTCCACTCGCTCTTGGCCCAGTCGCCCATGAGCTGCATACCGGCCTTACCGTTCATGACCATCGCCGTCGCGCTGTTCCAGTCGCGGCCCGCTGCGTTGTTGTCGACGTAGCTGCGCAGCTTCTTCAGCGCCTCGAACGTCTTGACCATCTTGTCGCCGGTGAGCACGTCACGATCGAGTTCGACGAATGCCTTGCGGAAGTCCTCAGGGCCCAGGATCGCCAGCGCCAGATCTTCGAAAACGGTTCCGTCCTGCCAGGGTTGGCCACCGTGAGCGAGCGGCATGAAGCCCGCGGCTTTCAACTTGTCGGCAACAGTGAAAAATTCGTCGAGTGTTTTCGGCGGTTCAACGCCGGCCTTCTCGAACACGTCCGGGTTGATCCACAACCAGTTGACGCGATGTACGTTGACCGGCACGGCAACGTAGTCCCCGTCGTACTTCATCGCCGTCGACACCTGCACAGGCAGCAATTCGTCCCAGTTGGCTTTTTCAGCCACATCGTTGAGGTCGGTGAGCAAGCCCAACTCGCCCCACTCCTGAATGTCAGGACCTTTGATCTGAGCAGCGGCAGGCGCGTTACCGGAAACGGCGCGGGTCTTGAGAACGGTCATGGCCGCTTCGCCGCCACCACCGGCAACGGCGAAATCCTTCCAGGTGTGACCCTCTTCCTCGACCAGTCGCTGCAGCGTGTCGGCGGCGCGCTTTTCGCCGCCGGATGTCCACCAGTGCAGCACTTCCACTTCGCCGGCTTGGGCAAACGGAACGAGAGAGGCGAGGGAAACAGCAGTAACCAAACGATGAATCGCGTTCATTGGGGTTCCTTTTCTTGTTTTTATCGATGCAAGTCTTTGCTTGCGCTGCACCGATTCTAGGCGCGCCAACCAGCGCGCCGGGTAACGAAGGGATGGGGATTGGTCACCGTTTCGTTACAAAGCTCGGGCTTTGCAACGCGTCGGTGCGTATCGCAAAACAGGGCGGCGTCATGCGGTCGTCCGCGGCAGGCTTAACGTCACGCGCAAACCACCGGCAGGCAAATTACGCAGGCTGACCTCCCCGCCATGCGCATGCGCGATGTTGCGCGCGATACCGAGACCAAGCCCATAACCAGGCTGCTTGGCAGCCAGGCGGAAGTTGGGCTCGAACACCTGCGTCAGCCAGGTTTCAGGCACGCCCGGGCCTTCATCATCGACATGCAGAACGAAGGCACCGTTATCGTCTTCGATGAGCAGATGGGCGCGTTCACCATACTTCAACGCGTTATCCAGCAAATTGCCGATGCAGCGCTTGAGCGCCAGCGGTTTTCCGGCGTAGGGCGCGCAAGCCCTGCCCACAACCGTGACGCGACCGTTACCCCCTGTCGCCAGGTACGGCTCGGTGACGCAATCGAGCAGGTGGTTGAGATCCAGCGGTTCGATGTTTTCGTGGATATCGGTGTCCTTGACGCATTGCAACGCGCCTTTGACCAACAGCTCCAGTTCATCCAGGTCGCGGCTGAACTTCCGCTGCAAGGCTTCATCTTCCAGCAACTCCACACGCAACCGCAGCCGCGTTATCGGCGTGCGCAAATCGTGGGAAATCGCGCTGAACAACTGGCTGCGCTCGGTCAGGTAACGTCCGATACGCTCACGCATCGTATTGAAGGCACGGCTGACCTCGACGACTTCGCTACCACCCGCTTCAGGCAGCAGCTCCACTTCGCTGCCCAGCGACATCTCGCGCGCCGCCTGCGCCAGTTGCTTGAGCGGCCGGCTTTGCCAGTGCACCAGAATGCCGATGAACAACAGCAGGAAGCTGCTGGTGAGGAAGATAAACCAGAGTTGCTGCCTGGGTATGCCCTCGTCTTCGAGGCTGACGTAGGGCGCAGGCATCAGCGAGGCGAGATAGAGCCACTCGTCCGGCGCGATCTGAATCTGCGTGACCAGCACCGGCGGATTCAGCGGTTCCAGGCTCAGAGCGTAATGCGCCCAGGACCTTGGCAATTCATCGAGTTTCAGGCCGCCGTTGAAGATGCGCAGGTCATCGGGACTGACGAAGCTCACCAGCATGTCAACATCCTTGCCAAGGCGCTCACGCAGCACCTTGTCTACGTCAGCCAACACCGCCTGCTTGCGCTCGGTTGGCGGCAGGATCTGCATCTCGAGCGGCTTGTCATTCAACGAAACGAAAAAGCGCGTGCCGCCCATACTGCGCAACTGATCGAGCACCAGCGGTCGATACCCCAGTGGCAGGGAACGGAAATAGCTGACGCTCGCGGCCATCGAATGCGCCAGGCTGCGGGCGCTGGTCAACAATCCTTCCATCTGGCTCGCGCGAAGCTGGGATACCCAGATAAAGCTCGAAAGCGCTTGCGCCATCAGCACGACCAGAAGCGTCAGCAAGAGCATTCGGCCGAGCAGCGAGCGTGGGATTGGCAACCAGCGACGCTTAACCGAGCGAGTCATAGTGCGGCGCCACCTGCGCGGCGAGCAGATAGCCGCTACCGCGAACGGTACGAATCAACCGAGGGCACTTGCCTGTATCGCGTAGCCGCTGACGCAGACGACTGACCGCCATGTCGACGATGCGCTCGAGCGGCATCACTTCGCGACCACGCGTGGCGTTGGCGATAGTGTCGCGGTCGAGAATTTGCTGCGGATGGTCGAGAAACAGTTTGAGCAACGCGAAATCCGCGCCAGACAGCAACACTTCTTCCCCGTCCTGGTGAAACAGTCGATGGCTGACCATATCCAGTCGCCAGTCATCGAATGCCAGTACGTCGCTGACGCGCTCCTGACCGAAGTTGACCCGGCGCAGCAGCGCCTTGATCCGCGCCAGGAGTTCGCGTGGACTGAATGGCTTGCCCAGATAATCGTCCGCGCCCAACTCAAGCCCGATTACCCGATCAGCCTCATCCGAACTGGCGGTCAACATGATGATGGGCATCTGAGCGAGACGCTGATGGCCTCTGACCCAGCGGCATAAGCTGAATCCATCTTCGTCCGGCAACATGACATCGAGGATGACCAAGTCCGCCGGATCGCTGGCCATGGCATGACGAAATTGCGCGCCGTCGGCGACGGTACGCACGTGGAAACCTGATCGGCTGAGGTAGGTATCAAGCAGTTCGCGGATTTCCTGATCATCGTCGACCAGCAGAATCGATCTTCCAACCTGGGTCACTGGCATCCATTCTCTTGTTAGGTAGGTGTATCTAAGCGGGTCAGCCTCCGCTGGATGGGCCCTCCAGCAAGTGCTGCAACGCTACGCCCGCGCCTTCCAGCCCAGGGTACTCAGCCGTTACCACCCAGACCGGAATCTCGTCAAAATAACGGCTCATGCAGCCCTTGTCGCGCAAACTCTGGCTGAACCCGCTGCGTATGAAGAACTCGACGAAGCGCGGCACGATTCCGCCGGCGATGTATACGCCGCCGCGCGAACCCGTAGTCAGCACATTGTCGCCCGCGATCCGACCCAACCAGACGCAGAATTGTTCCAGAACCGATGCCGCATAAGCATCGCCACTCAATGCCGCTGCGGTGACTTGAGCAGGCGTGGTCAGCTTTGGCGGCTCGCCATCGAGCGCGCAGCTGGTTCGATAGAGTTCGAGCAGGCCACCACCACTGAGAATCGCCTCGGCATTTACATGGCCGAACTTGTCGTGCAACCGCGCCCAGAGCGCACCCTCGCGCGCGGTGCCGATCGGCAAGCAGACATGGCCACCCTCCCCCGGTAGCGCCTTCCAGCCGCCTGGCATGGGCAGAAGCGTAGCAACGCCTAGTCCGGTACCCGGGCCGATAACCAGGCGCGCCGCACCCGGCTCGGACCGACCCGGACAGACTTCGATCAGCTCGCCCTCGCGTAACCGGGTCATGCCCAGCGCCATCGCGGTGAAATCATTGACCAGCAGCAGATCGCTCAGCCCCAGGTCTTCACAGAACGCCTTGCGGCTCAAACGCCAATGGTTGTTGGTAAATGCGAACTCATCGCCTGAAACGGGGCCAGCACAGGCGAGACACACCGCCTGCAGGGCTTCGACACTCTGCCCAACACCTTGCAGGTATGCACGAATGGCATCTTCCGGACGCAGATAATCAACGGTCGGCAACACCCGCACCGACTCGATCTGCTGATTGCGCCACAATGCAAACCGCGCATTGGTGCCGCCGATATCACCGACCAGTGCTGTCACTTGAGCGCCTCCAGCTCATCGGTGAATACACTTGCGCCCTTCTCTGCCGGACTGAAGGCTGCGCGCAGGAAGCCGAACAGCTCGCGCCCACAGCCAATCCCCAAATCGCTCGGGGCTGATATGGGCTCGCGGCTGTCGAACTCGGCCTGATCGACCAGAACATGCAGTGTGCCTGCTTCACCATCGACGCGAATGACATCGCCGTCGCGCACCCGACACAGCGGGCCGCCGTCGAGCGCCTCCGGGCTCACATGAATCGCGGCTGGGACTTTTCCTGACGCACCGGACATGCGTCCGTCGGTTACCAATGCAACCTTGTAGCCGCGATCCTGCAGGACGCCGAGGAATGGGGTCAGCTTGTGCAGTTCAGGCATGCCGTTGGCTTTCGGCCCCTGAAAACGCACCACCGCGACAAAGTCTTTTTCCAATTCGCCATTCTTGAACGCTTGAGCGAGCTCGCTCTGGTCACTGAAGACTCGCGCAGGCGCTTCAACCACGCGGTGCTCCGGCGCGACGGCGGAGATCTTCGTAACACCGCGCCCGAGGTTTCCTTCCAGGACACGCAGCCCGCCTTCAGGCGAAAACGCGCGCTCGACCGGGCACAGGATCGCCTCGTCCAGACTGTTTTCCGGCCCTTCGCGCCAGACGAGTTTGCCGTCTTCGAGGAACGGTTCCTTGGTGTATTGGCTGAGGCCTTTGCCGATAACCGTATGAACATCCTCATGCAGCAAGCCTGCCTCCAGCAGCGTACGCACCATGAACGGAACGCCACCGCAGGCGTGGAAATGGTTAACGTCCGCCTGGCCGTTCGGGTAGACCTTGGCGAGCGTCGGCGTCACTGCCGATATATCGGCCATATCCTGCCAGGTGAGCTGAATGCCCGCCGCCTGGGCGAATGCCGGGATATGCAGGGTATGGTTGGTCGAGCCGCCAGTCGCATTCAAGGCCACGACCGAGTTGATGATTGATTTTTCATCGATGATTTTGCACAGCGGGATGTAGGTACCCGACTGCGGCGTCAGGCGAGTCACCTGCCGCGCTGCTTCGCGCGTGAGCTCGTCGCGTAGTGGCGTATAGGGATTGACGAAGGACGAACCCGGCAGGTGCAGGCCCATGATTTCCATCACCACCTGATTGGTGTTGGCGGTGCCGTAGAAGGTGCAGGTGCCTGGGCTGTGATACGACAGCATTTCCGACTCCAGCAGCTCCTCGCGGCTGGCCTTGCCTTCTGCGAAACGTTGGCGCACTTCCGCTTTCTGCTTGTTAGGAATGCCTGAGGGCATCGGGCCACCGGGCACGAACACCGATGGCAGGTGACCGAAGCGCAAGGCGCCAATCATCAGGCCCGGGATGATCTTGTCGCAGATGCCGAGGTAGAGCGCACCGTCGAACATGTTGTGCGACAACGCAACGGCGGTGGACATCGCGATCACCTCGCGGCTGGCCAGGCTGAGTTCCATCCCGGCTTCGCCTTGCGTGACACCGTCACACATTGCCGGCACACCACCGGCGAACTGGCCGATCGAGCCTACTTCGCGCAGCGCTTCCTTGATCACGTCTGGAAAGTAATGGTACGGCTGGTGTGCCGAAAGCATGTCGTTGTACGCCGAGACGATTGCCACGTTGGCCTCGTTCATCAATCGCAAGCGCTGCTTGTCGTCCGGCGAATTGCAACCCGCAACGCCATGCGCGAAGTTTGCGCACTGCAGCTTGCCACGTTGCGGGCCGTCGCTCGCCGCCCCGGCCATCTGCGCAAGATAACGCTGGCGTGTCGGCCGGCTGCGTTCGATCAATCGCTCGGTAACTTCTTGAATTCGCGGGTGCATGCCATCACTCCTGCTCGTAAATCTGTAGGTTTTACCAACAAAACAACATGTATTTGGGCTTGATTTCTATTTTGACAGGAATAATCTTGTAATTCCTACAACAAATTCTGCCCGGGAACCTTGTTATGACTATTCGCATCGCCATCAACGGCTTCGGCCGTATCGGACGCAACGTCCTTCGTGCCCTGTACAGCCAGAGCTATCGCGAGCACCTGCAGGTCGTGGCGATCAACGACCTCGGCAGCCCGGCGATGAACGCCCACCTGTTGCAGTACGACAGCGTCCATGGCCATTTCGACGCAAAGGTTGAAGTGGCGGACGACCAGTTGCGGGTCAACGGTGACCCGATTGCCGTGACGGCGATCCGCAACCCTGCCGAGCTGCCGTGGCGCCAACACAACGTCGATGTGGTGTTTGAGTGTACCGGGCTGTTCACCTCCCGTGAAAAAGCCAGCGCGCACCTGCAGGCCGGTGCCGGCAAAGTGATTATTTCTGCCCCGGCATCCGGCGTTGACGCAACCATCGTTTACGGCGTCAACCATGACACATTGCGCCAATCCCACCAGATCATTTCCAACGCCTCCTGTACCACCAACTGCCTGGCGCCGGTTGCACAGGTGCTGTCGCGCGAATACGGCATCGAACACGGCCTGATGACCACCATCCATGCCTACACCAATGATCAGAATCTGTCGGACGTCTATCACAGCGACCCGTTCCGAGCGCGCTCGGCAACTCAGTCGATGATCCCGACCAAGACCGGCGCCGCCGAAGCGGTGGGCCTGGTACTGCCAGAGCTGGCCGGCAAGCTGACCGGCATGGCGGTGCGCGTTCCGGTGATCAACGTCTCGCTGGTCGACCTGACCCTCGAACTGAGTCGCGAGACAACCGCCGAGGAGGTCAACGCATTGATGCTCGACGCCAGTCAGCACTCGCCGATCCTGGCGTGCAACTCGCTGCCCCTGGTTTCCTGCGACTTCAACCACAACCCGATGTCGTCGATTTTCGACACCAACCACACCAAGGTTAGCGGACGCCTATTGAAAGTGATGGCCTGGTATGACAACGAGTGGGGCTTTTCCAACCGGATGCTCGACACTTGCCGCGCGCTGCACGAAGCGTCATAACGATCAGCAGCCCAGCCCAGCCCCCAAGGAAGAACATGAACCGTATCGACTTCGTGAGCGCGACACTCCCCGCCCGCAAACGTATCGCGCTGGTTGCGCACGATCACTGCAAGGAGCGCCTGCTGGCCTGGACTGAGCGGCAGAAATCAAAACTGGAGCCACATGAGTTGCTGGCCACCGGGACCACGGGGTTGCTACTCGAGCGGCGCTTGAAGTTGCCGGTCGAGTGCATGATCAGCGGCCCCCTCGGAGGAGATCAGCAGATCGGCGCACGCATTGCCGAACGCCGGATCGACATGTTGGTGTTCTTCTGGGATCCCTTCGAGCCACAACCGCACGACCCCGACGTGAAGGCGCTGCTTAGGGTCGCCGCGGTGTGGAACATCCCGCTGGCGGCCAACGAAAGCAGTGCCGATTACCTGCTTTCCAGCCCGCTGCTGGACCAGGAACACTCACTGAGCATCCCGAACTATGCAAACTACCTGGCCGGCCGCCAGGTAACCGACCACTAGGTAACCGATCAATAGTTGTGACGGTCCTCGTCCGGCATGGGTTGGCCTTCTTCAGGCTCAGCCTCGGCACGCAGGTCATCGAAATCGGTCTTCAAACCGGTTTCCATGCTATCCAGCTCGGCCAGAAGACTGCGGAAACTGGTTTGCTCACGCGACGTCTCCGGCTCCCCTTCGGGATCGGCGCGCGCCTGCAGCGACGCCGGCACAGGAGCCTCTTCGTCGTCGACCAGCTGGGGTTCGGGCTCCATCTCACGCAATACGGCCAGCGGTGGCAACTCGTCGAGGTTCTTCAGGTTGAAGTGATCGAGGAATTGCTTGGTGGTGGCGAACATGGCCGGCCGCCCTGGTACGTCGCGATGACCGACCACCCGCACCCACTCACGCTCCAGGAGCGTTTTCACGATCTGGCTGTTGACCGCCACACCGCGGATGTCTTCAATCTCGCCGCGCGTGATTGGCTGGCGGTAGGCGATCAGTACCAGCGTTTCCAGAAACGCTCGCGAGTAGCGCTGCGGCCGCTCTTCCCATAGCCGGCCGACCCAGGGCGAGAAACGCTCGCGCACCTGCAGACGGTAACCACTGGCCACTTCTTTCAACTCGAATGCCCGGCCTTTGCAGGACTTGTCCAGCACCTCGAGTGCCTTGCGCAGCAAGCTGGGGGTTGGCCGCTCGATTTCGTCGAACAGCTCGGCCATTCGCTCAACCGACATCGGCTTGCCCGAGGCCAGCAAGAAGGCTTCAAGCAGCGAGGCAAGATCCTTCGGATCGGACAGATTCACAGGTTCGGCTCCATTGACGCTTCCAGTGGCAACGAGGACTCATCGCTGCGAGCCCTGACATGAATCGGTGCGAAGGGCTCGTTCTGCACCAGCTCGACCAGCGATTCCTTGATCAACTCAAGTACTGCCATGAAGGTCACCACCACGCCGAGACGCCCCTCCTCGGCCGTGAACAGCGCAACGAAAGGTACGAAGCCACCGCCCTTGAGCCGTTCGAGCACGTCGCTCATGCGCTCGCGGGTCGACAGCGTCTCGCGCGTCACCTGGTGGCTTTCGAACATGTCGGCACGACGCAAGACCTCAGCCATCGAGATCAACAATTCCTCCAGGCTGACCTGAGGCAACAGCTTGCGCGCGCGTGCATCGGGTGCGTCGAGTTTCGGTACGTGCAAGTCACGACCCACCCGAGGCAGTTGGTCGATATCTTCCGACGCCGCCTTGAACCGCTCGTACTCCTGCAGCCTGCGGATCAGCTCGGCACGCGGATCGAGTTCGTCCTCCTCCACTTCGGCCGAGCGCGGCAGCAGCATGCGCGACTTGATTTCAGCCAGCATGGCCGCCATCACCAGATATTCGGCCGCCAGCTCAAGGCGCACGGCCTTCATCAGCTCGACATAGCCCATGTACTGACGAGTGATTTCCGCGACGGGGATATCGAGAATATCGATGTTCTGCTTGCGGATCAGATAGAGCAGCAAATCCAGCGGCCCCTCGAATGCCTCGAGGAAGACCTCCAGTGCATCCGGGGGAATATAGAGATCCTGCGGCAGGTTATTGAAAGCCTCGCCGTAGACAAGTGCCAGCCGCAGCTGCTCGCCGGGCGCCTGGATGGTCGCCTCGGCCTGGGTGTCCTGCATTATCTCTCCGGAACGAACGAATACTGGAAGCGGCGACAGCTTATGCCGGCTACCGAACAGGCTCTAGCGATAATTCAGTCCCATGGCCTGACGCATGACCACTAGTGTTTCCCGTGCTTCGTCGCGAGCCTGTTCAGCGCCCTCTGCCAATATGCTGCGCACCAGATCCGGGTTCGACTCGTAGTCCTGAGCACGCTCCTGCAGCGGGGTCAGCTCAAGCTTGATTGCATCAATGAGGGGCGCCTTGCACTCCAGGCAGCCAATACCCGCGGTGCGGCAGCACTGTTCGGCCCACTGACAGACGTCTGCTGCCGAATGGGCCTGGTGCATTTGCCATACCGGACAGCGCGTCGGCTCACCCGGATCGTGGCGATGAACGCGTGCCGGATCGGTCGGCATGCGCTTGATCTTTTCCTCGATTTCATCCGGCGTATCGCGCAGAAAGATGGAGTTACTGGACGACTTAGCCATTTTTCCGCCATCGAGCCCCGACACCTTGGGGGAATCGCTCAGCAGGGCCTGCGGCTCGGGCAACAACAACCTGCCACTCCCCTCCAGATAACCAAACAGGCGCTCCTGGTCACCAATGGTAATGGTCTGCTGATCCTTGAGCAGCGCGCGGGCGGTGTTCAGCGCTTCGATGTCGCCCTGCTCTTGGTAACTTTTGCGCAGACTGGCGTAGAGCTTGGAGCTTTTCTTGCCAAGCTTGCGTATCGCCGCTTCGGCCTTGACCTCGAAATCCTCTTCGCTGCCATAGAGGTGGTTGAAGCGCCTGGCAACATCGCGAGCGAACTCGATATGCGGCAGCTGATCGGCACCAACGGGCACGACACCGGCGCGATAAGCGAGGATGTCCGCAGCCTGCAGCAACGGATAACCGAGAAAGCCGTAAGTGCCGAGATCCTTGTGCTGCGAATCGAGCTGCAGCTCTTTGTAGGATGGCACGCGCTCCAGCCACGCCAAGGGGCAGATCATCGAAAGCAGAAGGTGCAGCTCGGCATGTTCAGGTACTTGGGACTGCACGAACAAGGTGGCAGAGCTCGGGCTTACGCCGGCTGCCAGCCAATCGATTGCCATCTCTTGGACGTTGCGTGCGATATCGGCGCCTGCAGCGTAGTCAGTGGTCAATGCATGCCAATCAACGATGCAGAAAAAACACTGGTATTCATGCTGCATCCTGACCCAGCTCTTCAGCACGCCGTGATAGTGACCAAGGTGGAGGCGGCCGCTAGGCCGCATTCCGGAGACTACACGTCGCTGCGAATCCATGGCGCTCAAAAGGGTTTCCTTCGTGAGTTTGAAAAAGGTGCGCGGTTCAGCCGGCGAACGGTGCGGGATCGCCGCAGCCAACCCGCACCACTTCCGGGTCGCCATCCACCAAGCTGATGACGGTCGACGCTTCGACGCCACCGTAACCGCCGTCGATGATCAGGTCTACCTGATGCTCCAATGCATCGCGCATTTCGTACGGGTCGCTCATCGGCTCGGTTTGGCCAGGCAGGATCAGGCTGACGCTCATCAATGGCTCACCCAGCTCGGCAAGCAACGCCTGGGCGATCGGCTGCGCAGGCACGCGCAGCCCGATGGTACGGCGCTTTGGATGCAGCAGCATTCGCGGCACCTCCCGCGTGGCACTGAGAATGATGGTATATGGCCCGGGAAGATGCGTCTTGAGCAGCCGGAAGGCGGCGGTATCCACCTTGGCGAACAGCCCCAGCTGCGATAGGTCGCGACAGACCAGGGTGAAGTTATGCTTATCGTCCAACTGACGCAGCCGGCGAATCCGCTCGATGCCGGTTTTGTTGCCCATCGAGCAACCCACAGCATAAGAAGAGTCGGTGGGGTAAACCACCACTCCGCCGCTGCGAATGATCTCTACGGCCTGCTTGATCAGCCTGGCCTGCGGGTTGTCCGGGTGTATCTGAAAAAACTGGCTCATGGGAACTCCCTGTTCAGCGGGCCACAGACTCGCCGGGTTCATGATCGAAAGACCTCCACAGTGGTCGCAAATCGTCAGGCAGGGTTCGATACATCCCCAACTCCGACCAGTCGCCCGGTGCATGAAAATCACTGCCGATGCTGGCCATCAGACCGAACTCCCGCACCAGAATCGATAAGCCGCCGACCTGCTCCAACGGCTGCATGCCGTTAACCACTTCCAGCGCATGGCCACCCGCCTGGGCGAATTCGCTCACCAGCCGACGGCGTTTGCTACGCGTGAAATCGTACTGCCATGGGTGCGCAAGACTGATCCAGGCGCCGGCATCACGCAAGGTGCTCACGGTCTGCTCAAGCGTCGGCCAATGCTGCTTGACGTCGCCCAGCTTCCCCGAACCAAGCCACTTGCGAAACGCTTCGGCGCGGTCGCGCACGTGGCCGGCACGCACAAGGTAATCAGCAAAATGTGGGCGCGCGGGCGCGTTGCCGCTATCACCCAACTCTTGCTGAATCGCCCGTGCGCCCGCCAGCGCACCCGACATCCCTTTCGCCTCCAGACGCTGAGCAATCGTCTCGGCGCGCTGCCACCGGCCCGCGTGCAAATCAGCGATGGCCTGCTGCAGCGCAACCGCATCGCGGCGAAACGCATAACCCAGCACATGGATGGTGGCGCCGTTCCAGACACAGGACAGCTCGATGCCATTGACCAGCCGGACACCCAGGGAATCAGCAGCGGCGCGCGCCTCATCGAGCCCTTCGAGGGTGTCGTGATCAGTCAGGGCAAGCAGCTCGATCCCACGCGCATGGGCTCGCTGCACCAGCACGCCAGGCGCGAGCACTCCGTCTGAGGCGGTGCTGTGGCAATGCAGATCAACAATCATTCGGGGCAGATTCTCCAAAGGGGAGTAGAGCGTGTGACCGTCAGCGCCAGCGCTCGTGCCGTCGTTCAGTTTGCCAAAGCTTGCGCAATGTCTTGGAAACGGCAAGCGGACAGCGTTCCGCCAAAAGCGCGGTTTGTTATTATGCCGGGCACATCTGCCCTCTGGCTTGCCTCGTGAAACAAATCATCGACTTCGTTCCACTGCTGCTGTTCTTCGTCGTCTACAAAGTCGAGCCTGCCACGGTCGAATTCGGAGGCTTCAGCCTAGGCGTTGGGGGCATATTCAGCGCAACAGCAGTGCTGATTATCAGCTCCGTGATTATCTACGGCGTTTTGTTCATGCATCAGCGCCGGCTCGAAAAAAGCCAGTGGCTAACATTGGCGGCTTGCCTGTTGTTCGGCGGGCTGACCTTGGTGCTGCACAGCGAAGCGATCCTCAAGTGGAAGGCGCCCGTACTTAATTGGCTGTTCGCGCTGGCCTTCACCGCGAGCCACTTCATCGGCGACAAACCACTGACCCAGCAGATGATGGGCCATGCGGTCCGTTTGCCGGCAGCGCAGTGGTCGCAGCTCAATGTCGCCTGGATCCTGTTCTTTCTCGTCTGCGGCTTTGCCAATCTCTTCGTTGTCTTCGTCTATCCCTCGATCTGGGTAGACTTCAAGGTCTTTGGCAGTCTCGCGCTGACGCTGCTGTTCCTGGCCGGCCAGGCGCTTTATCTGGTGCGCCACCTGCAACCCGAACCTGACGAATCCTAGGAGTTCATCATGCTCTACGCCATCATCGCGACCGATGTGCCCAACTCGCTGCAAGACCGTTTGGCCTCGCGCCCCGCGCACCTGGCACGTCTCGACCAGCTCAAAAGCGAAGGCCGGCTCGTTCTGGCTGGCCCGCATCCGGCGGTGGACAGCAATGATCCCGGCGCAGCTGGCTTTACCGGCAGCCTGGTTGTCGCCGAATTCGACTCGCTGCAGACTGCAGAACAGTGGGCTGCGGCCGATCCATATAAAGCCGCTGGCGTCTATGGCGATGTCATCGTCAAACCTTTCAAACAGGTCTACCCCTAATTTGGTCGGCTGACATCCGCCAGACAGCTGCTGGCGCTGGTGCTGGGCCGTCGCTCTGCCACGGCCAAGCACAGAGTTAAAACCGTTGAGGAAAAAGGAGTTCCGATGCGCCAAAGTTCGCTGTCCCTGCTGCTTGTTCTAGGTCTCGTCATCCCCTCGCTACAGGCCGAAGAAGCGCCCATAGAGCCATCCGCCGAGCGGCAGGTCGAGCTGGAGCATCGTCTCAGTGAAAATCAACAGCAACGCGAGGCGACCAGGGAAAACCTCGACGCCGCGACCAGCGCAGCGGGCCAGGCCCAGCTGTTGAGACTGCGCCAGGAAAACCAGCGACTGCGCCTGCAACTTGAACACGAACAAGCGCAGACGCAGGTGCAACCGCCGTTGCTCAACGACCAGCAACAGTGGTTCGCGGTAGGCGGCGGCGTGGGCGTGCTGGGCTTTCTGCTTGGCGTCCTGACAACCCGCGGCCGCCGCCGTCGGCAATGGCTGAACTGAATCGACACGAGCGAACTATGAGCGAACTGCTACTGATAGACGACGACCAGGAGCTCTGCGAACTACTGGTCAGTTGGCTGGCCCAGGAAGGCTTTGTCGCCCGTGCCTGCCATGACGGTCAAAGCGCCCGCGCTGCGTTGGCCGAACACCAACCCGCCGCAGTCGTGCTCGACGTAATGCTGCCTGACGGCAGTGGCTTGGACCTGTTGAAGCAACTGCGCAGTGAGCATCCGGACCTGCCGGTATTGATGCTTTCGGGGCGCGGCGAGCCGCTCGACCGCATACTCGGTCTGGAGCTGGGTGCGGACGATTATCTGGCCAAACCCTGTGATCCACGCGAACTGACCGCACGCCTGAAGGCCGTCCTGCGCCGCAGCCAACCGGCCAGCGCACCGACACAGCTGGAGCTGGGCGATCTCTGGTACAGCCCTGCACGTGGAGTGGCCAGCGTTGGCGATCATGAGGTCACGCTTACCCTTTCCGAAGGACGCATCCTCGAAGCACTCCTCAGCCAGCCAGGCGAACCGCTGGAAAAGCAGGCATTGGCGCAACTGGCCCTGGGCCGCAAGCTCACCCTGTACGACCGCAGCCTGGACATGCACGTCAGCAACCTGCGCCGAAAGCTCGGCCCACATCCAGACGGCCGCCCGCGCATCGTTGCCTTGCGCAGCCGTGGCTACCTCTACGCACCCTGACCGGCCTTTACCCAGCCTTTACCCAGCCCTGACCGCCCTTGACCTTGCGCGCCCTAGACTGAGCTTATCCAGTCGAAGCCAGCTGAGGTGCCCTCGACAGGCGCCTAGCCGGCGACCGGTTTCCATACCAAGGAGAAACTCAAGATGCGCAAGACTCTGATCGCCGTACTGTTCGCCTCAACCCTTCCTGCGATTGCCATGGCTATGCCAGACGATGGCCAGCGTCACCACGGAGGCAAGCATTCGCCATTCGAGCAGCTCGATCTGACCAAGGAGCAACGGAACGAGATGCGCCAGTTGTTGCGCGAGCAGATGAACAATCATCGCGAGATCACCCAACGATACCTGGACAAGCTACCCGAAGCCGAACGCAAGGCCATGCAGGAAGAACTGAAAGCCAGCCAGGAAAAAACCCAGAAGCAAGTGCGCGACCTGCTCAAGCCGGAACAGCAGAAGAAGTTCGACGAACTGCACGAAAAAATGGCCGCGAAGCGCGCTGACCGCGCCGAATTCGAACAATGGAAAGCCGAGCGCGATCAGAAAAACTGATCCGCTAAAACAGCAATCCCGCCCGGTTCGCCCCCACAAGTGACCACGCGCACCGGGCTTCTCCACGGAGTATCTGACCGGTGCGATCTTTGTTCTGGCGCATCCTCGCGACGTTTTGGCTAGCCATTGCGCTGGTGGCAGGCTTGGCCATGCTGCTTGGTCATGCGCTCAATCAGGACACCTGGATACTCAACCGTCATCCTGGCGTCAACGGCCTGGCCGAGGTGTGGACCAAGGTATACGAGCGCCAGGGGCCGATCACTGCACAGTTCCTCCTCGAACGGCATCGCAACCGCTACGGCGTCGATGTGCAGGTTCTGGCTGAAAACGGTCAGCCGATCATCCGCGGCACCTTTCCGGCTCGCGCCGCTGCTTTCGAAGCACGTCAGGAACACCGGGACGGTCGCCTCCCGTGGCGGCGGTTGACCACCGACTACACCAGCCCCGAGACCGGTAATACCTACCTGTTCATCTATCGCATCCCGAATCAGGAATTGCAGGCCTGGCACCGAGGCAGCCTGTTCTGGCCTCTGAGTGCGCTTGGTATCGCCTTGGTCGTCCTGACTGGCTTCAGCCTGCTACTAACCCTGTCGATTACCCGCCCACTCGATCGGCTTCGCGGTGCCGTGCATGACCTCGGGCAGACCACCTACCAACAGAATTCGCTGGCACGCCTGGCCAATCGGCGCGACGAGCTGGGCGTGCTTGCAAAGGACTTCAACCGCATGGGAGCCCGACTGCAAAGCTTGATCGGCAGCCAGCGTCAATTGCTGCGTGACGTGTCCCACGAACTGCGTTCGCCACTGGCACGCCTGCGCATCGCACTGGCGTTGGCAGAGCGGGCTACACCGGCCGAACGCGAGGTCATCTGGCCGCGGCTGGCCAAGGAATGTGATCGTCTGGAGGCGCTGATCAGTGAGATCCTGGAGCTCGCAAGATTGGACGCCGACCCGGGCGCGCCGAGCCCCATCAACTTGCGCGCGATATTCGGGCAGCTCGAGGAGAACGCCCGCATCGTCTCGCCCAATCAACGCATCGACAGCTACGTCGAAACCGAAGCCCAACTGCAAGGCTGGCCGGACATGCTCGAGCGCGCGCTGGACAATCTGTTACGCAACGCCTTGCGCTTCAATCCAGAAGGCGTACCGATAGAACTGCGCGCCTGCAGCGACACACAGCACCTGCTACTGAGCATCCGCGACCAAGGGCCTGGGGTCGACGAAGCCCATCTCGCGCAGCTGAGCGAACCCTTCTTCCGCGCACCAGGACAGACCACCGCCGGACACGGATTGGGCCTGGCGATTGCTCGCCGAGCCGCCGAACGGCATAACGGCGAGCTGCTGTTGGGTAATCACCCTGACGGTGGCTTTATCGCCACGCTGAAGCTGCCACTGAACCCAGCGATCGAAAATCTGCAATACGCGGAGTGACCTAGCGTGCGCCGGTCCACTCACTGACAAACTGCTGCGGGTCCACTTCCGGCGGGGTCCGCGGCGTTCCCTCGGGGGTGCCGACGTAAATGAACCCCAGAATCTGCTCATCACCAGTCAATCCCAGCGCCTTGGCCAGATACGGATCGTAAGCGAAATCGCCTGTACGCCAGACGGCGCCAAGAGCTTGTGCATGCGCAGCCAGCAACAAGCCGTGTGCCGCACAGGACACGGCCAGCACTTGTTCTGAACCGGGCACCTTCGGGTGCGGCTGCACATGCGCAATGACCACCACCAGCAGCGGCGCGCGCAACGGCATCTTGCTGGCTTTCAGCAAGGCATCATCGCTCGCCTCGGGCGAGCGCACACGCAGCGACTCAGCCATCAACTTGCCCAACTGTTCGCGGGCTTCGCCCTGAATAGTCAGGAACCGCCAAGGACGCAGCTGGCCGTGGTCCGGCGCACGCAAGGCAGCACGAAACATCACGTCCAGCTGAGCCGGGGTCGGCGCAGGATCGGTAAGCCGCGTGACAGACACGCGCTTGAGCAACAGGTCGAGAGCTTCCATCCGACTACCTCCGAAAACGAATCGGACATTCTAGAGCCCCGAGCCGTTCGTTTGGCAGCACAGTTATGGCAAGCGTCATATCGCATGACCGGTTCTAAGATCCGGCCCGGAGCTGCCGCTCGCCGTCAGGCTACCCGATCGGGCGCAAGCTGCGGCTCCAGCGGAGGCATCAGCGGCGGAAGACCATGGGCCGCCCGAGCCGTATCGCAATGCGCGTTGTGTTGACCACCGACCCAGGAGGCTTCGAATTCGCGACAGGTGCTCGAGCGCTGCTCATACATGGTGCAACGTACGCCGCACCCCACCTCGCCCATCAGCCCGACACAACGCGCCGGCTTGGATTCTGTCCCAAGCATCGCAACGTGAAATGGGCCGACCTGCACGGTTGCGCTGTCAGGCACTGCACCGCCAGAGGAGGCACACTCGCCCCAGAAGAAAGACACACGAAAATGCGCGCAGCAGGCGCCGCACGTGAGGCAGGGGTTGTCGATGGACATGGAAGGTGAACACTCAGAAACCGGCAAAGGGCCGGCACCGGACGGCTATTCTATTCATCGCAACGAACTTGGGAAGAGGTCTACCGGGGGGGGTGCAAAAGATTTTTCAACAGGCTGATCGCCGGTTTACTGCCGCAGCGACAGGCGTAGAATGGCGGCCTCATTTTTCGAGCCGAGCAGCAATCAAACATGGCCTTGCCGACTCTGCGCATCATCGGTTTCATTCTCGGCATTTTCCTGATCACACTCGCAGTCAGCATGGTCATTCCGATGATCACGCTGTTCGCTTTTGATCGCACCGACGATCTGCAAGCGTTTCTCTGGGCCAGCCTGATCACCTTCGGCTGCGGTTTTGCACTGGTTGCCCCCGGCCGCCCAGCCAATACAAACCTGCGTCCGCGCGACATGTATTTCCTGACTACGGTCAGTTGGGTGATCGTATGCTGCTTCGCCGCCCTGCCGCTTATGCTCATTCAGCACATCAGCTATACCGATGCGTTCTTCGAAACCATGTCCGGCATCACCACTACCGGTGCGACCGTGCTCTCGGGACTCGATAGCGCCTCACCGGGCCTGCTTATTTGGCGATCATTGCTGCACTGGCTTGGTGGCATTGGATTCATCGGCATGGCCGTGGCCATTCTGCCGCTGTTACGCGTTGGTGGTATGCGGCTGTTCCAGACCGAATCCTCCGATTGGTCAGAAAAAGTCATGCCGCGTTCGCACATGGCCGGCAAGTACCTGATCGTTATCTACCTGGTCTTTACGCTGGCAGCGTTTATCGCATTCTGGCTGGCAGGAATGAGCGGATTCGATGCGATCAACCATGCGATGTCCACTGTGGCGACTGGCGGCTATTCAACCTCCGACGCATCGCTCGGCAAGTTCGGTCCAGCCACGCATTGGGTTGCGATCTTCTTCATGATTTTGGGCAGCTTACCGTTCACCCTGTACGTAGCCACCGCTCGCGGCGACCGTCGGGCGCTGTTTGGGGATCAGCAGGTTCGCGGGTTTCTGGTAATGCTCGCGGGGACGAGCCTGTTATTCAGTCTGTGGTACTGGTTCAACCATGATGACAATCTTCTCGACTCCCTGCGGATCGTGACATTCAGCGTTGTATCGGTCATCACGACCACCGGTTATGCGGTCAGTGACTACACCCAATGGGGCGGGTTCGCGGTCATGGTGTTCTTCTATCTCACATTCCTTGGCGGTTGCTCGGGGTCTACGTCCGGCGGCCTGAAGATGTTTCGTTTTCAGGTCGCTTACACCCTGCTGCGTTCGAACCTAAAGCAGCTAGTCCACCCGCGCGCAGTGATCCGCCAGCAATACAACGGGCACAACCTCGACGAGGAAATTGTTCGTTCGATTCTGACCTTTTCTTTCTTTATCACCATGACGATCGGCGTGCTTGCGCTATGCCTGGCGCTGCTTGGCCTGGATCCGATCACCGCACTTACCGGCGCGGCTTCAGCGGTGTGCAACGTGGGTCCCGGCCTCGGGCCAATCATCGGTCCGGCGGGCAATTTTTCCACCTTGCCGGATTCTGCGAAATGGCTGCTGTCGTTCGGGATGTTGCTGGGCCGGCTGGAAATCATCACCGTGCTGGTAATGCTGACCCCTTCCTTCTGGCGCCACTGACCGGATCAGGTTTCGCCGATATCCTCGTTCCACAGTTCGGGGCTTTCGGCGATAAAGCGGCGCATGATTTCGACACAGCTCGCGTCCTGCAGCACCTCGACCTCAACACCGCGGCCACGTAGCAGCAGCTCTTCACCCATGAACGTCTGATTCTCACCGATCACGACCTTTGGAATGCCATATAGCAGAATCGCCCCGGTGCACATGGAACAGGGCGACAGCGTGGTATAGAGGATCGACTCGGCGTAAACGCTGGCCGGTTGCCGCCCGGCATTCTCGAATGCATCCATCTCCCCGTGCAGCACTGCGCTGCCCTGCTGAACCCGCCGGTTGTGGCCGCGGCCAATGATTCGCCCCCGGTGGACGATCACCGAACCGATTGGAATACCGCCCTCGGCGAGCCCCTTCTGCGCTTCGTCGATTGCTGCTTGCATGAACTCGTTCATTCACTGCGCTCCGTCGGTCTTGTTAGCTAAATCGTGGAGGATCGCCATCAGGCGGCTTCGGAGCGGCGTTTGAACAGGCGCTTGCTCAGCTCGACGACTGCAAACACCAGACCGCCGGCCAATATGCCGAAAGCGGCGTCCAGCAGCGTCGGCAACAGCCCCGCCAGAACCGAGCCAATGTACGGCAGCGCAACCGTGTGCTCTGCGCTGTCCTCGATGAAGTGGTGAATGGCCTTGAAGCCGTGGGTCAGAATGCCGCCGCCGACCATGAACATGGCGGCAGTGCCGATCACCGACAAGGACTTCATCAACCAGGGCGCAACCGTGAGGATGCCGCGGCCCATCGATTGCGCCACAGAACTGGTGCGTTTGCTCAGCGCCAGACCTGCGTCGTCGAGTTTGACGATGCCGGCAACCAAACCGTAGACGCCAATGGTCATGATGATTGCGATACCTGCAAGCACGGCAATCTGCTCGACGAAGCTCGCAGCGGCGACCGTCCCCAGCGTGATGGCGATGATCTCGGCGGACAGGATGAAATCGGTGCGGACCGCGCCGCTGATCTTGTCGCGCTCGAACGCGACCATGTCGACGCTCTCATCGGCGAGCGCCTGCATTTGCTGCGCATGATGATCCTGATCGCGGTGCAGGAACCGGTGCGCAAGCTTCTCAAACCCTTCGAAACAGAGAAACGCACCGCCCAGCATTAGCAACGGCGTGATGGCCCAGGGGAGGAACGCGCTGATCAGCAACGCAGCCGGCACCAAAATCAGCTTGTTGCGCATGGACCCCTTGGCCACGGCCCAGACCACCGGCAGCTCGCGGTCCGCATTGACGCCGGTAACCTGCTGAGCATTGAGTGCAAGATCGTCTCCAAGCACGCCGGCGGTTTTCTTCGCCGCCACCTTGGTCATCAGGGAAACGTCATCCAGAATCGAAGCGATATCGTCGATCAGGGCAAGAAGGCTACTGGCCAATGCAGGTCATCCTTTGGGTATCGGCAAGAAAGCGGCGCAGGTGCGCCACGGTCATATATATGCAAGCTAAGGCTATGACAGGAAAGCACAAGTTCCGCGTGGTCATATCCACCACGGTGTGCGGTATTCACCGGTTTCCGTGGCTTACCAGCGCTTGAAGCCGCGGAAGAAAATCACCCGGTCAGGCAAAGGCCAGCAGATAAGCCACGCACAAGGGTACTAAACTGGCACGCGAAGTCGGTAGCCTGACACGCCAGAGGTTCTAGACTGCAACGACCACAATGACAGGAGGTGCGGCATGAGCACGCAAACCGCCGAGCGTTTTACCCGCTTCGCCGATTTCTATCCGTTCTACCTGGCCGAGCACAGCAACCCAACCTGCAGACGTTTGCACTACATCGGCAGTTCGCTGGTACTGGCAATCCTGGCCTACGCGTTGATCAGCCAGCAGTGGCTATGGTTGCTGGCGATGCCACTGGCCGGCTACGGGTTTGCCTGGGTTGGCCATTTCATTTTCGAGAAGAACCGCCCCGCGACATTCCAGTACCCGCTGTACAGCTTTCTCGGCGACTGGGTGATGTTGAAAGACATGCTCACCGGAAAGATCCGATTCTGAGCGCTGGTCGCTCAGCCAATGCCGCGCCGCACCGGCTATTGGTCACGGAATGGACCGGCGGTTTGGCGCAGTGCTGGCGACTTGGTTATGATCACGCGCCAGCGCTGGTCGATGCGCTGCAGCCTCTTACGGCGCGTTCCAGAGCGCCGGCCTCTTTTCAGGGATAGCAACCATCATGTCAACCGTGAGCGGTGAACGACGTAACGGACTCGCGACTCGTCCACTGCGCGAGTATTACGCCCGAGTTTTCGCCTATCTGATCTGTGCCGCCACGCTCGCTGCCGGTGTCTATACCCAGCAGTTTTCCCTCGATCTCTTGTGGATGGTGCCTTATACGCTCCTGTATCCGCACTTCGCCTATCACCTGAGCTACCGCTTCAAGCGCGAACACCCTGAGGCGACTTCTCAGACCCTGCTGTGTCTGGACGCCTTGAATGCAGGTGCGGGCATCGTGCTGCTCGGAAGCAGCCTCGTGCCAAGCCTGATGTTTCTGCTCACACTGAGTTTCAGCGCGCTGGTGGTCGGCAGCCTGCGTCATCTGTTGATGACCTTGTTGATGGCCTGCATCGGCGTTGGGCTGACCAGCTTGCTGGTGCCCTTGCGCTTCGAGGGTGCCAGCTCGGTTCTGGTATCCGCCGTCAGCATTCTGCTCACCACCCTGTACGTATGCGTAACGGCCTACTACGTGCATCAACAAGGCATCCGCCTCGCGCAGGCACGCAGCGAAGTCGAAGCCCAACAGGCGAAAGCTGCACGATTGGCGCGCAATCTTGCCAAATACCTGTCGCCACAGGTGTGGGAGTCAATCTTCTCCGGCAAGCGTACTGTCCGGCTGGAAACCCAGCGCAAGAAACTCACGGTGTTCTTTTCGGATATCAAAGGCTTCACCGAGCTGTCCGAAGAACTGGAAGCTGAAGCACTCACCGATCTGCTCAATACCTACCTCAACGAGATGTCGAAGATCACCCTCAAGTACGGCGGCACCATCGACAAGTTCGTTGGTGATTGCGTGATGGTGTTTTTCGGCGACCCCGCCAGCCAGGGCGCCAAGAAGGATGCTGTGGCCGCGGTTTCGATGGCGATTGCCATGCGCAAGCACATGAAAGTCCTGCGCCAGCAGTGGCGCGGGCAAGGCATTACCAAGCCGATGGAAATCCGCATGGGTATCAACACAGGCTACTGCACGGTCGGCAACTTCGGCGCCGACACTCGAATGGACTACACCATCATCGGTCGCGAAGTGAATCTGGCGAGCCGACTGGAAAGCTCCGCCGAGGCAGGGGAAATTCTCATTTCTCACGAAACCTATTCGCTGGTCAAAGACGTCATCATGTGCCGTGACAAAGGCCAGATCACCGTAAAGGGCTTCACCCGTCCGGTGCAGATCTACCAGGTGGTGGACTTCCGTCGCGACCTGGGCGCCACCAACAGCTTCGTCGAGCACGAACTGCCCGGCTTCTCGATGTACCTCGACACCAACGGGGTGCAAAACTTCGATAAAGAGCGCGTCATCCAGGCGCTCAACCAGGCCGCCGACAAACTACGCGACAAGGTCATCATGTAGCACCGCCTGGCCCGCCTCGGGTCAGATCGTGATCGCACCGATACCTGCCGGCGCTCCGCATGCAGTCGAGGTTTTCCATGCCGCCCATCCTTTCTCTGCGTCATTACAATCACGACCAGATCATCCACAGCCATGAGCACGGCTTGCGCCAACCTGCTCCGCTGGAAGCCAGGCCATGACTCATCGCAACGCTTTGCTGGCGATCCATTTCGGCGCGCTGATGTTTGGGCTATCCGGTGTGTTCGGCAAGCTCGCCGAGAGCGCGCCCCTGATCATTACGCTCGGCCGTGCGGGTTTTGCGGTCGTGGCGCTGTTGCTGGCCGCACAATTCCTGCGTAGCGCTGGCACAACCCCAAGCCCACGCCAGCGCGCCGGACTGCTGTTCGGCGGCCTGTTGCTCGGTGGCCATTGGCTCACCTTCTTCATCGCCGTAAAGATCGCCGGTGTCGGTATCGCCACATTGGGTTTTGCCAGCTTTCCGGCGTTTACGGTGTTACTGGAGGGGTTGCTGTTCCGCGAGCGCACTCGCCCGGTCGAGTTCGGCATGGTCGCCTTGGTCTGCGTTGGGCTGCTGTTGGTTACGCCACAGTTCGATCTCGCCAGCGACAGCACGCTGGGTCTGATTTACGGCATCCTTTCGGGGCTGATGTTTGCTCTACTTTCATTGCTCAACCGTGCGGTAACCCGCGGCGTGGATCCGGTGCAGGCAGCGCTCTGGCAGAACGGCATCATCCTGCTTTGCCTGCTGCCTTTTACATGGTCGTCGCTGCCCGCCGTGCCCGTCATGGACTGGCTGTGGCTGGCCTTGCTCGGCGTCCTCTGCACGGGCCTGGCGCACAGCCTGTTCGTGGCGAGCCTGAAGGTGTTGAAAGCGCGGACGACATCGGTGATCTTCGCGCTGGAGCCGGTATATGGCATCGCGATCGCCTGGTGGCTGTTCAATGAGCAACCTTCGCTGGGAATGCTTGCTGGCGGGGCGCTGATCATCCTCGCCTCGGTCATCACCAGCCGACTGAAAACGCCGGCCGTGACGAACCCCGCCTCACCTATCGCAAAGGCGGGTTAGGCGCCGACACCGCAAAAGCCGACCGCCGCATCAATGCGAGTGACGGGGTACATCAGCGCCACGGCAGCCCACCAGAAAGTCGAAGTCGCAGCCCTCGTCGGCCTGCAGCACATGCTCGACGAACAGTCGACGATATCCCCCGTCCCACAACAGGCCTTGCGGGGCTTGCCAGTCAGCCAGCCGCTCCTGCAATTCAGCGTCCGGGATGTCCAGATGCAGGCGGCCCTCGTAACAGTCCAGCTCGATGAAGTCCCCGTTGCGTACCGCCGCCAGCGGCCCACCGGCTGCGGCTTCGGGGGCGACATGCAATACCACGGTGCCATAAGCGGTGCCGCTCATACGGGCGTCGGAAATCCGCACCATATCGGTGATCCCTTTGGCCAACACTTTGGGCGGCAAGCCCATGTTGCCGACCTCAGCCATACCGGGATAACCCTTGGGTCCGCAATTCTTCATGACCAGAATGCAGGTTTCATCGACATCCAGCTCCGGATCGGCAATGCGCGCCTTGTAGTCGTCGAAGTCCTCGAACACCACTGCGCGGCCGCGATGCTTCATCAGTTCCGCTGTTGCCGCCGAGGGTTTCAGCACCGCGCCGCTGGGCGCCAGGTTGCCGCGCAATACGCAGATTCCGCCGTCCTTGCGCAGCGGGTTATCCAGCGTGCGAATAACCTCGTCTTCGCCGTAGATCGGGGCGTGAGCGCAGTTGTCCCAGAGAGATCTGCCGTTGACAGTCAATGCATCGGGGTTCGGCAACAAATTGTTTTCACCCAGCCGGCGGATCACCGCCGGCAGGCCGCCAGCGTAGTAGAACTCTTCCATCAGGAAGCGCCCCGAGGGTTGCAGGTCGACAAGGGTGGGCATGCCGCGGCCAATGCGCGTCCAGTCATCCAGCTCGAGTTCGACACCAATGCGTCCGGCGATCGCCTTGAGGTGGATCACGGCATTGGTCGAGCCGCCAATGGCAGCGTTGACCCGGATGGCGTTCTCGAACGCTTGCTTGGTCAGCACCTTGGACAAGCGCAGGTCCTCATGAACCATGTCGACGATGCGCATACCGGACAGGTGCGCCAGCACGTAGCGACGCGAGTCCACCGCCGGAATCGCTGCGTTGTGCGGCAATGAAGTGCCCAGTGCTTCGGCCATACAGGCCATGGTCGAGGCGGTCCCCATGGTGTTGCAGGTGCCCGCCGAACGCGACATACCGGCCTCGGCGGAAAGGAACTCGTTGAGGTCGATCTGCCCAGCCTTGTACTGCTCGTGCATCTGCCAGACGATGGTGCCCGCACCAATGTCGCGGCCCTTGTGCTTGCCGTTGAGCATCGGCCCGCCGGTGACAACGATCGTCGGCACATCACAGCTGGCCGCACCCATCAGCAACGCCGGGGTGGTCTTGTCACAGCCGACCAGCAGCACCACCGCATCCACCGGATTGCCACGAATCGACTCCTCGACATCCATGCTGGCCAGGTTGCGCGTCAGCATGGCGGTGGGACGCAGGTTCGACTCCCCATTGGAGAAGACCGGGAATTCGACCGGGAACCCACCCGCCTCCAGAACGCCCTTTTTTACGTGTTCAGCAATCTTGCGAAAGTGCGCGTTGCAGGGCGTCAGCTCCGACCAGGTGTTACAGATGCCGATGATCGGCTTGCCCTGGAACTCATGATCCGGGATGCCCTGGTTCTTCATCCAGCTGCGATACATGAAACCGTTCTTGTCGGTGGTACCGAACCATTGAGCGGAGCGCAGGGGGCGTTTGTCAGTCATTGCGATGCACCTGTTATCGTCGGCTGGCTCAGCTGGCCCGCCTGATTGACCTCGTTGATCCAGAGCGTAGAGAGACAAGACATCATCAACAAATATATATTTCAGCCAAACCGATATATGAACGGGTATAGCTGAATGAAGCCGATCAACAGCAATTGGTTCGTCCGGGCGCGTTTGAAGAACCGCCACATCCCGCTGCTGGCAGCCCTTGGCGATACGGGAAATCTCAATCGAGCCGCAATCGGATTGGGCATTTCTCAGCCCGCGATTTCGAAACTGTTGAAAGAGCTGGAGGATGGGCTGGGCGTCGAGCTGTTCGAGCGTCACGCGCGTGGCGTCGTCCCGACGCTATACGGCGAAGCAATGATTCGCCACGCCCGCCGCATGCTGAACACGCTGGACAGCGCCTACAGCGAGGTCGACGCGCTGCGTCAGGGGCAGCAGGGGCACGTGCGCATTGGCACTATTCTTACGCCCTGTGCGGAACTGCTGCCTGATGTGATCCGACGCGCCAAGCAGCGCTTTCCGAAGCTGGAGGTCAGCATCCGCACGGGTTCCAGCCGTGATCTGCTGGCGATTCTGGATGACGGCGAGCTGGATTTTCTGGTGGCGCGGTTTTCGGCGGAAAGTCAGCAGGACGATTTGCGCTTCGAGCCGTTGGCTAAAGAGCCGCTGCAGATCTGCGCGCGCGCCGGACTGATCGAAGGCCCAATGTCTCGCTCGCAACTGAACGCCGCGGACTGGGTGCTGCCCCCGGTGGGCAGCGTGTTGCGTCAGGAGTTCGATGCGCTGTTTCAGCGCGTCGGCATGCGCCCTCCACGCAAGGTCGTGAACGCAGAAAACCTGCTGATGGTGACCACGCTGATCGAGAAGAACGACATGCTGACCGTGCTGCCACGCGATGTGCTGGCGCACTATGCGCGCTACGGCATGCTGGAAGAAATCGAGGTGGATGCGAGCGTAAATGCCGATCTGAACCAGGGACTGATGGCCTACGGGATCATCACCAAAACCCCGCAGCAGCTGTCACCAGCAGCCGCTGGCGTGCTCGAACTGCTGCGCGATACCGCACACGAATTGGGGCTAGGTCACGGAGCGGCTCAGCCTTGTTAGAGCGAGCCGCTCCACGCATCAGAGCGCCGCGTCAGTGGTTTCGCCGTCCACCAGGCGTTTGATACCCAGCGGGTTGGCGTTCTTCAGCGCGTCCGGCAGCAGCGCATCCGGGAAGTTCTGGTAGCACACCGGGCGCAGGAAGCGGTCGATCGCCAAGGTACCGACTGACGTACCCCGGACATCCGAGGTCGCTGGATAAGGCCCACCGTGAACCATGGCATCGCAGACTTCCACGCCGGTCGGATAGCCGTTGAGCAAGATCCGTCCGGCCTTCTGTTCCAGCAGTGCCACCAGATCGTTGGCGTCCGCCAGATCTGTGGGTTCAGCAATGAGCGTCGCGGTGAGCTGGCCATGCAAGCCTGACAGGGCGCGCATCAGCTCAGCCTTGTCATTCACCTCCACCACGACGGTAGTCGGGCCGAACACCTCCTCCTGCAACAGCGGATCGCCGTCGATCAGCAGCTTCGCATCGGCCTTGAACAGCTGTGGCTGCGCCTGATTGCCCTGCTGGTTCTGGCCGGCAAGATGGCTGATCGCCGGATGGTCTTGCAGATGCTGAACACCCTTGCCATAGCTGCTGAGCGTGCCCGCATTGAGCATCGTCTGTGCCGGTTGCTCGCTCATGAAGCCGACCAGCCGCTGCAGAAAATCGTCGAACTCGGGCGAGCGAACGCCAATGACCAGACCAGGGTTGGTGCAGAACTGGCCGCAGCCCATCACGACCGAGGCAGTAAGCTCATTGGCGATGGCATCACCACGGGTCCTGAGCGCCTCGGACATCAGCACAACGGGGTTGATGCTGGACATCTCGGCGAATACCGGGATCGGTTGCGGGCGCGCTGCGGCCATATCGCACAGCGCCCGACCACCGCGCAGCGAACCGGTAAAGCCAACCGCCTGTATGAGCGGGTGCTTGACCAGCCATTCGCCTACCCCGCCGCCGTAAATCATGTTGAACACGCCCTTGGGCATGCCGGTTTTCTCCGCCGCGCGCATCACCGCGTCGGCCACGCATTCAGCCGTAACCATGTGGCCGCTGTGCGCCTTGAACACAACCGGGCAACCTGCTGCGAGCGCCGCTGCGGTGTCGCCACCGGCAGTGGAAAATGCCAAGGGGAAATTGCTGGCGCCGAACACCGCAACCGGCCCCAGCCCCATGCGGCACTGGCGAAGATCGGGGCGCGGCAGCGGCTTGCGCTCTGGCATTGCCCGGTCAATTCGCGCACCGAGAAAATCCCCACGGCGCAGCACCTTGGCGAACAGCCTCATCTGCCCACTGGTACGGCCACGCTCACCCTGAATTCGTCCCGCCGGCAGCGCGGTCTCACGACAGACCAGCGTGACGAAGTCATCGCCCAGCGCATCCAGCTCATCGGCAGTGGCATCGAGGAACTCGGCTCGCTTGCTAGCAGCAAGTGCTCGGTACTCGGGATAGGCGCTGGCTGCCGCTTGCGCCGCAGCATTCACTTCGTCTTCGGTCGCCTGATGAAACTCGAACGGCAAAGCTTCGCCGGTGCTGGCGTCGATGCTCTGGACGATAACCGTCCCCTTGGCGCTACGAGCCCCGCCTATGTAGTTCTGACCGCTGATATTCGGCATGGAATTTTTCCTCTGAGGATGTGGTTCATGAGGCTTCGCCCAGCCCGCCTACGAGCGAAGAGTTTGATACCTAGTGACCCGACACGACGCACGGGATAGTTACGGCCAATCATTGGCCATGCAATGCCGTCAGAGTGGCTTCACGCCGCCGGGGACGATGCCGGAGCGACAAATGCTGATGCCATTGCGCAACGGCGCGCCAAACTCGTCCAGGCTGACTTCGAACTGGTCGCCCGGCTGGGCCTTTATCCCGTCCGCGAAGGAGAGTGTTGCCGTCCCGAAAAAATGCACGTGGACGTCACCGGGACGCAGGAACTGCGCATATTTGAAATGGTGATACTCAAGGTTTTCCAGCGTGTGACACATGTTCTCTTCGCCGGACAGAAACTCTTTCTCCCACAGCACCTGTTCGCCGCGACGAATACGGCTGACGCCAGCCAAGTGTGCTGGCAGCGGCCCTACCCGCAACTCGGGGCCGAACGAACAGTAGCGCAACTTCGAGTGCGCCAGGTAAAGGTAGTTCTTGCGCTCCAGAACGTGGTCTGAAAATTCGTTGCCGAGGGCAAAGCCCAGGCGATACGGCAGACCGTCATCCCCGATCACATAGAGGCCGGTGAGTTCGGGCTCTTCGCCATAGTCTTCGGCGAAATCAGGTGCCGGAAAGTCCGCACCAGGGCGTACCACAATGCTGCCGTCTCCCTTGTAAAACCATTCGGGCTGAGCACCCACGCTGCCTGTCACGGGTCGCCCGCCTTGCATACCCCAGCGAAACATCTGCATCGAGTCGGTTAGCTTGGCTTCGTCCTGCTCGCCCTGCTGATGCATCTTGTCGCGCGTCGCGGCGCTGCCCAGATGGGTCAGTCCCGTGCCGCTGACCAGGCAATGGGCGGTGTCTTCATGATCGAGCGGCGGCAGAACCCGCCCAGCCCCGAGCAGGTCGCGGTACAGCGGCCCGGTTTCGCGCGCTTGGGATTGGACGTGTTCAGCGAGGCCACGCTGTTCACGGATTGCCGCCAAGGCCAGTTCACGCATGCTGGTGACCCCAGTGAGCACTTCGATTCGCTCGTCGGTTACCAGCCCCACGCACCTACGACCCGGCTCGCCCTCGAATTGAATCAACCGCATGCGTACCTTCCTCTTGTTGTGATGACGCCCGTCTGATGGGCGTTTGTTGCGATCACTTTAAAAACCGCGTCCTCTGGTGCCTAATGACGGCTTCTGATTGAGCGATAACTTCCAGTCATCCCATGATTGCCGCCCTCCCCACTATCGTGTCCCGTCTTCGGCTCAAGCAGCTGCGGTTGCTCATTGCGTTGGACGAACAGGGCTCGCTACACCGTGCGGCCGAGCAGGTCTTCATCAGCCAACCCGGCGCAACCAAATCGCTGCACGAAATCGAAAACACCTTCGGAGCCGAGCTGTTCACCCGCAACAGCCAGGGGTTGGTGCCCAACGACCTGGGCCGCTGCGTGATCCGCTATGCCCGATTGATCCACAGCGACCTGGCGCACCTGCGCGAAGAAATGGTGGGGATTTTGCAGGGTCACGGCGGCAGGCTTTCGGTCGGCACCATCATGGGCGCAGTACCGATGCTGATGCGTACGCTGGGCCAGCTGCGGCGCAAACAACCCGGGTTGTCGGTGGAAATCGTCGAGGACACCAGCGCTCGCCTGCTCGGCCTGCTCGACGAAGGCCGACTGGATCTGGCGATCTGCCGCAGCAGCGTCAGCCGCCGTCCGGATGCCTATGACTGCCTAACGCTGCACGAAGAGCAGCTGGCTGTGGTCGCGCATCCTGACCACCCGATGGCCGATACACCCGCATCCCTGACCCTGGCTGATCTGAGCGGGTATCGCTGGGTCATCTACCCGGCAAACATGCCGATGCGCCAGTTGCTGGAACGCGAGTTCAGCGAAGCCAGCCTTGAATTCCCGCGATACCCGGTCGAAACCGCATCCACCTTCACGACCCTCAGTCTGCTGCAGGAAGACCCGGAACTGGTCGCCGTCATGCCGCTGTCGGTGGCGCGTTTCAGCGAACGCTTCGGCATGATCCGCCGATTGCCACTGACGTTGCACTCGCGTAGCGAACCCTATGGCGTCATCGCCCGGCATGGAAGCAGTCTGTCCCCTG
>NZ_AGSX01000133.1 GCF_000235745.1 Stutzerimonas stutzeri SDM-LAC | reverse complement strand
CGCTAACCTCTTGATTTACCAGAGGTTTCGCCTAAGGCCTGCGCCGGAGAAGGTGCGCATTATAGGCACTCAGAATCTTACGTCAACGGTTGTTTTGGTTTTTTGGAAGCACAGCAGTAAGGGTGCTTCTCCGCTTTTTATATAGGCACGCAGCCAGCGTTATATAACAGGTTTCTTCAATCTGGATTCGGCAGGCTTTACACTCAGCGCCTGTCTTTGATCACTCTGATGGCCCAAATGCCGCACATTTCAACTGAGCCGCTCGATCTGCTGCTGTTTCCTACCTGGCTTGTCCCGGTAGAGCCAGCCGGCGTTGTGCTGCGGAACCATGCATTGGGAATCCGGGACGGGCGCATCGCGCTTATAGCACCCCGCGAAGAAGCCGGTCGTTATCTCGCCAAAGAAACACGCGATCTTTCCGGAATGCTTCTTGCCCCAGGGTTTATTAATGCTCATGGCCACGCGGCTATGACTCTTTTTCGCGGCCTGGCTGATGATCTGCCGCTGATGACTTGGCTGCGTGGGCATATCTGGCCGGCCGAAAGCCGATGGGTCGACGAAGCGTTCATTAATGCAGGCACAGAGTTGGCGATTGCCGAGCAGCTACAGAGCGGCATCACCTGCTTTTCCGACATGTACTTCTTTCCAGAAGTGGTCAGCCGGCTGGTGCACAAGCATGGAATCCGCGCGCAGATCACAATTCCAGTGCTCGATTTTCCGATTCCAGGCGCCCGCGATGCCAACGAGGCACTTCGCAAAGGGATTGCCCTCTTTGACGATCTCAAACACCACCCGCGCCTGAGCGTCGCATTTGGGCCCCATGCGCCCTATTCAGTCAGCGACGATAAGCTAGAAAGCATCCGCACGTTGGTTGCCGAAATGGATATCGGCATTCATATGCACGTCCACGAAACAGCGAATGAGGTAGAGGAAGCGCTGCGCGAGCATGGCGAGCGCCCACTGGCTCGCTTGGCGCGCCTTCAGCTTTTGGGGCCACGTTTTCAAGCCGTGCACATGACCCAAGTAAACGATGACGACATCGCTCTGCTGGTCGAGCACAACTGCAGCGTGATCCATTGCCCTGAGTCCAACTTGAAATTGGCCAGCGGCTTTTGTCCAGTGGAGCGTTTGTGGGAAGCGGGCGTCAATGTGGCCATAGGTACCGATGGGGCTGCCAGCAACAATGACCTCGATCTGCTGGGAGAAACCCAAACCGCAGCGCTGGTTGCAAAGGCCGTTTCGGGTTCCGCGACTGCGCTCAATGCCCATCGTGCTCTGCGCATGGCGACGCTCAACGGTGCGCGGGCGCTCGGATTGGATGACCATACCGGATCGCTTGAAGTCGGGAAATTTGCAGACTTGGTGGCCTTCGATCTGTCCCGTCTTGCCCAACAGCCCGTCTATGATCCCATATCCCAACTGATCTATTCCTGCGGCCGAGACTGCGTGCGACACGTATGGGTGGCCGGCAAGCATTTGCTGGATGATCGTCAACTGACCCGTATGGACGAGGAACAGCTCGTCGCCACCGCTCAGGAGTGGGGGAGGAAGATCGGCTCCAAACACTGAGACGAGGCTACCCTCAACCGAAGCTCCGCGACAAACTGACGTATACGAAGCGTCCTATCGGGTGTCCCGCACCTGAGCAAAGCTGGCAACATGGGCATTTGCAGCTCAAGCTTCCCCTTCAGGCTTATAAATTGGAACAAACCATGAGCAACGTCGACCACGCCGAAATCGCCAAATTCGAAGCCCTCGCCCATAGGTGGTGGGATCGCGAAAGCGAGTTCAAACCGCTCCACGAAATCAATCCGCTCAGGGTCAACTGGATTGATGAGCACGTTTCGCTGGCCGGCAAAAAGGTCCTGGACGTCGGCTGCGGTGGCGGAATTCTCAGCGAAGCCATGGCTCAGCGTGGCGCTACCGTGACAGGGATCGACATGGGCGAGGCGCCTCTGTCCGTTGCCCGCCTGCACTTGCTTGAGTCAGAACTGGAGATCGATTACCGACAGATCACTGCCGAGGCGCTGGCTGACGAAATGCCTGCGCAGTTCGATGTAGTGACCTGCCTCGAGATGCTCGAACATGTGCCGGATCCCGCTTCGGTCATTCGCGCTTGCTACAAGATGGTGAAGCCTGGCGGGCAGGTGTTCTTTTCGACGATCAACCGCAACCCAAAGGCCTATGCGTTCGCCATTATCGGCGCTGAGTACGTGCTGCAGCTGTTGCCGCGCGGTACGCATGATTATCGGAAATTCATTCGCCCCTCGGAGCTTGGCGCCTGGAGCCGCGAAGCCGGACTTCTGGTGAAGGACATCATCGGCCTGACCTACAACCCCATGACGAAACACTACAAGCTGTCGTCTGATGTGGATGTGAACTATATGATCCAGACACTGCGGGAGGCGTGATGCCTCTGCGCGCGGTTTTATTCGATATGGACGGGACGCTGCTTGATACAGCGCCGGACTTTATCGCTGTGGCTCAGGCCATGCGCCTGGCGCGCGGTCTTGCTCGTGTTTCGGACCAGCAGGTGCGTGACGTCGTCTCCGGCGGTGCTCGGGCGATGGTGCTCAGCGCTTTCGATGTCGATCCACTTTCCGATGAATTTGAGCTGCTCCGCCTGGAGTTTCTCGAGCGCTACCAACAGCATTGTGCAGTCGAGAGCCGCCTATACGACGGGATGGCAGAACTGCTCTGCGAGATCGAACAAGCCGATCTGATCTGGGGTGTCGTCACCAACAAACCCGTGCGTTTCGCCGAGCCGATCATGCAGCAATTAGGGCTCGCTTCTCGTTCGGCTGTTCTGGTCTGCCCCGATCACGTCAGCAAAAGCAAACCCGACCCCGAGCCGATGCTGCTGGCCTGTAGTCAGCTGGACCTCGATCCTTCAACGGTTCTGTTCGTTGGAGACGATCTGCGGGATATCGAGTCCGGACGCGCTGCGGGGAGCCGCACGGCTGCAGTGCGTTACGGCTATATCCATCCTGATGACGACCCAGATACCTGGGGCGCGGATGTGGTAGTGGATCATCCGCTTGAGCTGCGAGGATTTCTCGCATCGCGAAGGCTGGATTGACCCTCAACGATCAGCAGCACACTTTCTATGGCAACCACCAACGGGCTATCGCCCCGCTCTGTTTATGAGGCTTCAGATGTTCGAGTACTCAGCCCGCCCCGACCTGCTCAAAGGTCGGATCATCATGGTCACCGGCGCAGGCCGAGGAATTGGCGAAGCCGCCGCAAAGGCCTACGCAGCATATGGGGCGACCGTGCTCCTGCTGGGCAAAAATGAGGACAACCTCAACCGGGTCTACGACGAGATTGAAGCAGCCGGCTGGCCACAACCTGCGGTAATACCGCTCAACCTTGAAACCGCCTTGCCGCATCAGTACGACGAACTGGCCGCAACCGTCGAACGTGAATTCGGGCGACTGGACGGGCTTCTGCTCAATGCCAGTATCGTTGGCCCTCGCTCACCGATTGAACAGCTGTCCGGCGACAACTTCATGCGCGTAATGCAGGTTAACGTCAATGCAACCTTCATGCTTGCCAGTACCCTGCTGCCGCTACTGAAACTGGCAGATAACGCTTCGGTAATTTTCACCTCCAGCAGCGTTGGCCGGAAAGGACGCGCCTACTGGGGTGGGTATGCCGTCTCCAAGTTCGCCACCGAGGGCTTGATGCAGGTATTGGCTGATGAGCTGGACGGCACCAGCTCCGTGCGCAGCAATAGCATCAATCCTGGCGCTACGCGGACAGACATGCGCGCCAAGGCGTATCCAGGCGAAAACCCTGAAGCTAACCCTTTGCCTGATGAAATCATGCCTATCTACCTGTACCTGATGGGGCCAGACAGTTACGACGTCAATGGCCAAGCAATGGACGCCCAGTAAGTACCCGGCCTGCGCCTGTTTCCTGGCGCAGCAACGGCGGTGTGAGTGTCAAATTGGCATCATGCTGTCGTTTCGCTGGCAATCTGTTGCCGGCAAATCTCAAAGCGACAACCTAATCCGTTGTTTTCAAATGCATTTTCAAGTTGGCATCATATTCGCTAGAGAACCTCTATCAACGCACGCAGCGTTCTGAGGTTCATATCATGCTGGCAGACAAGCAGCCCCCTTCGACAATCGACATCAGCACCGCCCGACTTCGACGGCTGGATATCAGTTGCAGCAAGACTTTATCCACAAGCCAGCATGGCTTTTCCGAACGGTTAAGGCATTTGGCGTTGCGCTTACAAACCAGCCTGGAGCTCGATCGACTGCTGGAGTTCTTCTTTGAAGAAGTCAGTAATCTGGTTCCACTACAAGCCCTTTCCTACCGTCACTCAGGGACGGATTTCCAACTTCACATTGGCGAAGTCAACGGCTTCGATGTCAGTTATTCGCTCTCCCATAGCGGGGACTGCCTCGGCGAGCTGCGCCTGTTCAGCTCGAGCTACGTACCTGACTCGATATTGGAGCAGCTCGAAAACGCCCTCGACTGCCTACTGTTCCCGTTGCGCAATGCATTGCTTTACCGCCAAGCCGTTCAAGCCTCGCTCAAAGATTCGTTGACTGGTGCAGGGAATCGCACTGCGATGGTCCAGGCGTTATCGCGCGAAACTGAACTGTCCCGCCGTCATTGCCAGCCCGTGTCAATCATCATGCTGGACATGGACCATTTCAAACGCCTTAACGATATCTACGGGCACCAGGCGGGCGACGCCGCGCTGAAAGCCACCGCGCTATTGCTCAGAGAACAGCTACGCAACGTCGACATGGTGTTTCGCTTTGGCGGCGAGGAGTTCGTTCTGGTGTTGTCCAACAGTGGGCCGGAGGCCGCGGCTGTTGTGGCGGAACGGATCAGAGCCGCCATCCAGAATCTCTGCTTCTTGGTCGGTGACAAACAGGTTCGACTGTCAGCCAGTCTCGGCTGCGCCACATACCAACCTTGCGAGTCGCAGGACGATCTACTGCATCGCGTCGACCAGGCGCTGTATCAAGCCAAAAAAGAAGGTCGCAATCGGACCCGCATGGCATCGCTATAGCAGCAAAGCTACGCCGACCAAACAAAAGGGCGAGACCATAGTGGCCTCGCCCTTCTTTTTTCGCTTCTCGCTACGCCGTCAAGGCCGTTTGGAACGATCACCACGTCCGAAACCAGGACGCTGCCCGTCGGTCGCAGCCGGACCGCCACGCTTGGCAGGCGCCGGCTTGCCACGGTCGCGGCTAACAGCGCTTGGCCGCTCCGCCACCGGTGTGCCGCGGCTTGGTTTGCTGCGCTCATCCGTGTCGCGCGGCTTGCGTGCAGGTTTGTCACCGCGAGCGCCACGACCGCGACCGGCATCTCCAAGCACATCAGCCTCATGCGAAGAGCGCAACACGCGAGGCTTCCGATCACCGCGGCCGATGGGCTTTGCCACCTTGCGCTGCATGCGATCGAGCTTGTCCTTAGCCTTGGCCTTCATGCCTGGCAACGCCACTGACTTGAGGCCAACTTCTTCACTGAGGATATCGACTTCGCCTTGCGACATCTCGCGCCAGCGCCCCATTGGAAGGTCCGAAGTCATGAATACAGGACCAAAACGCACACGCTTTAGACGGCTGACCACCAGTCCCTGCGACTCCCATAGGCGCCGGACTTCGCGGTTACGACCTTCCATCACTACGCAGTGATACCAATGGTTGAAACCCTCACCGCCAGGCGCTTCCTGAATGTCGGTGAAACGGGCCGGGCCGTCTTCGAGCATCACGCCCGTCTTCAGGCGCTCGATCATCTCCTCGTCAACTTCGCCACGTACCCGCACCGCGTACTCACGGTCCATTTCATAGGATGGATGCATCAGACGGTTCGCCAGTTCGCCATCGGTGGTGAACAGCAGCAAGCCTGTCGTGTTGATGTCGAGGCGACCAATGTTGATCCAGCGTCCCTCTTTTGGACGTGGCAGCCGGTCGAATACCGTCGGACGACCTTCTGGATCGTCACGGGTGCAAATCTCGCCATCGGGCTTGTTGTAGATCAGCACGCGACGGACCATTTCGGCCGCTTCTTCACGCTTGAGCAAGCGGCCATCGACGGCAATCGCATCGTGCAGATCGACACGCTGGCCGAGTGTCGCTACGGATCCGTTGACCTTGACTCGGCCAGCCGCGATCCAGTTTTCCACGTCTCGCCGCGAGGCAAGGCCAAGACGGGCCAATACCTTCTGCAGTTTTTCGCCGCGGGCGATGTGAGGGGTTGTTTCTTCGTGTTCGGTCATCTGGGCACCTCCCGGTGTGGCAATTCCGATTGAAAGGCCGCGCACTATACGCGCAACGGTTTACCGAAGCACGAGAAGGTTAGCAGCCAGAAAGGAGGCACGCCCGGCGCGCCTCGATCTACAGTCAGCCCTTCGCCAAAGAGGCCAGCGCTTCAGCCGTGGCCTGCTGTATCGCAGCCCAATCCCCGTTCTTCAACGCGGCGCCATCGATCATCCAGGTTCCGCCGACGCACATGACGTTAGGCAGCGACAGGTACTGAGCGGCATTGCCTGCATTGACACCACCTGTGGGACAAAAACGAACGTCGGCGAACGGTCCTCCAAGCGCCTTGATCGCAGCGACCCCACCACACACTTCGGCCGGGAAGAGCTTGAAGCGCCGATACCCGAGCGCGTAGCCACGCATGATGTCGGAGGCATTGCTGATGCCGGCCAGCAGGGGCACGGAGCAATTGACGCCGGCTTGCAACAGTTCATCGGTGCAACCCGGCGAGACGATGAACTGAGCACCAGCGGCCTCGACCTCGTCCATCATGCGCTTGTCCAGCACCGTACCGGCACCGACGCACAGGTCCGGCCGCTCCTGGCGCAGGCGGCGAATGGCAGTCAGCCCATGTGCCGAACGCAGGGTTATCTCAAGCGCCGTCAACCCACCAGCGGCGAGAGCGTCAGCCAATGGCAGGATTTGTTCCTCGCTACCAATGGTGATCACCGGCAGGATGCGAGCTTCGGTACAGATCTTCTCGATCAGCGCGTTTTTCTGGTCCATGGTCATGGAAAAGTCCTCGGGCCTCACGGGCACCAGTAGATCTCTAGAGGTGAATGCAGAAATGCGCGAATCGGCATCTGCGAAGGTTCGAGCCGCATGGCCTGGCGCAACGTTTCCAGCTTGGCGGAGCCTTGAATCGCCAGGCACTGAACGCGTGCCGATGCCAGCAGCGGGAAGGTCATGCTGATGCGTTGCTCGGGGCTTACAGGTGCCAGCATTGGCAGGCAAAGGTCAGTACCGTTTTCAGCCAGGCCTCTTGCCAACAGCGGGCTGTTCGGAAATAGCGACGCCGTGTGACCATCGTTGCCCATTCCAAGTACCAGCACATCGATTGGCCGAGCGAAACCCTCCAGCTTCTCACTGGCGAGCTCTGCCGCTTGCTCCAGGGTCTCAGCGGCTTGATACAGACCAACAAGTTGGGCGTCGGCCGCTGCGTTTTGTAGAAGATGTCGACGGAGCAAGCCTTCATTACTGTCCGGGTCTTCAGGTTCGACCCAACGCTCGTCAGCCAAGCTGACCTGCACTTTCGCCCATGGCAACTTGCGCATGGACAGCGCTTCGAGGAACGCTATCGGGCTCCGTCCACCCGATACCACCAAGCTTGCTCGACCATGATTGGCAACTGCGTACTGCAGCGCAACTGCAACCCGGTCAGCCAACGCCTGCGCCAGCTGATCGGGCCCCGGCAGGCTGTGGGCGACCACATCGGACGGCAATTCGAGTTCAGAGATCGCCATACCAGGACCTCCCATCGCGGGTAATCAATGCAATGGACGCAACAGGCCCCCAGGAGCCAGCCGGATAGGGCTTGGGTGCGTCACCGATCCGCGACCAGCCATCAATCAGCTGATCGCACCATTTCCAGGCATATTCAATTTCATCCTTGCGAACGAACAGGTTCTGGTTGCCCTGCATCACTTCGAGCAGCAGGCGCTCATAAGCATCCGGAATGCGCGAGCTCTTGTAGGTCTCGGAGAAGTTCAGCTGAAGCGGGCCGCTACGCAAGTGCATGCCCTTGTCCAGGCCCTGCTCCTTGGTCATGACCTGCAACGAAATGCCCTCGTCCGGCTGCAAACGAATGATCAGCCGGTTGCTGATCAACGACCGCTGCTCAGGCGCAAAGATATAGAAAGGTGGTTCTTTGAAGTGGATGACGATTTGCGAAACCTTTTCCGCCATTCGCTTGCCGGTGCGCAGGTAGAACGGCACACCAGACCAACGCCAGTTGCAGATATCAGCCCGCAACGCAACGAAGGTTTCGGTGCTGCTCTCAGCGTTGGAGTTCTCTTCCTCCAAGTAACCCGGAACCTGCTTGCCGCCCACCGACCCGCCAATATATTGGCCACGCACAACCTGGCGAGATAAACGCTCTGGTGTGATCGGCGCCAGTGCCTTGAGCACCTTCACTTTCTCGTCACGGATGCTGTCGGCGGTCAGATCGCTGGGCGGGTCCATGGCGATCAGACACAGCAGCTGCAACAGGTGATTCTGGATCATGTCCCGCAGCTGGCCGGCCTGATCGAAGTAGCCCCAGCGGCCTTCGATGCCAACTGTCTCGGCGACTGTGATCTCGACGTGGGAGATGTGGTGTTGATTCCACTGAGTCTCGAACAGGCTGTTGGCAAAACGCAGCGCGATCAGGTTCTGAACCGTTTCCTTACCGAGGTAGTGGTCTATCCGGTAGATGCGCGTTTCGGGGAAATACTGCGCAACGGCATCGTTCACCAGTCGCGACGAGTCGAGATCGTGCCCGATTGGCTTCTCCAGAACGACTCGCGTCTGTTCGGCCAGACCAGCTGCCGCGAGGTTTTCACAGATGGAGCCGTAAACGGCAGCCGGCGTGGCGAAGTAAGCGATTAGCGGCATCTCGGGCGCGACATTATCAGCCAGCGCTGCGTAGTCTTCCGCGTTACGGAAGTCCATGGTCAGATAGCTCAACCGCTCCTGGAATCGATTGAGAACAGCTTCGTCCAGCTGGGCAGCGGGCACGTAGCGGCGCAGCGCCTGATCGATACGCTCAAGATGAGCGGCCGGCTCACCCTGATCGCGCGAAAGCGCCAGGATGCGCGTATCGCTGTTAAGCAGCCCCGCTCGATCAAGCTGATAAAGTGCCGGGAACAGCTTGCGCAGCGCCAGATCACCGAGGGCGCCAAACAAGGCGAAGGTAGTTGCGTCAACAGTAATAGCAGGCATGATTTTTATACTAACCAAATTAGGCTGCACGACAGGTTTATCGGCGCAGTTTAAGCACAAAATGTTGTTATTAAAACAACATACCCTGATTTTTTCGTGCACCGGATTCGCTACTATCCGTAGCCTCGGGCACGAGCCCCTGAAGGAAGAGACATGGATCGCATGAAAAATCTCTTGGAACAGATAAAAAACCGGCTCGATGAGCTGAACAAGGCAGAACGCAAGGTGGCCGAAGTCATCCTTCGCGACCCCCAGGAAGCAACGCGCTACAGCATCGCGGCACTGGCGCAAGCGGCAAAGGTCAGCGAGCCAACGGTGAATCGCTTCTGTCGCTCATTTGGTGCGGCCGGCTATCCGGCCCTGAAAATCCAGCTGGCACAGAGTCTCGCCAGTGGTGCTGCCTATGTCAGCCGGGCCGTAGAGGCCGATGACGGCCCAGAAGCCTATACGAGAAAGATATTCGGCAGCGCCATTGCGTCGTTGGACAGCGCTTGCCAGGCAATCGACCCGCAGGCGATCAGCCATGCCGTGGATTTGATGATTCAGGCACGGCAGATTCATTTCTTCGGCCTTGGCGCTTCGGCATCGGTGGCGCTAGACGCTCAGCACAAATTCTTCCGGTTCAACCTGCCGGTGACCGCACACAGCGACGTGCTGATGCAGCGGATGCTGGCTTCGGTTGCGCATACCGGTGATCTGTTCGTGATCATTTCCTATACCGGACGCACCCGTGAGTTGGTGGAAGCTGCAACCATCGCTCGCGACAACGGTGCATCTGTTCTCGGCTTAACCGCGGCAGACTCGCCGCTGGCCAAGGTCTGCACGTTGAGCCTGGATATTCCGCTGCCGGAGGATACGGATATCTATATGCCGATGACCTCTCGAATCATCCAGCTGACGGTACTCGACGCGTTGGCTGCAGGCGTGACATTGAAGCGAGGTGTGGACTTCCAGCCACATCTGCGCAAGATAAAAGAAAGCCTGATGGCGACCCGCTACCCAAGCGAAGAGCACTGACTACTTCTTTTTCTTCTTCGCCTTGCCCAGCTGTTTCAGCCGCTGGGCGGCTACTTCGTTG
>NZ_AGSX01000134.1 GCF_000235745.1 Stutzerimonas stutzeri SDM-LAC | reverse complement strand
CCCGCCCGCCGATCACGGCTGCTATCTCCGAACGTCCGGCGGGTTTCACCCGCCCTACGACCAGCCGTCTTACTCCTGCTTCAGCACCTTGGCCAGTACGATTTTCGGGCCGCGCATTTTCTTGATGACAATCTGCAGATCATCGACGAACAGTACTTCGTTTTCCTCTGGAACCCGCTTCAGGGTTTCGTAGATCAGGCCGGCAAGGGTGTCCGCTTCGACGTGGTCGAGATCGACATTCAATAGCCGCTCTACCTTGAATAGCGGCGTGTCGCCGCGCACCAGCAGTTTGCCAGGCTGATAAGCGAGGATGCCGCGCTCGGTCTTGCGGTGTTCGTCCTGAATATCGCCCACCAGTACTTCCAGCACATCCTCCATGGTCAGGAAGCCGACCACCTTGTGATCGCCTTCTTCAACCAGCACGAAATGCGCACCGCCCTGGCGGAATTGGTCCAGCAGCGCGTTCAGCGGTAGATGACGCGGCACCCGCTCCAGCGGCCTCAGCAGATCGTCGAGGACGAAATGCTGGGTCAGCTGGTCGTCGCTGGCCAACGCCAGCAGCAAATCCTTGATGTGCAGCAGACCGATGTAGTCTCCCTGCTCGCTGTCATACACCGGGTAACGGCTGTATTTGTGACGCCGGATCAGATCAAGAATGTCGGGCAGCGAGGCGTTGTGTTCCAGCTGCAGCAGGTCCTCACGGGAGTTCGCCCAGTCGGCCACCTCCAGTTCGCTCATCTCGACCGCCGAAGCCAGGACCTTGATGTCCTGGTTGGCCGGGTCCAGCGCTCGGTTCGAATGCAGGATCAGCTTCAGCTCGTCGCGGCTGTAGTGGTGCTCATGGTGGCTGCCCGGTTCACCCTGGCCAGCCAGGCGCAGAATGGCGTTGGCGCTGGCGTTGAGCAGGTAGATCGCCGGATACATGGCCCAGTAGAACAGGTACAACGGTGCGGCCGTCCACAGCGACAAGAGCTCGGGCTTGCGGATCGCCCAGGACTTGGGCGCCAGCTCGCCAATAACGATGTGCAGGTAGGAAATGATGAAGAACGCAGTGAAGAAGGCAATACCGTGTACTACCGCCTGCGACTCGACACCCAGCGCGGCGAGCAGCGGTTCGAGCAGGTGCGCGAAGGCCGGTTCACCGACCCAGCCCAGGCCGAGCGAGGCCAGGGTGATGCCCAGCTGACAGGCTGAGAGGTAGGCGTCCAGCTGGCTATGCACTTTGCGCAGGATGTGCCCGCGCCAGCCATGCTGCTTGGCGATGGCCTCGACCTTGGTGGCGCGCAGCTTGACCATGGCGAACTCGGCGGCCACGAAGAATCCGTTGAGCAATACCAGGAACAGGGCAAAGAGAATCATGCCGAAGTCGGCGAAGTAGGAAGAAGCGGCGTAGCTGGGGGAGGGGTCCATTGATGTGTCAGGTAGTGGCAGAGGCCCCAAGGATGGGGCCGGCTCGGGGTTATTTCAAGAAGCCGGCCAGCGACCGGGTGCCAGACGGTCGCGGAACTACCTTACCGTGGCCTGCGACAGCGGGAAGTGGCAGGTGAAAATGCTGCCCTTGCCTGGTGTGCTGTTCACATCCAGGCGGCCCTGATGCCGCAGCAACACGTGTTTGACAATCGCCAGGCCGAGGCCGGTGCCGCCGGTATTACTGGCGCGACTGGAATCGACTCGGTAGAAGCGCTCGGTCAGCCGCGGCAGGTGCTTGGACTCGATGCCGATGCCGGAATCCTGCACCGCCAGGTGGGCGCCATGCTCGTTGCACCACCAGCGAACATGCACCTCACCATTGTCTGGTGTGTATTTCACCGCATTGAATACCAGATTGGAGAAGGCGCTGCGCAATTCGCTCTCGCTGCCCTTGAGCATCAACGTCGGATCCGCCTCAAGGGATATCCGGTGGTTGCGCTCGGCCGACAATGCCTGGGCATCAGCCCTGATTGACTGCAGCAGATCGGCGATGGGCACCGGTTGGGTGTTGGTCGGTGGATTGGACGCCTCGAGCTTGGCCAGTAACAACAGGTCGTTGAGCAGGAGCTGCATGCGCCCGGCCTGCTGGCTCATCTGATTCAGGGCGCGCGGCCAGCGCGGTGGCATTTCGTCGGTATGTTCAAGCATCGTTTCCAGGTAGCCGGCGATCACCGTCAGCGGCGTGCGCAGCTCGTGGGATACGTTGGCGACGAAGTCCTTGCGCATCTGCTCCAGTTGGTGAATGCGGGTGATGTCGCGCACCACCATCAGGTGTTCGCTGTTGCCGTAGCGGGTAATGGTGACCTGCAGCCAGAGGCGATCATTGACGGGAGAAGAGAGCTCCAGTGGCTCTTCATGACGCCCTTTATCGAAGTACTCCTTGAAGCTGGGGTGGCGCACCAGGTTGGTCACCGGATGGCCGGTGTCCTGTGGTTTCTTCAGGCCCAGCAGGCGCTCGGCGGCTGGGTTCCACCACTCGAGATTGGCGTCGCTGTCGAGCATGATCACCGCATCCCTGAGCGCGGTGGTCGAGCCCTGGACCCGGTCGATCACCGACTGCAGCTGGCCGCGCAGGCGCAGGTCGCGGCGCTGGAGCTGGTACAGATTGTCGAAGATTTCGCCCCAGATGCCGTGGCCGTCCGGCGGCGGCTGGTCGACCTGATCGCTCTTCACCCACAGCAGCAAGCGGCGGATCTGGTGCAGGGTCCAGCCCAGGTAACCGGTAAGTCCGATCACCAGGGCCCAGGCATATTCACCCGTGACCAGGCCGGCCAGCAGGCATCCAGCCAGTATCAACAGCAGGCGGCGCACCAGAGCGCCTTGCCAGTCTTGATTCACCGCTAACGCTCCTTGAGGCAGCTTGAGGCCGGCCAGAATGGATCTACAACGCCAGCTGACGCTCGGCGGTTGCGGCTTGTTCAGCTCTTGGTGGAAAAACGGTAACCGGTGCCGCGCACGGTTTGCACCAGGTTTTCATAGGTCTCGCCCAGGGCCTTGCGCAAGCGCCGGATGTGCACATCCACGGTGCGTTCCTCGACGTATACATTGCCGCCCCAGACCTGATCGAGCAACTGGCCGCGGGTGTAGGCGCGTTCCTGATGAGTCATGAAGAACTGCAGCAAACGGTATTCGGTTGGCCCCATGTCCGCCGGCGTGCCGTCGATGGTGACCCGATGGCTGATGGGGTCCAGCAGCAGGCCACCGATCTCGATGGGCATTTCGTTGTCACTGGTGCCTGCGCGGCGAAGCACGGCCTTCAGGCGCGCAACCAGTTCGCGGGGCGAAAAAGGCTTGGTGATGTAGTCGTCCGCGCCCACTTCCAGCCCCTGGATCTTGTTGTCCTCGGCATCCTTGGCGGTCAGCATGATGATCGGGGTGTTGGCCGTCATCTCGTCCCGCTTGAGGCGTCGTGCCAGCTCGATACCGGAGGTGCCGGGCAGCATCCAGTCGAGCAGGATCAGATCCGGTTGACGATCGATGATCAGCGCATGCGCCTGCTGGATATTTTCCGCTTCAAGGCATTCGTAGCCGGCCATCTCCAGCGCCACCACGATCATTTCCCGAATCGGCGCTTCGTCATCAACGATCAGTATGCATTTGCCGTTCATGTCCGCTCTCGGTCCGTTTTATTGTCGCTCGGCATTAGATAACGGAAATGTTGCAGGGATGTGACAAAAGCCGATCAGAGCGCGGGCCGTTAGAGGTTCAGTAAGCCGATAAAAGCGCCGTAGGTCCGAGGCTGAGCGAGGAAAGCGTCTTGCAAGATCGCGGCAGCTTTTGCGCACTATCCGCGACGCCCTGTTTGCCTTCGGCCTTCAGCGATCAACCCACCTTCGTCGCGTAATCCAGGACGATCCCCACAAGAATCGCCAATCCCGCCCAATGGTTATGCAGGAAAGCCTGGAAGCACACCTGTGCCTTGCGCGAGCGGGTTTTCCAGAACTCCCAGGCAAAGCAAACGGCAGCGATGGTCAGCCCAAGGTGAAACCACTGGCCGAGTTCGAAGCGCACGCCAGCGAGAATCAGGCAGAACAGGGCGAGGCCCTGCAGCGTGGCGATGATGACCCGATCGGCTTCGCCAAAGAGGATCGCGGTGGATTTAATGCCGATCTTCAGATCGTCCTCTCGGTCGGCCATGGCGTAATAGGTGTCGTAACCCACGGTCCAGGCCACGTTGGCGATGAACAGCAGCCAGGCTTCCGGAGGGAGTTCGCCGCGTTCGGCAGTAAAGGCCATCAGCATGCCCCATGAAAAGGCTGCGCCGAGCACCACCTGCGGGTAGTAGGTGTAGCGCTTCATGAAGGGGTAGAGCGACGCGACACCGAGTGCACCAAACGACAGCCAGATGGTGGCCGCGTTGGTCAGCAGGACGAGGCCGAAGCTCAGTGCGACGAGAATGGCGAAAAGAATCCAGGCTTCCTTCGAGGTGACCTTGCCGGTCGCCAACGGACGGCCCTTGGTGCGGCTGACGTGCCCGTCCAGGTTGCGGTCGGCGAAATCGTTGATCACGCAGCCGGCGGCGCGCATGAAGACCACGCCGAGCACGAAGATGACGATGTTTTTCACACTGGGCGAGCCCTCGCCAGCGATCCACAGGGCCCAGAGCGTCGGCCACAGCAGCAGATAGGTTCCAATCGGGCGATCCAGACGCATCAGCTGGATGAAATCCCAGGCGCGCGGATGGAGGCGATTGCTCGATTGCAGAAGCTTCTGGAACATCGGCGAGGGTCTCCGTTCGGGGTAAGCGGTGGCGGGGTCAGTTTGGGCCGGGTTCAGGTCGTGATCCGTGCGGCCCGCCACAGGGCCGGCAGAAACACCTCAGCGACCAGTACGCGCAGGTCGCCCTGGCTGAAACAGGAGCGGCGCGCCCAGAGCTGCGCCTGTCGCACCTCCTGCGGCAGCCATGCCTCGGGATATCGACGTGCTTGCAGTGGACCGCGACTGAAAGCCGGGTCGCTGAACAGCAGCTCGCCGAGAGAGCGGCTGCCCAGGTGTGGCAAATCCAGTCCGGATTGTTCCAGCGCGTGGCGGGCGGCAACGCTGCGGGCGAACACCCAAGTTTCATGGTGGCCGCAAAGGTAGACCTCGCGAATCCAGCCCTCACTCCCTTCGGCCACACCCAACGCGGCGCATTCGTCAGCGCGCATGGCCTGCCAGCCTTCATTCAGAGGCTCGACGCTGAATGCGCCGTTGGCCAAGTCAGTCAGGCGACGGGTGAGCGACCCTCTGTCGACGTAGAGCCAGTCATGCAGATCGGGTGTGGGCGGGGTGCAAAGGCGGTCGGCAGGCAGCCAGGCTTGAGAATCGGGCACGGGCGGTAACGAATAGCGGGAAGAAGCGGCGAGTCTAGCAAGAAAGGCGTGGGGAGCGGGCTGGAAGCGCAGCGTGGAAAGCCCGGCGACACCGGATGCTGGTCACTTGAATACTGACGTCCCATCTGCAAGCTGGATGCAAAAGCAAATGCAGGAACGGGCCGCGCCCGCGATTCGCCGGTCCGGGCCCCCTGGGTGTTCTGCTGGGAGGCGAGGCTGTGCAGGCTCATGCCGGCCGCGGGCATGGCGGTGGCGAAGGCTAGCGGCACCTTGATCATTGAGCGTTCCGCTCGCTGGTTGTTTGGAGCGCGTACTTACGGACTCCGCATTATTTTCGGAGGCACTTGGCGCTGGGGATTTAGACGCTTTCGCCTCGCATCTCTCGGCGTCCAGCTGGCGTTTATTACGCCCACCCTTCCAGGCGCATGGTCGCCCGCACCAGCCGTTGCTCCTCCTGCTCGATCTCCTTGAGGTTGTCACGAATGCTGTGGATATGGTCACGCGCGGCGCGCTGGGCTTGATCCGGCAGGCGTTCGGTGATGGCATGAAACAGCCGCGAGTGCTGGCGGTCGATCTGCCGCTTCTGTATCGGCCGGTGGTAGAGGTTGTTCACCGAGGCGAAAACGGTGGAGAGCATCAGGTCGGTCAGCGACTGCAGGGTGTGCACCAGCACCGGGTTGTGCGAGGCCTCGCTGACGGCCAGGTGGAAGGCATGGTCGAGGCGCGCATGTTCGCGCGGGTCGGCCGCTTCTTCGGTATGCGCCGCCAGCATTTCCTCGTAGCGTCGACGGAGCAGAACAAAATCGGCGTCGGTACCGCGCAAAGCGGCCAGGCGGGCTGATTCGCCTTCGAGCAGGGCGCGCACTTCGAGCAGATCGTAAAGCGTGCGGGGTTGCGAATTGAACAGGTGCATCAGCGGGCTGGCATCCTGTACGCCGGACAGTCTAGCCACGTGCGAGCCACGGCCCTGCGCGGTTTCGATGATGCCGCGACCGCGTAACACACGCAGGCCTTCGCGCAATGCCGAGCGTGAAATCCCTAGCTTCTCGCACAGGCGCCGTTCCGATGGCAGCGCCTGCCCGACCTTCAACACGCCATCCACAATCAGGCGTTCTATACGCTCTGCTACAACGTCCGCCAACTTGCGGCGGTCCTGAATATTTTCAATCAACATAAGGCTCCCTAACTGGTAGGACCAGTTGGAGCGAATCGTACACCAGGCCCTGTGTGCTTCGCTAAAGCGCCCGATGTTCGGTGCTTGTTGGCTTTATCGTTGAAAGGCGTATGAAAGAAACTGGTAGGACCAGTGGTTTTCCGAGTGGACGGCAGGGCAGTGTCGGGCTAATGATGCGTCAAATCACCGCAGCGGGCCGTGCACGCGGTGAAAAAACGAGAGCGCCGAATGCCATGAATATCCTCTACGACGAACGCGTCGACGGTGAGCTGCCCAAGGTCGACAAGGCGGCACTGCTGGCCGAACTGCAGGCACAACTGCCCGACATGGACATTCTCCATCGCGGCGAAGACTTAAAGCCCTACGAGTGTGACGGCCTGTCCGCCTATCGCACCACGCCGATGCTGGTAGTGCTGCCCGAGCGCATCGAGCAGGTCGAAACCCTACTGAAAATCGCTCACACGCGTGGCGTACCAGTGGTGGCGCGCGGCGCCGGAACCGGGCTGTCGGGCGGTGCGTTGCCGCTGGAGCAGGGCATCCTGCTGGTGATGGCGCGCTTCAACAAGATCCTCGAAGTCGACCCGGCCGGTCGCTTCGCCCGCGTGCAACCGGGTGTGCGCAACCTGGCGATCTCCCAGGCGGCGGCGCCTTATGACCTCTATTACGCCCCGGATCCGTCCTCGCAGATTGCCTGCTCGATTGGCGGCAATGTTGCCGAGAACGCCGGTGGTGTGCACTGCCTGAAGTACGGCCTGACCGTGCACAACCTGCTGAAAGTCGAGATCCTCACCGTCGAGGGCGAGCGCATGGTGCTGGGCTCCGACGCGCTGGATTCGCCGGGCTTCGACCTGCTGGCGCTGTTCACTGGCTCCGAAGGCATGCTCGGCATCGTCACTGAAGTGACGGTCAAACTGTTGCCCAAGCCGCAGGTGGCCAAGGTGCTGCTGGCCGCTTTCGATTCGGTGGAAAAGGCCGGTCGCGCGGTGGGGGACATTATTGCCGCGGGCATCATCCCGGGCGGCCTGGAAATGATGGATAACCTGTCGATCCGCGCCGCCGAAGACTTTATCCGTGCCGGTTATCCGGTGGACGCCGAGGCAATTCTGCTCTGCGAGCTGGATGGCGTTGAGGCGGACGTTCACGAGGACTGCGCCCGCGTGGGTGAAGTGCTCAAGCTGGCAGGCGCCACCGAGGTGCGGCTGGCCAAGGACGAGGCCGAGCGGGTCAAGTTCTGGGCCGGCCGCAAGAACGCCTTCCCGGCGGTTGGGCGCATCTCGCCGGACTACTACTGCATGGACGGCACCATCCCACGGCGCGAGCTACCGGGCGTGCTCAAAGGTATTTCCGATCTGTCCGAGGAGTACGGCCTGCGCGTGGCCAACGTGTTCCACGCCGGCGACGGCAACATGCACCCGCTGATCCTCTTCGATGCCAACACCGAAGGCGAGCTGGAGCGCGCCGAGGCGCTGGGCGGCAAGATTCTCGAACTGTGCGTGAAGGTCGGCGGCTCGATCACCGGTGAACACGGTGTCGGTCGCGAGAAGATCAACCAGATGTGCGCCCAGTTCAACGCCGACGAGCTGACGTTGTTCCATGCGGTGAAGGCGGCGTTCGACCCCAGCGGCTTGCTCAATCCCGGCAAGAACATTCCGACGCTGCACCGCTGCGCTGAATTCGGCGGCATGCACGTCCACGGCGGGCAGTTGCCCTTCCCCGAACTGGAGCGCTTCTGATGACGGTTTCCTTCGACGACAGCCAGCAGCTGCTCGATCAGGTCAACCAGGCGTTGGCCAGCAACACCCCGCTGCGCATCCAGGGCGGCGGCAGCAAGGCGTTCCTCGGCCACGAGGTCCAGGGCACGCTGCTCGACACCCGTGCCCATCGCGGCATCGTCACCTATGACCCGACCGAGCTGGTGATCAGCGTTCGCGCCGGCACGCCACTGGCGGAGTTGGAAGCGGCGCTCGACGAGGCCAATCAGATGCTGCCCTGCGAGCCTCCCCATCTGGGCGAAGGCGCTACGGTCGGCGGCATGATCGCGGCGGGCTTGTCCGGGCCGCGTCGGCCCTGGTCTGGCTCGGTGCGGGACTTCGTGCTGGGTACTCGGGTCATTACCGGCCATGGCAAGCACTTGCGCTTTGGCGGTGAGGTGATGAAAAACGTTGCCGGCTACGACCTGTCACGCCTGATGGCCGGAAGCTTTGGTTGCCTTGGCGTGCTCACGGAGGTCTCGCTCAAGGTGCTGCCCAAGCCGCGCCTGTGCCGCAGCCTGCGGGTCGAGATGCCGGTCGATCGCGCACTGCTGAAACTCGCCGAGTGGGGGCAGCAACCGGTGCCGATTACGGCGGCGAGTCATGACGGTCAGGCGCTGCATTTACGTCTGGAAGGCGGCGAAGGTTCGGTGAACGCCGCGTGCGACCGGATCGGTGGCGAGACGCTGGACGTGGGCTACTGGAATGAACTGCGCGAACAGCGCCTGGGCTTTTTCAGTGACGCGCGCCCGCTGTGGCGCCTGTCGTTGCCGACCGACACTCCGGTGCTGGCCTTGCCCGGCGAACAGCTGATCGACTGGGCTGGCGCCCAGCGCTGGCTGAAGTCCGATGCCGACGCACAGACCATTCGCACCATCGTCAGCGAAGTGGGAGGTCATGCCACCTGTTTCACCGCTGGCGCCACGGCGAGCCCGTTCCAGCCGTTGGCCGAGCCGTTGCTGCGCTATCACCGCCAGCTCAAGAGCGCGCTCGACCCGCAGGGGATCTTCAACCCCGGCCGCATGTATTCCGAGGTTTAAGCCGTGCAAACTAATCTGAGTGAACAAGCCAAACTTCACCCGCGCGCCGAGGAAGCCGAGAGCATCCTGCGCTCCTGCGTGCACTGCGGCTTCTGCAACGCCACCTGTCCGACCTATCAGCTGCTCGGCGACGAGCTGGACGGCCCGCGTGGGCGCATCTACCTGATGAAGCAGATGCTCGAAGGCGGCGAAGTCACCGAGGCCACCCAGACCCACCTGGATCGCTGCCTGACCTGCCGCAACTGCGAAACCACCTGCCCCTCCGGCGTGCAGTACCACAACCTGCTGGATATCGGCCGCGACTTCATGGAGCAGCAGGTGCCGCGCTCGACCGGCGAACGGCTGCTGCGCACCGGCCTGCGCACGGTGATTCCGCGCCCCGGGCTGTTCAAGGCCTTGCTGGGCGCCGGCAATACGCTGCGTCCGCTGATGCCGGCGACGCTCAAAGCGCACATGCCGCGCCAGGTCACCCCGGCCAAGCCACGGCCGCAGACCGTGCATGCGCGTCGCGTGCTGATTCTCGAAGGCTGCGTGCAGCCGAGCCTGTCGCCCAACACCAACGCTGCCACAGCACGCGTGCTCGATCGCCTGGGTATCAGCGTGATGACCGCGCGTGAAGCGGGCTGTTGCGGTGCCGTGGACTATCATCTGAACGCTCAGGAAGCGGGCCTCGACCGCGCACGGCGCAACATCGACGCCTGGTGGCCGGCCATCGAGGGCGGTGCTGAAGCCATCGTCCAGACGGCCAGTGGTTGCGGCGCCTTCATCAAGGACTACGGTCATTTACTACGGAACGACCCGGCCTATGCGACCAAGGCCGCGCGGGTCAGCGCGTTGGCCAAGGATCTGGTGGAGGTGATGCGCAGCGCCGAGCTGGAACGACTGAAGGTCGAGACCGACAAGCGCATGGCCTTTCATTGCCCTTGCACCCTGCAGCACGCACAGAAGCTCGGCGGCGCGGTCGAAGACGTGCTGACCCGGCTCGGCTTCCACCTTACCGCGGTGCCGGATGCGCATCTGTGCTGCGGATCGGCGGGCAGCTATTCGATCACCCAGCCGGAAATCTCCCATCAGTTGCGCGACAACAAGCTCAATGCGCTGGAAAGCGGCCAGCCGGAAGTGATCGTCACCGCCAACATCGGTTGTCAGACACACCTCGACGGTGCCGGCCGCACGCCGGTGCGGCACTGGATCGAGATCGTCGAGGAGGCGATGGGGTGACCCGACCACCCCTCACCCCGGCCCTCTCCCCAGAGGGGCGAGGGAGCAAGGCGGCGCGTGCGCGCATTCGGCGTGGTGCTGGCCACGGCACGGCGCAACCATCCCCTCTCCCCGCTGGGGAGAGGGTTAGGGTGAGGGGAAAGCGGCC
>NZ_AGSX01000135.1 GCF_000235745.1 Stutzerimonas stutzeri SDM-LAC | reverse complement strand
CTGACGGGCGGCAAGGCTGAAGTCGTCAAGCCGGCTGCAGCATCGGCCGCCTCGCCAGCGCCCGGATTCGCCGCGCCGCTGGTGCAGCCGGCCGCAGCCAAACCGACAGCTGCCAGCGGTGGTCGCGGTCAGGGCCAGTTGCGTCTGGCGAGCGGAACGCTTGCTTGCGTCATCAAGGCGCTCAGCCTTAAAGAGGGGCTGCTGGTGGTCAAGCGTGGCGAGACGCTGCCGCAGGTGCTGGAGAGCGCAGTGCTCGATCTGGAGCAGGGCGAAGGCGGGGAGGTGGCACGCCTCAATGGCTATCTTCACGCGGTCGCGGCGCTGGAACCCAAGCCGGACAGTGAATGGCTGCAACTGACGTTTCGCTTCGTCGACCGCGATCCACAGAAGCTCGATTACCTGTCCCGGCTGATCGCCCGAGGCACCGCTCAGCGGCACTTCGTACCGGGCGCCTAGCTGCGCCAATCCAACGGGCTAACGCTGCACTGCGCGACCGACCGTCTGGAAAAACCAGCGGCGCGATGAACCATTTCACAGGCTGACGGTCGGTGGCTCGCGCATAGGCCGCTGCGCTGCTAGTCTGCAGCGCTCTGAATACATAACCATGAAGTCTGCCGTTATGTTGGGGCGCACCATTCTTGCTCTCGGGTTGTTCTGCCTGGCTATGCCGGCTTCGGCCCTGACCATCTACAAGTACACCGACGCCAATGGCGTGGTCACTTACAGCGACCAGGCTGCGCCGGGCGCGCGCGTGTTCACCTTCAACGATCGCATGGTCGAGAAGCTCGACAACCAGGTGAAGCTGGAAACCCGCAAGCATGCCGCCGGCGAAACCTTGCTGGTGCGCAATGATCTGTATGCGCCGGTGGACATCGAACTCAAGCTGACCGGCGTGCAGAACGCCGTCGGCGCGCCGGATCAGCCGATCCGCTGGGTGCTGCCGCCACGCAGCCAGATTCGCTTGGCGACTCTGGCCCCGCTCGACCCCTCGAAACCGCTGAAATACACCCCCAAACTGCGCCACGCGCTGGGTGATCCGCGGCTACTGCCCAAGCCCTACAAGTATCCGTTGCCCTGGCGCGGTGGCCCGTTCCGCCTGACCCAGGGCGCGAATGGCAAGTACAGCCACTTCACCCGCAAAGGTCGCTACGCCGCCGATATCGCCATGCCCGAGGGCACGGCTATCGTCGCGGCGCGTGGCGGCATGGTGGTGAAACTCGAGAATGCGCAGACGGGGCGTGGCAACAACCCGGCCGGAAACTTTGTCCGTGTGTTGCATGATGACGGCACCATGGGCGTCTATCTGCACCTGATGAAAGGCTCGGTCAGCGTGCGCGAAGGTCAGCGCATCGAAGCCGGTTCGCTGCTGGCGCGCTCGGGCAATACCGGCAACAGCACCGGCCCGCACCTGCATTTCGTAGTTCAGCGCAACGTCGGTTTGGCGGTCGAATCGATTCCCTTTGATTTCGCCCAGCCGGTCAACAGCCTGCCGAACTTTGCCGTAGGCGGGGACTGACGCACTACACG
>NZ_AGSX01000136.1 GCF_000235745.1 Stutzerimonas stutzeri SDM-LAC | reverse complement strand
GGGTCGTTCGCGAGGCGCACGACGAAGGCAAGCCAGTGAGCATCTGCGGTGAGATGGCTGGCGATCCGAGTGCTTCCATCCTGTTGCTGGCGATGGGCTTCGATAGCCTGTCGATGAACGCCACGAACCTGCCAAAGGTCAAGTGGATGCTGCGTCAGATCAGCTCGGTCACTGCGCGTGAGCTGTTGGCCAAGGTGATGAAGATGGATAGCCCGCAGGTCATCCAGGCCACTGTGCAGCTGACGCTGCGCAATCTGGGGCTGGACCGCATGGTTAATCCGTCTGCTGCGATCTAACCCGACACCTTTGCGGGCTCAGTTGTCGTCGGCGGCAGGTCTATCTCTGTTTCACCGGTCACACCCTTCGCGTCGAAACGACGCTCGGTCATGCTCATGGAACCGTCCGCGCGGCGGACCAATAGGGTGATGGCGCGGGTGCCATAGTCCGGGCTGGCGATGAACGCGCTCGACAGCAGCTTTTCCATCTCGAACGAGATTCCTGTCGCGGGCAGTTCAGCATCCGCAGCGCGTTGTGAATCGCTCATGATCTCCAGCAACTGGGCGCGCTCTGGCGCACCGAGGCAGGCCTGCAGGGCGGAACGGGTACGCAGCAGCTTTGGCCAGGGCGTATCCAGGGCTGCGTTGGAAAGGCCGTAGACGCCCGGCGTTAGAGGGCGAGGTGTCCCTTCCTCGGAGTTGAGATACCAGAGTTCAGTGAGATTCCCGACCAGCAGGTTGAAGCCGGAAAACTGATCGAGACGGTGGGTCAGTTCCTCCAGATAGAGTGCGGGGGTGTGCGTGCCGCGGAGGAAGCGTTCGGGCAGCTCACCTCGCGAGCGTTCGCCGGCAGGGGAGCCGGGCGCACGGATATTGGTCAGCGCAGCGAAGCGCCCATCCGTAGTCACACCCAGCCAGGTGCCGCCGGCCTGCAGGTCGCGACCGGCTACGACCTGTGGTGCGTCATCCCAGCGCGCCAGCGGCAGGCTGGGGCGTGCATGAAACTCGTCACGGTTGGCCGCGACGATCAACGGCAATGCATGGCCGGGGCGCCAGGCAAATACGATCAAACACATAGGAACCCAGAGAAAACGCTGAAGGCTGGAGGCTAGACGAAAAAGCCGCCGATATGCCAGCCCGGCGCAGCGGCAGGCTCGGATGGCGCGTCCGCGGAGCCTTCCAGCCGGCAGCCTCAGGCCGGTTTTTTGCGCTAACATGCCGCTTTGCTTTTCAGGATGCTCCGATGGAATTCGCGCTCTATCTGCTTCTCGGCGGATTCGCTGGTGTTCTGGCGGGGCTGTTCGGCGTTGGCGGTGGCATGATCATCGTTCCGGTCCTGGTGTTCAGCTTTACAGCGCAGGGATTCGACCCACAGATTCTTACCCATCTGGCCGTTGGCACGTCCCTGGCAACCATTGTCTTTACCTCGCTGAACTCGATCCTGGCGCACCATCGCAAAGGCGCTGTGCAGTGGCCGATAGTGCGCTGGATGACGCTGGGAATCCTGCTTGGCGCAGCGCTGGGAAGCCTGACCGCAGCGCAGATCCAGGGACCGATGCTGCAAAGGATCATCGGTGTATTCGCCATCGCCATGGCCGTGCAGATGGGCTTTTCCCTGCGCCCCAAGGCCAGTGCCGGTGTGCCGGGCAGACCTGTTCTGACCGTTGCAGGGGTCGTGATCGGTTGGGCTTCAGCCATTTTTGGAATCGGCGGCGGCTCGTTGACCGTCCCTTTTCTCAGCTGGCGCAGCGTACCAATACAGCAGGCGGTGGGCACCTCCGCAGCGTGCGGCTTGCCGATTGCCCTCGCCGGGGCATTGAGCTTCACCGTTGTCGGCTGGCAGGATGCGCAGCTGCCTGAGTGGAGCCTTGGTTACGTTTACCTGCCTGCGCTGGTGGGCGTCGCAATCACCAGCATGTTCTTTGCCCGGATCGGCGCCAGTCTGGCGCACCGATTATCCGCTTTGATGCTGCGGCGCTTGTTCGCGCTGCTGCTGTTGAGCGTGGGTATCAACTTCTTGATCTGAGGAAACCCGGATGCTGCCTTATCCGCAGATAGACCCTGTTGCCGTATCGCTGGGCCCGCTGCAAATCCATTGGTACGGCCTGATGTACCTGATCGGCATCGGCGGGGCCTGGTTGCTGGCGTCCCGTCGGTTGCACCGCTTCGATCCCACCTGGGACAAGGACAAGCTTTCCGATCTGGTGTTCTGGGTGGCCATGGGCGTGATCGTTGGTGGACGGCTGGGCTACGTGCTGTTCTATGACTTGGCTTCCTACCTCAACGATCCGACGCTGATCTTCCAGGTGTGGAAGGGTGGCATGTCGTTTCATGGCGGTCTGCTTGGTGTACTGCTGTGTACCTGGATATTCGCCCGGCGCAACGGCAAGAAGTTCTTCGAGCTGATGGATTTCATCGCACCCTTCGTGCCCATCGGACTGGGTGCCGGGCGCATCGGCAACTTCATCAACGCCGAACTCTGGGGCAAGGCGACCGATGTGCCCTGGGCCATGGTGTTTCCGACCGATCCACAGCAGCTGGCGCGGCACCCGTCGCAGCTTTACCAGTTCGCCCTGGAAGGTGTGGCCCTGTTCATCATTCTCTGGCTCTATTCGAGCAAGCCGCGGCCGACCATGGCCGTCTCCGGTCTGTTCGCGGTGTGCTATGGCATCTTCCGCTTCATTGTCGAGTTCGTTCGCGTGCCCGACGCCCAGCTTGGCTACCTGGCGTTTGGCTGGCTGACCATGGGCCAAGTCCTGTGCGTCCCGATGATCCTGATCGGTCTCGGCATGATTGCCTGGGGCTACCGTCACGAGCCGGTAAAGGCGGCCGCCTGATCGCACACCGTCGGGCTTCGTCGCCAAGAGGGCGACAAGCCGGACGCCGGCTTTTACTATTTGCAGGATTCCTTTCACCGCGCTCCGGCGCCCGCTTCGAGCCCATTGATGAAACAGTATCTCGACCTGATGCGCCATGTGCGCGAGCACGGCACCTTCAAGAGCGATCGCACCGGCACTGGCACCTACAGCGTGTTTGGTCACCAGATGCGCTTCGACCTGGCCGACGGTTTTCCGCTGGTGACGACCAAGAAGTGCCACCTGAAATCCATCATTCATGAACTGCTGTGGTTCCTTCAGGGCGATACGAATATCAAATACCTGCAGGAAAACGGGGTGCGCATCTGGGACGAGTGGGCAGACGAGAACGGCGAGCTCGGCCCGGTCTACGGCTACCAGTGGCGCAATTGGCCGGCGCCTAACGGCGAATCGGTCGACCAGATCAGCAAACTGGTAGAGATGATCAAGAAAAACCCGGATTCGCGGCGCCTGATCGTGTCCGCCTGGAACCCGGCGCTGGTCGATGAGATGGCGCTGCCGCCGTGCCACGCGCTGTTCCAGTTCTATGTCGCGGACAACAAGCTCAGCTGCCAGCTCTACCAGCGCTCGGCTGACATCTTTCTCGGTGTGCCTTTCAACATCGCCAGCTATGCACTGCTGACGTTGATGGTGGCCCAGGTGTGCGACCTGCAGCCGGGCGAGTTCATCTGGAGCGGTGGCGATTGTCACCTCTATGCCAATCACCTGGAGCAGGCTGACCTGCAGCTGGCCCGCGAGCCGCTGCCGCTACCGACCATGAAGCTCAACCCAGAGGTGAAGGATCTGTTCGCCTTCCGCTTCGAGGACTTCGAGCTGGTGGGTTACGAAGCCCATCCGCACATCAAGGCGCCCGTGGCGGTGTGATGGACTTTGGTCGGGTTTGTCTCGCGTGGTAACCCTGCTGTCATATTTGCCGTATAGACTCGACCACCCAGGGATTTTTGAGGCTGTGGCATGCGCAGGGTCGTGTTCAATCAGAAGGGGGGCGTCGGAAAGTCCAGCATTGCCTGTAATCTGGCGGCAGTGAGCGCGGCGCAGGGTTATCGCACGCTGGTGATCGACCTCGATGCGCAGGCCAACTCCAGCCACTACCTCACAGGCTTGACCGGCGACGAACTGCCGACAGGCATCGCCGATTACTTTAAGCAGATCCTGGCCGGTGGGCCGGCGGGAAAAAAAGCCCGCCCACCGATCACCGAAACCCGTTTCGAGAATCTGCATCTGATCACGGCGACCGCCGAGCTTGCTGATCTGCAGCCGAAGCTCGAGGCGAAGCACAAGATCAACAAGCTGCGAAAGCTGTTGAACACCCTCTCCGAAGAATACGAACGCATCTATCTGGACACGCCGCCGGCGCTGAACTTCTTTACCGTGTCGGCGCTGATCGCCGCAGACCGCTGCCTGATTCCCTTCGACTGCGACAGCTTCTCGCGCCAGGCGCTGTACAGCCTGCTCGATGAAATCGAGGAGCTGCAGGAGGACCATAACGAAGGCCTTGAAGTCGAAGGCATCGTGGTCAACCAGTTTCAACCTCGTGCTGCATTGCCGCAGCAGATGATTGACGAGCTGCTCGCCGAGGGTCTACCGGTGCTGCCCGTGCACCTGATGAGTTCGGTGCGGATGCGCGAATCGCATCAGGTCTGCACACCACTCATCCATTTTGACTCGCGCCACAAGCTGACCCAGCAGTTCATCGAGCTGCACGGGCATCTGGAAGGCAACTGAATCAGTCTTTCCGGGACTGCTCGACCCGCCGACCGAGACGCGTGGCATAGAGTTCGCCGACGATGCCGCGACGGAAGATCAGCACGCAGACCATGAAGATGATGCCGGTGAGCAGCGTGACCGGCAGCTCGGACGTCGCGAAGTAGTTGCCGAGACCGGTCACCAGCGCCGCGCCGAACACCGGTCCCACCAGCGTGCCGATGCCGCCCAGCAGCGTCATCAGTACCACCTCGCCGGACATCTGCCAGCTGACGTCGGTGAGCGTGGCGAATTGAAATACCATCGCTTTCAATCCGCCGGCCAGCCCGGCCAGCGCCGCCGACATGACGAATGCGCCGAGCTTGTAGCGCGTCACCGAATAGCCTAGCGAGATGGCGCGGCTTTCGTTCTCGCGGATCGACTTGAGGATCATGCCGAACGGCGAATTGACGATCCGCCAGATCGCCAGCATTCCCAGCAGGAACACGCTGAGTACGAAGAAATACATGTGCAGCGGTTCTTTCAGGTCGATCAGGCCGAACAGGTGACCACGGGGGATGCCCTGTATGCCGTCCTCGCCATGGGTGAACGGAGCCTGCAGGCAGAAAAAGAAAAACATCTGCGACAGCGCCAGGGTGATCATCGTCGAGTAGATGCCCTGTCGTCGGATCGCCAGAAAGCCGATCACCAGTCCGAGCACCGCGGCGCCGAACACGCCGACCAGGATGCCCAGCTCTGGGGTCAGCCCCCATTCCTTGACCGCATGGGCAGTGAAGTAGGCGGCGCCGCCAAAGAACGCAGCGTGACCGAACGAAAGGATGCCCGTGTAGCCCAGCAGCAGGTTGAAGGCGCAGGCAAACAGGGCAAAGCACATCACCTTCATCAGAAACACGGGATAGAAGTGCAGCGGCGCCAGAACCAGCGCGGCGACGCCGAGCAGGATCAGGATGGTTTCGGCATTCCAGCGCCTGCGCGTCGTGGTCGGGTTTGCGGTTGCATGCTGCATGTCAGCCATCCCTCCCCATAAGGCCCGCCGGACGCACGAGCAAGACAATCGCCATCACCACGAAAATCACGATATTCGAGGCTTCGGGGTAGAACACCTTGGTCAGTCCTTCTAGAACGCCGAGCATATAGCCGGTGATGATCGAACCGAGGATCGACCCCATCCCGCCGACCACCACGACGGCGAAGACGACGATGATCAGGTTCGATCCCATCAGCGGACTGACCTGATAGATCGGCGCCGCAAGAATGCCCGCCAGCCCCGCCAGGCCAGCGCCCAGGCCATAGGTGAAGGTCAGCAACAGCGGCACGTTGATACCGAAGGTACGCACCAGCGTCGGGTTTTCCGTGGCGGCGCGCAGGTAGGCGCCGAGCTTGGTTTTCTCGATGAGCAGCCAGGTGCTCAGGCAGATGATCAGCGACGCCACCACCACCCAGGCGCGGTATTTGGGCAGGAACATGAAGCCCAGGTTGTAGCCGCCCGATAGCAGATCGGGCACGGCGTAAGGCTGGCCTGAAGAGCCGTAGTAGTAGCGGAAGGCGCCTTCCAGCGCGAGGGCCAGGCCAAAGGTGAATAACAGGCTGTAGAGATGATCGAGGTTGTACAACCGCGACAGCGCGAAGCGTTCTATTCCGGCGCCGGCGAGCCCGACAATAAGCGGCGCGAGAATCAATGCCGGCCAGTAACCGATGCCGAGCACCGCCAGCAGCAGGTAGCCGGCGAAGGCGCCCATCATGTACTGCGCGCCGTGAGCGAAATTGATCACTTTGAGCAGGCCAAAGATGATCGCCAGGCCGAGGCTGAGCATGGCGTAGAAGGAGCCGTTGATCAGCCCGATCAGCAGTTGGCCGAGGAAGGCCTGGATAGGTACGCCGAAAATCGCCGTCATCAGACCCCCAGGGTTTCGTTGAGAATGGTCATGCGGTCAGGCAGCTCATCGACGTGGAAGCTGTCAACGATCCGTCCGTGGTCGACCAGGTAGAAACGATCCGCGACCTTGCTGGCGAAGCGGAAATTCTGCTCCACCAGCAGGATGGTCATGCCGCGCTCCTTGAGGGCCAGCAGCACATCGCCGATGCGCTGGACGATCACCGGGGCCAGGCCTTCGGTGGGTTCGTCGAGAAGCAGTAGCTTCGCGCCGGTGCGCAGGATCCGGGCAATCGCCAGCATCTGTTGCTCGCCACCGGAAAGCTTGGTACCCGGGCTGTTGCGCCGCTCCTTGAGGTTGGGAAACAGCTGGTAGATTTCTTCGGTGCTCATGCCGCCTTTGGCAATGATCGGCGGCAGGGTGAGGTTCTCGTCCACGGTCAGGGAGGCAAAGATTCCACGCTCCTCGGGCACGAAGCCCATACCGGTGTGGGCGGTGCGGTGCAGCGGGACGCGCATCATGTCGCGTCCATCGAAGTGAATCGAACCGCTGCGCTTGCGGATGATGCCCATGATCGAGCGCAGCGCCGTGGTCTTGCCCACGCCGTTGCGGCCGAGCAGGGTCACGGTTTCGCCTTGGTGCACATCCAGATCGATGCCATGCAGGGCATGGCTTTCGCCATACCAGGCGTTCAGTTCGCGAACGCTCAGCAATGCGGTAGCCTCAGTCATCTTCCGTCCCCATGTAGGCTTCACGCACGCGGGCGTCCTGGCTCACGGTCTGGTAATCACCCGAGGTGAGGATTTCTCCTCGCTGCAGCACCGTGACTTCATCGCACAGATCGGCAACCACCTTGAGGTTGTGTTCCACCATCAGGATGGCCCTGTCACGGGCGACCTCACGGATCAGCTCGGAGACGATGTGTACGTCTTCATGGCCCATCCCGGCCATCGGCTCGTCCAGCAGCAATACCTTCGGGTCCAGCGCCAAGGTGGTCGCGATCTCCAGGACGCGTTTGCGCCCGTAGGACAGGTCTGCGGCGGGGCTCTGCCAGGCGTCCTGCAGGCCCACTGACTCGATCAGCGCCATGGCGCGCTCGTTGAGCCGGTTCAGCGAGCGCAGCGGCAACCAGAATTGCGTCGCCAGCCCACCGGGTCGCTGCAGCGCCACCCGCACGTTTTCCAGAACGCTCAGGTGTGGAAATACCGCAGAAATCTGGAATGACCGCACCAGCCCCATGCGCGCCACCTTGGCCGGGTCGCCGCGGGTGATGTCGTGATCGAGCAGGCAGATGGTGCCGCTCGAAGGTTGCAGGAACTTGGTGAGAAGATTGAACACCGTGGTCTTGCCGGCGCCGTTGGGTCCGATCAGCGCGTGGACCCGGGCGTGATGTACGTCCAGATCGACGTTGTTCACCGCCACGAAGCCGCCGAAATCGCGACGCAGCCCGCGCGCCGAGAGCACGACGCGCGACTGGTCGTCGGTGTTCGGGGGCGCCGCGGCGCCCCCTGCGATGCTGCTACTGCTGGTCGCCATGCTTATTGCTTGGCCAGGTCGCAGCCGCTTTCAGCTGGCTTGAGGTACGCCTCGTCTCCCGGAACGGTGGCGAGCACCTTGTAGTAGTCCCAGGCTTGCTTGCTTTCTTCCGGCTTCTTCACTTCCATCAGATAGACGTCACTGATCAGACGCCCGTTGGCGCCGACCTTGGCGTTGCGCGCGAACATGTCGTCCACCGGCATCTCGTGCATGGCCTTGGCGACGGCTTCGGTCTCGTCGGTACCGACCTTGTCGATGGCCTTGAGGTACTGCATGACGCCCGAGTAGGTGCCGGCGTGGACCATGTTCGGCATCCGTCCGGTGCGCTTGAAGAAGCGCTGCGCGAACTCGCGGGACTTGTCGTCCCGGCCCCAGTAGTAACTTTCCGTCAGCGTCAGGCCTTGTGCGGCTTTCAGGCCCAGCCCGTGCACCTCGGATAGGGTGAAGAGCAACGCCGCCAGTCGCTGCCCACTGGCGACGATGCCGAACTCGGCGGCCTGCTTGATCGCGTTGGCGGTATCCAGCCCCGCATTGGCCAGGCCGATCACCTCAGCGCCGGATGCCTGCGCTTGCAGCAGGAAGGAGGAATAGTCGTTCGTCGCCAACGGATGGCGCACCGAGCCCTTGATTTCGCCGCCCTTGTTTTTCACAAACTCGCTGGTCTGCTCTTCGAGCGAATAGCCGAACGCGTAGTCGGCGGTGAGGAAGTACCAGCTGTCGCCGCCCTGGGAAACCAGTGCGCCACCGGTGCCAACCGCCAGCGCGTGGGTGTCATAGGCCCAGTGGAAGCCGTAGGGTGAGCATTGTTTGCCGGTGAGCTCGGTGGTGGCGGCACCGGTTACCAGGTCGATCTTCTTCTTGTCCTTGGATATCCCCTGGACGGCCAATGCGACGGAGGACGTGGTCAGTTCCATGATCGAGTCGACCTCTTCTCGGTCGTACCATTGCCGGGCGATGTTCGAGGCGATGTCCGGTTTGTTCTGGTGGTCGGCGGTCACGATTTCGATCGGCGCGCCTTGCACGGTCCCGCCGAAGTCCTCGGCTGCCATCTTTGCCGCCTCGTAGGACCATTTGCCGCCAAAGTCGGCGTAGACCCCCGATTGATCGTTCAGGATGCCGATCTTCACCTTTCCATCGGATATTTCTGCGGCTACGGCCGGAAGGGCTGCGGCGCTCAGTGCTGCCGTTGCAATTGCCAGAAGCTTCATCGCTTATCTCCTTGCTGGGGTCGACCGCTTACAGCACGGCACGTGGTCTTTGCCACGAGCTGAACGGTTCGGTGGGTACTGGGTGTTGCTTGTTCGGTCTGCGGACGTGTTGGCCTGAGCGCGTTGCCGGAGCGGTACGAGGGCAGGTAGATCGCTGGCGAGGCATCCATGCGCCTGGCTGAATTGGGCTATGCAAAGCGAACGTGGAAGACCGCTTTCGTGCCGGGCGGGCACGGGTCGTCGATGGCCCCGAAAGCTGCGTAGTCACCTGACCTGGCATGTGGTTCGTCTTGTTATTGTTCGTAGAACTAAACGTAGCAGGGGTTTGCGCAGGCGCAACCGCGTCGAGTGCGAAGGCGGCGTGGTGAGTGGGCGTTGTGCCGTCAGATTCGGCGTCTGAGCGGCCGGGCAGGTGCTTGGCGGAGGGGCGGCAACCCGCCGGTCAGAGCTGACTCAAGGAGCGATCAACACATCGCAGGGTGGTTGGTCGAGGTATTGCCGGGTCAGGCTGCCGAGCAGGGCGTTGCTTAGTTCGCTACGGCTGTGGCTGCCCAACGCAAGAAGTTGCGGTTGCAGCGCTGCGATGGCGGCGTCGAGGCAACTGCTGCGCTCACCGTAACGAAGGCTCGAATGAAGCCGCGCGCTGGTGTTGCGCAGGTCAGCGCGAAGGTCGCTGAGCAACTGATCGAACAGTTCGCGCTGCAGCGCCAGGTCAGGCTCGCTCGGCTGGTGCAGTTCGGCCATTTCGTAGACGTTCAGTGCCGTCAGATCGCTGGCAGTCGGCAACAGTTGCCACGCCGCCTGTAGCGCGCGGCTGGCGCAGTTGGAGTAATCCAACGCGGCCAGCGCCCGTGAGTAGGGCACTGCCGGCGCGACCGCCAGTAGCAGCGGTGCGGGGCAGTTCTGCAGTACTTGCTCCAGTGTGGTACCGGCGAATCCCTGCGGCGACTGGCGGTGATGACGGCCCATCACCAGCAAGTCGATTTCCAGCCCGGCGGCCTGGGTAATAATTTCCTCGGCGGCACGGCCTCTACGGATCCAGGGCTGCAGCTGGGCAAGGCCGTGGCGCTCAAGCGCCGTCTGCAGATAAGTCTGGGCGTTCTGTTGCTCTGTCGCGCCCGGTTCGCCGGCCAGAACATGCAGCACGCTCAGGCGTGCCCCGGTCTGCTGCGCCAATTGCGCTGCGCGGCTCAAGGCCAGATCGGCGTCGGGGCTGAGATCGTGGGCGACGAGAATATGCTGAACCATGGCGGCCTCGCGATTGCTGAGCGGAATACCTGCAGTATGCCGGGCAGATCCAGGCGTTGTCCTGATCGGGAGCAGACAGACGCCTTGCATACGGCTGGGTGTTGCTTTGGTCTGGAATGCTTTTTTCGTTGGGCTGCTAACGCTATGCTGGCGGCCATTCAAGCAGGAGCGAGTGATGAGCAAGGTCAGTGTGCTGGTGGTGGATGACGCGCCCTTCATTCGGGATTTGATCAAGAAGGGGTTGCGTAGCCACTTCCCGGGGATTCGTATCGAGGACGCTGTGAACGGGCGCAAGGCCCAGCAGATGCTCGACCGCGATTCGTTCGACCTGATCCTCTGTGATTGGGAGATGCCGGAAATGTCCGGCCTCGAGCTGCTCACCTGGTGCCGCGCTCAGGAAAAGCTCAAAGCCACCCCGTTCATCATGGTCACCAGCCGTGGCGACAAGGAAAATGTGGTCCAGGCGATTCAGTCCGGCGTGTCCGACTTCATCGGCAAGCCATTCTCCAACGAGCAATTGACCACCAAGGTGCGCAAGGCGCTCGGCAGGGCTGGCAAGCTCGGCGCGCTGGCGGCCAGTGCACCGGCGCGGCCGACCAACACCGGCATGGCCAACGA